>NZ_CALFCW010000080.1:0-18478 GCF_937950555.1 uncultured Pigmentiphaga sp. | reverse complement strand
GATGCTGATGCTGATGCTGATGCTGATGCTGATGCTGATGCTGATGCTGATGCTGATGCTGATGCTGATGCTGATGCGGATGCGGATGCCGATGCCGACGCTGATGCTGATGCTGATGCTGATGCTGATGCAGATGCTGATGCGGATGCGGATGCGGATGCCGATGCCGATGCCGACGCTGATGCGGATGCTGATGCTGATGCTGATGCTGATGCTGATGCTGATGCTGATGCTGACGCCGATGCTGATGCCGATGCCGACTCTGACGTCGACGCCCATGACGATGTTGCGACGGCCAAGCTCGAACTGAGCCCGCGCGACCTCGGCACCACGGAAGAATCCGGCTCGGACACGCTGCTCCTGCGCATAGGCGAGGTTTCCGAATCGCACTACTTCACCATCGACGACGGCACGACGGGCGACCTGTCGTTCTCGTTGGATGGCGGCAGCCTGCTGGGCGTGCTGGGTGGGGCTTTCGTCACCCTCCAAGTCATGCAAGACGGTGAGTGGGTGAATGTTTCCGAGACCCGGGATGCCAACCTGATCGACTTGCTCGGCCTGTTCGGTGACGAGATGCGGGTCGAGGCGCACGATTTGCCCGCTGGCCAGTACCGCGTGGTCTATGGCGGCAACGGCTTGGCTTCGCTCGTGCAGCAAGCCGACTGGAGCATGACGCTGGATCGGACGAGCCTCGTCGAGTTCGACGTGACCAATGTCGAGCCTGCGTCCGGCAATCTGCTCACGGATCCCGGCCCAGGCGGATCGCCCGATGACCTTGGTCCGGATGACGCAGCCGTGCTGCAGGTCAAGAACGCGGATGGCGATTATGTGACGCCCGATGCCGCCGGCACGGTGATCGCCGGCCTGTACGGTACGCTGACCGTCATGCCCGACGGCAGCTATACCTACCAGCCCAACGCCGACAACGCTGCAAACGTGGGCAAGGTCGACGTCTTCGATTACAAGCTGGTGCATCCGAACGGCAGCGAAGACGAGGCCAAGCTCTATGTGCGCCTGGACAGCGACCAGGTCGAACTGGAGTGGGACGATGCGAATCCTGGCCAGGATGCGGTCGTCACGCCTGCGGCGGCGGACTCGGGCGACGCGTCGGTGATCGTCGAGAACACGGTCGAGCAGGTGGACCAAGCCGATGTCATCGAGTACTCGTGGGCGCTCGGCGCGCTTGGCATCGTCCTGGGCAACACTTCGGGCACCCATGTGTTCACGGTTGAAGAGGGAACGACGTCCTCGGTCGACCTGGACATCACGGGTTCTGGCCTGGCGTCGTTGCTCAACGGGCTCAAGTTCACGCTCGAGTCCAAGGACGAGGGCGGCAATTGGGTGAAGGTTGGCGGTTCGGAAGCGGGCGGCCTGATCGACCTGATTGGCCTCCTGCCGACGCGCATCACGGCACACATCGACGACCTGCAGCCGGGCGAGTACAGGCTGATCGTGGAGAACGCCTCCGCCATCACGTTGCCGGGCTCGGTGAGCGTGGACATGACGCAACACGTGACGCATTACGACCAGGTAAGCGTCGGTGGCGTCACGCCGGCCGAAGGCAACGTACTCGAGGCTTCGGGCATCGATACGTCGGTCGACGGTCCGGTCGCGGTCAGCGTCAAGGACGGTGCTACCGTCAAGTTCCCCGGCGTCGATCCGGTCGTGCTGGAAGGCGACTATGGCACCCTGACCATGAACGCGGACGGTAGCTGGACGTACGAGCCGAAGGCGGATATCAACGCCATCGAACAGGCCGACGTATTCACGTACCAGCTGCACTTCGCCAACGGCCAGGTGTCGGAAGGCACGATCACCGTCAACATCGGCGAGACGAACAACACGCAGCCTGCACCGGGGTCAGAGTCCGGCGACGAGCTCATCGTCGCGCATTCGGTGCCGCTCGATGGCCTGGACGATGACGGTGACGATGCGGACGACGACCAGGGCGATGAAGATGATGTCGCGTTGGAAGATGTGTTGAAGCCTGAGGCGGATCCGGTCGAGTCGTATCTCGCCGGGGAGTCCAGCGAAGGCCCGGCCATCGCGTCGGCCTCCACCGAGACTGAGCCGTCTGTGATAGCCTCCGCGTATACGGAGGATCCGGAAGACCAGGCGTGGTCTCAGCATGATGTGTCGGGCATCTGATCGTCGCGCCGATCGTTGATCCGATGAGCGGCCGGTCCTGGGGTTCCAGGGCCGGCCGTTCGCGTCAGAAGTTGCCGGGAGTATTCATGAGAGGTTCATGCCGCGCGGCCTTGCTCGTGGCCGGGCTGTTGTCTGTCAGGCTTGCCGACGCGGCTGACGCGGGCGCGCAGGGCGCCATGCATGGCTGGGCAGGCCCGCAGGCAGCCACGGGCGCCGCCCGCGCGCAAGCCGCGCCCGCCGGGCGTTGGGTCATCGAGAAGCGAGTGTACGTCCCTTCATCGTCGATGAACGGGGTGGTGGAGGGGCCGCCTCTCGGATCCCATCGTCCGTTGGTGGCCGGGTCCGCACCGGCGCAGTCGCCCCAGTTGGCCGGGGCACCGGCAGGGGCTTCCGCACCGGCCAACAGCGACAGGCCTGCGGATAAGGTGGCCGAAAAGGCGGCCGATAAACCGGTCGAAAAGTCGGCAGATAAGTCTGCCGAGGACAGGCGCATCGCGCGCCACCCCGATCCCGAACGGCTGGGGCCGCTCGCGCCTTCGGTTGCAGCGAGCCGGTTGGTGCAAAGCCGCCCGAATGCAGGGGTCGTGCTGGCGAGCGAGGTGGCCAAGGGCGGGAACGCTGCCGCGTTGACGCTGGCCGACGTGGCGCGCCAAGCCGTCAGCTGGCATCCGAACATCGCGGAAGCCCTGGGGCGGCTCAATCAAAGCGACGAAGAGATTGCCGTGGCGCGGGCGGGCTACTACCCCCGGGTCTCGACGGGCTTTCGGGCGGGCCGCGACAATACCAACGCTTCGGCCGATAGCCAGATCCGCCGCCTGAGCGTGTCGGCGTCGCAGATGCTGTACGACTTCGGCAAGGTCAGCAGCAGCGTTTCTGCCGCGCAGGCCGCCGCACGCGTGAGCCAGGCGCGGGTGTCGATGGCCGTCGAGCAGGTCGCGGCCGAGGCCGCCAGGGCGGCCATCGAAGTCAAGCGCTATGAGGAGCTCGAGGCTGCCGCGCGCGACCAGGTAAAAGGGGTCTCCGAGATTAGCCAGCTGGTCAAGACACGCCATGAGAGCGGCGCGAGCACGCGTTCGGACGTCATGCAGACGCAATCCCGTGTCTCGGCATCGCAGTCCATTGCGCTGCAATACGCGTCGCAGCTGGCGCGTTGGCGCGGCGTGCTGCGCACGCTGCTGGGCGTAGCCACGCTGCCCCAGCTCTCCGTCGACCGTACGCCGGAGCTGGAGGGCGCCTGCAGGGCGGACGAGCTCGATTGGTCCGAGGTTCCGGCCTTGAAAGTTGCGGAAGCGGAACACGAGCGGGCGAAGGCGCTGCTGGAGGCGGCACGCGCCAACCGCTGGCCCACGCTTTCCCTGGACGCCGGCGTAGGGCGCGCGTTCAACGGCAATGCGACGCGCCGGGACGATTTCATGCTCGCGCTGAACGTGTCCATGGACGTGTACCAGGGCGGCGCGCTCAGCGCCCGCAGCGCAGCTGCCGAACACGCCCTGCGCGCTGCGGACGCGGCGCGCGACAACGCCCGGCTCTCCGTGATGCAGGCCTTGACGGAAGCCCGCGAGCAAACCTCCGGGCTGGCCGACCGCCTGGCTGTGCTGGACGGCCGGCGTCAATCCATCGGCGAAGCCAAGGAGCTATATCGCCAGCAATACCTGGCGCTGGGAACGCGCTCGCTGATCGATCTGCTGAACGCGGAGCAGGAGTTCCACCAGTCGCGCTTCGATCAAATCAACACGAAGTACGAGCTGCTGGAGTTGAGTTTGGATTGTCTCTATGCCACGGGCGCGATGCGCCGGGCGTTTGGCCTGGAAGATGCCGTGCGCGTGGCCGGGAATGCCTATGATGAATAACACCAGCGCAGTGCAGGATCCGGCGGCGGCCGGCGGCGAGGCTCCGCAGCCCGGGGCCGAGCATCGGGAACGCGCCTGGCGAGAGGCGGTGCTCGCGGTCGCCCGGCATTACCGGCTTCCGTGTTCGCCCGAGTCGCTGCGCATTGCCCGCAGGTGGGCGGATGAAGGGCAGGACGAAGAGCAGGCCCTGCGCGATCTTGCCCGCCGGGCCGGGCTGGGTTTGTCGTTGGTGCGGGATCCCGAGGCACTGGAAGCGATTTCCACCTGGCGCCTGCCGGTGACGGTGAGGACCCGTGACGGCCAGGTGGGCGTACTCGAGGCCATCGCCTCCGACGGAACGGCCAGCATCGCATACAGTGGCGACGATGGGCAACGCACGCGCGTCGCGCTGGATGCCTTGCAGTCCCAAGTCGAATGGGTGGCCGTGATGCGCCCGCTCGGCGGGGTGCCGGATGCGCGCGTCGATGCGTACATCGCACCCTACAAGCCTCATTGGCTGCGCGCCATCGTCCTGGGGGACATGCGGCCCTATTGGCACATCATGGCCGGGTCGCTGGTCGCCAACATCCTGACGCTCTCCACCGTGCTGTTCTCCATGCAGGTGTACGATCGGGTGGTGCCCGCCAGTTCGATGCCGACGCTGTACGTTCTGTTCATCGGCGTGCTGGTGGCCTTGGGCTTCGATTTTGTGTTGCGGCGCGTGCGCAGCACCGTGACCGACCTGCTCGGCAAGCGCGCCGACATGCGCATTTCGGACCGCGTGTTCGGCCATGCGCTGCGCGTGCGCAATACCGCCCGGCCGGCTTCGACCGGCACCTTCATCTCGCAATTGCGCGACCTCGAGTCCATACGCGAGATGATGACGTCCACGACGGTGACGGCGATTGCCGACGTGCCGTTCTTCATCTTGTTCTTGGTCGTGTTCTGGCACCTCGCCGGATCCCTGGTGGCGGTTCCGCTCGCGGCCATGGTGCTGATGGTCGCGCCCGGCTTGCTCGCCCAGCGGCGCCTGCGCGAGTATGCCCAGACGGCTACGCGCGAGGCTTCGCTGCGGCATGCGATGCTGGTGGAGGCGGTGCAGGGCAACGAAGACATCAAGACCATGCAGGCCGAGGACCGCTTCCAGCACCTCTGGAACCACTACAACGCGGTCACGGCCGAGGCCAACCTGAAAACGCGGTCCTTGACCAACACGCTGGTGGGTTGGTCCCAGACCGTGCAGACCGGCGTGTTTGCGACCGTGATCTTCTTTGGCGCGCCGCGCGTCATCGACGGTGACATGACCACGGGCGTGCTGGTGGCGGCTTCCATTCTTTCCTCGCGGATGATGGGCCCCATGGCGCGCGTGGCGCAGCTGCTGGGCAAGTGGCAGCAAGCCAAGCTCGGCATGAATAGCGTGGACCAAATCATGCAGCTGCCGGTGGACCAGCCCGAGCACGAGCAGCGCATCCACCGCCCGGCGATCCAAGGTGCCTTCCAGTTCGACGGTGCGGCGTTCCGCTACACCCCCGATAGCCCGATCATCCTGCAGGTGAAGAACCTGCGCATCCAGCCGGGCGAGCGCATCGCGGTGCTGGGGCGCAATGGCGCGGGCAAGTCGACCTTGCTGCAAGCCATGGCCGGCCTGCTCGAGCCCGCTTCGGGCGAGGTGTTGCTCGACGGCGTGCGGCTGTCGCACATCGATCCGGCGGACGTGCGGCGGGACATCGGCATCCTGACCCAGAATGCGCGGCTGTTCCACGGCACCTTGCGCGACAACCTGGTGCTGGGTGCCCCGCGCACGAGCGACGAGCGCATCCTGCAGGTGCTCGAGTGGACCGGCGCGCTGAATTACTTGCGCCGGCTTCCGAAAGGGCTCGACCACATGGTGCAGGAAGGCGGCGTGGGGCTCTCCGGCGGGCAGCGGCAGAGCCTGCTGCTGGCGCGCCTGCTGCTGCGTGATCCGCGCGTGTTGTTGCTGGACGAGCCGACCGCAAGCATGGACGAAACGACGGAGAAGCGCTTCATTCGCCACCTGGCTTCGCTCGAGGCTGGACGCACGCTGGTCGTGGCGACGCACAGGACGAGCCTGTTGAGCGTGGTCCAGCGCATCATCGTGGTGGACAACGGCGCGATTGCCTTGGACGGCCCCAAGGAAGAAGTGATCGCGGAGTTGAACCGCCGGTCCAAGGCGCGCCTGGCGGCGATATAAAGCACGCAAGGGATGGTCATGAAGAGCATAGCGCTCCCCTCTTTTCTCTCGTTTCCCTCCTTCGGCGGCGCACCGCGCAAGCGCCGTGGCATGGATGCCCATGGGGACGGCGATGATGCGGTCATCGTGCGCTCGGAACGCATCATATGGGTGATCGTCACCCTGTTTGCCGTGCTGCTCGTGTGGAGCTTTTTCGGCGTGATCGACGAGGTATCTTCGGGCACTGGCAAGGTCATCCCCACCTCGCGCGAACAAGTCATCCAGTCGCTCGAAGGCGGCATCCTGGCCGAATTGAACGTGGCCGAAGGCGATATCGTCGAGCAGGGCCAGGTGCTCGCGCAGCTCGACCCCACCAAGATCGGATCCAACGTGGAGGAGAGCGCGGCGCGCTATCGCGCGGCGCTCGCGAGCGTGGCCCGCCTGCGCGCGGAGGTGGATGAAACCCGGCCCCGCTTTCCGGACGAGCTCAAGCCCTATCCCGAGCTGATCGCCGCCGAGTCGCAGCTGTTCGAGGCGCGCAAGCGCAGCCTGGAGCAGTCGGTGGCCTTGGTGCAGCAGTCGCTGCAGCTGGTCCGGCGCGAGCTGGCGATGACTGAATCGCTGGTGAAGGCCGGGGCGGCGAGCGATGTGGAAGTCATCCGCCTGCGGCGCCAGGCTGCCGACCTCGAGCTCAAGATCAGCGAACTGCGCTCCGAGTACCGTGTGCGTGCACGCGATGAGCTCACCAAGGCGCAGGCCGAGGTCAAGGCGTTGTCGTCGGTGGTGAAAGGGCGCGCGGATTCGCTCACCCGGCTGACGCTGCGCTCGCCGGTGCGCGGCGTGGTCAAGCAGATCAGCGTCACGACCAAAGGCGGCGTGGTGCCGCCCAATGGGATGCTGATGGAGATCGTGCCGGTGGAAGACCAGCTGCTGGTGGAGGCGCGGATTTCGCCGCAGGACATCGCCTTCATCCACCCCGGCCAGGAGGCGACGGTCAAGATCACCGCCTACGATTATTCCGTGTATGGCGCCTTGGACGGCGTCGTGACCACGATCTCGCCGGACACCATCCAGGACGAGGTCAAGCCCGAGGTCTACTATTACCGGGTATTCATCCGGACTTCCACCGACGCCCTGGTCAATAAGGCCGGCAAACGGTTTCCCATCGTACCGGGGATGATCGCGACGGTGGACATCCGGACGGGCCAAAAGACGGTTTTCGAGTATTTGATCAAACCCATGAACCGCGCGCGCGAGGCGCTGCGCGAGCGCTGACGAATCCGGCACCGCGCTCGATGGAAACCGATGGGATGGCGGGAGAAACGGTCTTGCGGGAACCCCCTTCGTCGTACCGGGTCGGCATGCTCCGCTATGCCGCCCGCCCGTTTTCCGAGATCGGGCACATTGCGCGCCTGTGTGCGGACGAGGGCATAGCAGTCTGCTATTTCAGCTATCGGGACCTTGCCGTCGGCGCGACGCGCGCGCGCGGTTTCTTGTTCCGCGATGGGGCCTGGGTCGAGGGCGAGTACGAGCTGCCCGTCGTCATCGACAACGCGCCGCCCACCTCCGCTTCGCAATTGAGACTGTGGCAGGATCTCAAGCAGCGAGCGCGCCTGACCACGCCGCTGTTGGGCGGCAAGCGCGCCGTCCTGCGCATCCTGGGCACGGATCCCCGCACGCTCGCCCTGTTGCTGCCCTATGGTTCGATCGAACCGCGGGACTTGCTCGAGCGCCTGCGCGACGGGGCCATGGTGCTCAAGCCGTACGTGGGCAGCCGGGGGCGTGGGATTTTCGTGGCCGAACGGGTAGACGGCGGGATTCGCTTGGCGAGCGATGCCGGCGTCGAGCTTCTCGATGAAGCCGCCTTTCTGGCACGCGCCGAGCAGTTCAAGGCCCGCGGCTACATGATGCAGGAGTATTTCGCCAGCCGCACGCAGGCCGGCCCCTTCGACGTGCGCGTGCCGCTGTTCCGCGGCGCGGGCGGGCGGTGGACGGCTGCGGCCATGTACGTCCGGGCGAGCGGCAACCGCGTCACCTCCAATTTGGCCACTGGCGGCCAGCAGCACGATCCGCGCACATTCCTGGCCACGCAATACAGCCGCACGCAGGTGCATGATTTGATGGTGCGGCTGGAAGAGGCCGCTTATCGCGTGGCGGAGGTCCTGTCTGCCCGCCACGGTGAGGCGCTGGATGCGCTCGGCTGCGACTTCGGCATCCAGGATGGCGAGCTGCGCCTGTTCGAAGCGAATAGCTATCCGGGGCTCAAGGGATGCCTGGAGACGGCGGCGCCCATCAAGCTCGATTACTACAAGTACCTGCTCGGCATCGAGACCGGCCCGGCGATTGAAGCGGCGACGCCCGAGAACCGCGAAACCCTGCGCAGCATCATGCGCGAGGGCGCCAATACCTACGTCAACTCATACTACCTTGCCCCCCGCGCCGGCAATCCAATCTATCGCATGCTGCGCGTGGAGGGAGAGCGGCGGGGGCTGTCGTTTTCCATGGCGGGCAACACCCACGTCGAGCTTTCGGCAGGAGAGGGGCCGCCATGCGTGTTCTCGCCCAACAGTCCGGACGTGTCGGTGGCATTGCGCGCCATCACCTTGAACAAGGCGGCCACGAAGAAAGTCTTGGCGGGTGCGGGCATTCCGGTGCCGGAAGGACGCGTCTTCGACGACTTCGATGCCGCGCTGGCCTACTTCCGCTCGCGGGTGGGCGTCGCGCCGCAGGTGGTCAAGCCGCTCAAGGGCTCGGGTGGCAAGGGCGTGACGGCCAACGTCGCCACGGAGGAAGATTTCCGCTACGCGTGGCATGCCGCCCGGGGAAAGAGCAAGGTGGTCGAAGACTTCGTCGTCGGCGATGAAGTGCGCATCTTCGTCGTGGAAGGGCGGGTCGCGGCCGCTGTCTGCCGCCTGCCTGCCCACGTGATCGGGGACGGCCGCAGCACCATCGCCCAGCTGATTGCGCGCAAGAACGAAGCGCGCAAACGTAATCCAGTCTTCAGGCTGTATCCCATCGAGGCGCTCGACTACCTGCATCGCATCGACCGCCGGCCGCTCGACGCGGTGCCTGCCGCCGGAGAGTACGTGCGCCTGGGCACGACCTCCAACGTGGGCCAAGGCGGCGAGAGCGTCGCCGTGCTGGACGTCCTGCATCCTTCCATTCTCCGCATGGCGGAGGCGTGCTGGCGCGCATTGCCGGGCGCCATCCAGGTTGGGCTGGACGTGATCATCCGCGACTTCCGTGCCGATGCCGGGGACGGTAATGCCTGGGTGATCGAAGTAAATTCAGATCCCGCCGTCGCCACCCCGTGCTTCCCCGCCTACGGCCGTCCGGCCGCCGACCTGCCTGCCCGCCTGGCAGAAGTGGCCGTGGCACGCCTGCGCGCGAACCGGGAGATGCTGGCCGAGGCGCCGACCATCCGCCCGGCGCGCCTCTATCGCTCGCCTTGCGACGGCGCGTCGCTGGCGCGCGATTATTCGCTGCAGCGCGTGTTGCTCAAGCAGGCGGCCTACGCCCGGAATCTCGAATGCACCTCGGTGAACGCCGTGGTCACCATCATCTCGGCGGGAGAGGCCCGGCTCGGCTTTGCGCACGGCATGCCCCACCTGACCAGCCATGTCGCCCGCCGCGCGACGAACGACAAGAGTTGGACCAAGCGGCTGCTCGCGGCGGCGGGGATATCGACGCCCGAAGGCCGGGTCTTTCCCATCGACAAGGCGGAGGAGGCGTGGAAGTACGCGCGCCGGCTGGGGAGGCCGGTCGTGGTCAAGCCGCTCGTCGGCTCCGGCGGCCTAGGGGTGACCTCCGACATCCGCACCCGGGAGCACTTCGATGCGGCGTGGCTGATGGCGCGGGACGTCCGGGCTTCCGAGGTCATTGTGGAAGGATATTGGGCCGGCAATGATTACCGCGTGTTCGTGATCGGCAATGCCATCTGTACGGTCACGCAGCGCGTGCCTGCCTACCTCACGGGCGACGGCATCCATACCATCGACGAGCTGGTCGAGCTGAAGAACCAAGCGCGGCAGCACAACCCCTTTCTTGGCGCCAAGCCCATCGTGTTGACGCCGATGATGCGGCGCAATCTCGCGGCCCAGGGCTTGAGCGGGGATTCGCGTCCGGCAGCGGGGCAGCACGTGCCCTTGCATTCGATCGCGAACATCGGCTCGGGCGGCGAAAGCCGCGATGTGACTGATGCGGTTCACCCCGATTGGGCGCCGATCGCGGTGCGCGCGCGGCAGGCGGTGTTCAACCCCTTCCATGCCGGCCTGGACCTGATCGCCGAAGACATTTCCCGTTCGCCCCACGAGCAGGCCTGGACCATCATCGAAGTCAACACGAACAACGAGTTCGGCCTGCAGCATTTCCCGTTGGAAGGGCCCGCCCGAGACGTCGCGGGCGCGTTGCTGGAGGCGTATTTCCCGCAGCTGCGGCCGGACGAGCGGCAGGAGCGGGCGGTGCGCGTGGTGGTCGAGGGCCGCACGCGGGGCGCGGATTTCCGCCGCTGGGCGTGGAAGCAGGCCAGCGTGCACGGCATGCGCGGCTGGGTACGGCACACCGATGACGGCAGACTCGAGGCCGAGCTCGCGGGCGCCCCGCACGCGGTCTCCCATCTGTTGGAGCTGATCGCCAAGAGGCTGCCTTCCGCGCAGGCGCGGGGGGTGTCGGTCGAACCTATTGCCCGCATAGATGCCGACGATGTGCAATTACGCTGAACGCTCGTCCCAGGGCGGTGCGCTGCGGCGCGCCGGAGGGCTGGCACTGCTGCTGGCGGCGCTGTGGAGTGCCTCGGCCTGGGCTTGCCAGCGGCAAGGCAATGTGCGCCCGGTCCCTCCCGGGCTCGACCAGGCGCGCCAGGCCGGCGCCGTGACCCTCTATTTTTCCGATGCCGACATCCGGCGTGCGCCCCATGCCGACGATCGGGACGGAGACGGCCAGGCCGACAAGATCCAGGACATGGCCGTGCAGTTGCAGGCCGCAGCCACGTTGTACAACCATTTTTTCCAGACTTCGGGCGTGGCGGCGTTTCCCCGCTACCGCGACGTGGTGGCCATCCAGGCGTTCGTGCTGGCCAAGCAGAAGTACAACGGCGAGGCCTTTAGCGAACCGTATTTCGATCCGGGTGCGCGCGGCTGCGTGTTGCGGTTCCACGTGTCCGCAGCGCTGCAACCACGCAACCTAACGCCTGCGCACGAACTTTTCCACCTCTATCACTACGCCCATACGCCCATCCAGCGCGCCTGGTTGCGCGAGGGCACGGCCCGTTGGGCGGAGGCCGCCTTTCGCAAGGGCGTGGGGGCGGCCCAGCCGTTGCCGGCCACGAGCGAAGCGCTGCTCGCCGTCACGCGCGAGAGCTATCGGGCCGGTTTGATGTGGAATCGATTGGCTGCCCTGCTGGACCCGGCGGGGCGATTCGAGATACCGGCGGCCGCGGCCCGGCTGCGGTACGTGGATGGCACGCCGGTCATTCCGGACGACCGCCTGCATGGCGTCGCCTTCATGCGGGATTTATTCCGCGCCTTGCGCGCGGAGAGCGAGCGCATCGGGCGCGAGCGCGGCCGCTCGCCTTCGGAATGGACGCGTGCGCAGCGGCACGACGCTGCCCTGGATGCGGTGATCTGGTCTGTCGTGCAGCGCGTGGCGGGCGAGCACGCCGCGCGGGCGCCGGCTTCTGAAGAGCTGCGCCGCTTCTTGCAGCTCAAGCTCCAACCGGCGCCGGCGGAGAAGCGTTGAGCTTTTAGGACTGGATAAGCCCGGTCATGGGCGAGCTCGGCGACGCACTGTACAGCTTCTTGGGCATGCGTCCCGCCAGGTAGGCTTCGCGCCCGGCCTCGACGCCTTTCTTCATCGCGCTGGCCATCAGCACAGGGTCCTTGGCGGCGGCGATGGCGGTATTCATCAGCACGCCGTCGCAGCCCAGCTCCATCGCCACCGTCGCGTCCGAAGCCGTGCCCACGCCGGCATCCACGATGATGGGTACCTTGGCCTGCTCGATGATGAGGCGCAGGTTCCACGGGTTGAGGATGCCCATGCCCGAGCCGATCAGCGAAGCCAGCGGCATGACCGCGACGCAACCGATCTCTTCCAGCATGCGTGCCTGGATGGGATCGTCGGTGCAGTACACCATGACCTTGAAGCCCTCCTTGACGAGCGTTTCCGCCGCCTTGAGGGTCTCGGGCATGTTGGGGAACAAGGTATGCGGGTCGCCCAGCACCTCGAGCTTGACCAGGTCGTGCCCGTCGAGCAGTTCGCGCGCCAGGCGCAGTGTGCGCACGGCCTCTTCGGCGGTGTAGCAGCCGGCGGTGTTGGGCAGGATGGTGTATTGGCTCGGCGGCAGGTAGTCGAGCAGGCTGGGTTCGTTGGCGTTCTGGCCGATGTTGGTGCGGCGGATGGCCACGGTGACGATTTCGGCGCCGCTGGCGTCGATGGCCGCCTTGGTCTGTTCGAAGTCTTTGTACTTGCCGGTGCCGACGAGCAGGCGCGAGGAATAGGCCTTGCCGGCAAGGGTGAAGGTGTCTGTCATGGTTGAATCCTGAATGCGGGATGTATGCGGTGTCTCATGGGGGCGTGCGGCCGGCGCGGCCGGGCTGGCCGTGGGGCACACCGGCAGCGGGCCGGGTCCTGGCCGGGCCGGGACCCCGGTTTCGCCACCGCACGCTTGCGCGGGCGCAGGGCGCCGTCATAGCTACACTGCATCCAGTGTATCAAGGCGCCCCGCGCGCTCCGGCGCGCCTCATGAGCGGTGATAGATCTCCGCGCCTTTCTTGACGAACTCCACGGCCTTCTCTTGCATGCCCTTGGAGAGGGCCTCGGTTTCGCTCAGGCCCTGCTGCTCGGCGTATTCGCGCACGTCCTGCGTGATCTTCATGCTGCAGAAGTGCGGGCCGCACATGGAGCAGAAGTGCGCGACTTTCATCGAGTCCTTGGGGAGGGTCTCGTCGTGGAAGTCCTTGGCGGTATCCGGGTCTAGGCCGAGGTTGAACTGGTCTTCCCAGCGGAACTCGAAGCGCGCCTTCGACAGCGCATTATCGCGAATCTGCGCGCCGGGGTGCCCCTTGGCGAGGTCCGCGGCATGGGCGGCGATCTTGTAAGTAATGATGCCGTCCTTGACGTCCTTCTTGTTCGGCAGGCCCAGGTGTTCCTTGGGCGTGACGTAACAGAGCATGGCCGTGCCGTACCAGCCGATCTGCGCGGCGCCTATGCCCGAGGTGATGTGGTCGTAGCCGGGCGCGATGTCGGTGGTCAAGGGGCCGAGCGTGTAGAAGGGGGCCTCATGGCAGTATTCCAGCTGCAGGTCCATGTTTTCCTTGATCATGTGCATGGGCACGTGGCCCGGGCCTTCGATCATGACCTGCACATCGTGCTTCCATGCGATCTGCGTCAGCTCGCCCAGGGTGCGCAGTTCCGAGAGCTGCGCTTCGTCGTTGGCATCGTAGATCGAGCCGGGGCGCAGGCCGTCGCCGAGCGAGAAGCTCACGTCATAGGCCTTCATGATTTCGCAGATCTCTTCGAAATGCTCGTACAGGAAGCTTTCCTTGTGATGGGCGAGGCACCACTTGGCCATGATGGAGCCGCCGCGCGAAACGATGCCCGTCATGCGCTTGGCGGTGAGCGGCACGTAGGCCAGGCGCACGCCGGCGTGGATGGTGAAGTAGTCCACCCCTTGCTCGGCCTGCTCGATGAGCGTGTCGCGGAAGATTTCCCAGGTCAGCTCCTCGGCCTTGCCGTCGACCTTCTCCAGCGCCTGGTAGATGGGCACCGTGCCGATGGGTACCGGGGAATTGCGGATGATCCACTCGCGCGTCTCGTGGATGTGCTTGCCGGTGGAGAGGTCCATGACCGTATCGCCGCCCCAGCGGATGGCCCAGGTCATCTTCTCGACTTCCTCCGCGATGGACGAGGTGACGGCCGAGTTGCCGATGTTGGCGTTGACCTTCACCAGGAAATTGCGGCCGATGATCATCGGCTCGCTTTCCGGGTGGTTGATGTTGGCAGGAATGATGGCGCGGCCGCGCGCGACTTCGTCGCGCACGAATTCCGGCGTAATGCGTTCGGGTATGGACGCGCCGAAAGACTGGCCGGGATGCTGCCGGCACAGTAGTTCCGCCATGCGCTGGCCCTGCGGGCCGCTTGCGCGCAGCGACTCGAGGTACTTCTCACGCCGCAGGTTCTCGCGGATGGCCACGAATTCCATCTCGGGCGTGATGATGCCGCGGCGGGCATAGTGCATCTGCGTCACGTTCGCACCGGGCTTGGCGCGGCGGGGGGCGCGGTGCAGGTTAAAGCGCAGCTCGGCCAGCTTGGGGTCGGCCAGGCGCTGGCGGCCGTACTCGCTGCTCGGGCCGTCGAGCTGGACCGTGTCGCCGCGCTCCTCGATCCATTTCTCGCGCAGCGGCGGCAGGCCCGACCGGATGTCGATCTTCACGTCCGGATCGGTATAAGGGCCGCTCGTGTCGTAGACGGTAATGGGCGGATTCTTCTCGCCGCCGAACGAAGTCGGCGTGTCAGATTGCTCGATTTCCCGGAAAGGCACGCGGATGTCGGGCCGCGACCCCTGTTCGTAAATCTTGCGGGACTTGGGCAGCGGCTGGATGGCGGCTTGGTCGACCTGCGCCGTCGCTGCGAGGAACTTGGGATTGGCGTTCATGGGAGCTCCAAGGAAAAAGGTTTCCGGAGCCGAACGAAGGAAGGAATTTTCCGGGAGTGCCACGGCCGAGACGGCCAGGCGGCGGGTAGAGCTGGCGGCCTGGCGGGAGCCTGGCCGGGAACGGAGTTCCGCCGGAAAACGCTCCCTGCATCGGCATTATCCGTACAGGTGCTGAGGGTTTCATCTCAACCCATCACCGGCCGTTCCGGCGATGAGTACCCCTGCGTCGCGGGTGTAAGTATAGGCGGGCGGCGGGGATTGTCCAATGCGGGCAAGTTCTGCGCCGCAGCATGGGCGTAAGTGGAGCAAACGCTCGAGCGTTTCAGGGGATACTCACGAGGGGCCGTTAACCTGGCCATCCGCAAATTAAGAGAACACCTGAATCTGGCAGAATGGGCCTATCCCCTGGTGCGCCTGAGGGCGGGGTGCTTGGCCAAGCGGTTGCGAGGTACTGGTTCTTGGGCTGCGGGGCGTCACCCGATTGGCCACCACACCAAGCCATTGCCAATCTTTGGCAATGGCCTGGTCGCAGCTAACATTGGCTACTGCTTTTTAATTCCCGATTTTTCTATTAACCGTTCAAACATCTTTATATCTTTCTGAATTTGAACCTTGAACTCCTCAGGAGTCCCTCCAATCGGCGTATAACCCAACGTCTTGAAACGTTCGCCGAGGTCTCCTTTTAATGCTTTGTTGATGGCAGCGTTCAGGCGCTCGATTGCCGCCTGCGGCATGCCGGCGGGCCCAAAGAGGCCAGTCCATGTGCTAAGTTCGAGATCTCCAAAACCGATTTCGGTCGTGGTGGGCACGTCAGGCAATATCGCAGACCTTTCTTTTCCAGCGATGGCCAGGGCGCGAATGCGGCCCGACTCCACATAAGGTTTGACCTCGGACGCTGCGGCAAACATCATGTCGATATGACCTGCAAGAAGATCGTTCATGGCGGGAGCGCCGCCTTTATAGGGTACATGAACCAACTCTAGCCCATTTTGATCGGCGAAGAGGACACCCCCTAAATGATGAGGAGTTCCTTCGCCACCCGAGCCATAATTCAATTTACCCGGATTGCGCTTCGCGTCAGCGACGAGAGCTGCCACCGTTTTATACTTGGAATTGCTCCGCACCACGAGAACACGAGGCGCCGTAACCACATTGGCAATTGGCGCGAAATCCTTCTCTGAGTCATACGGCAGGGACTTGAACAGACTAGGGTTTGTGGCGATGAAGGCGGCGGGTGATATGGCGAGCGTATAACCGTCGGCTGGAGCATTTACAACATAGCTAAGGCCGATAATTCCTGATCCGCCCGGGCGATTGCTCACGACAAACGATTGGCCCAAAATCTTGGAGAGTTGCTCAGCAAGTGCGCGAGCAACGATATCGTTACTGCCCCCCGGCGCTATCGGTACTACGACATCGACTGGACGAGTAGGATAGGAATCTTGAGCAGCCTGCGCTGCGCCTCCCAACAGCAAAAGAACAGGTATTAGCGTACGGAACAAGCTTCTCATACGTGTCTCCTCTTACGATTCTATATAGCCACGCTTCACCGTGATTTGATGGGCAGGTCGGTTGATTTACCCCTTCTTTTTGTTTGAACGTTAATAGTGTTTGTTCAGCACCCGAATATGGTTCGCACCAACGTCTCGAATTGAGCGAACTCCCATTAGGTTCATGGTTCTAGAAATCTCATCATTCAGAATTTCGAATACACGCGCCGCGCCGATCTTACCGGCGGCAGCTAGTCCGAAAAGCGGTGCCCGCCCTAGCATGACTGCCGTTGCCCCGAGTGCGAGAGCTTTTAGAATGTGTGACCCCCTTCGAAATCCTCCGTCTACAATAACCGTCGGACTCGCACCCAATGAGGCTCGAATGTCCTGAAGTGCTTCTATCGTGGAGTAGGTTCCATCAAGCTGGCGTCCGCCGTGGTTTGATACCACAATGCCCTCAATTCCTTCCTCGAGGGCCTGTTTCGCATCTTCCGGTGTAAGCACGCCTTTTATTAGCATCGGACCTTTCCAGCGTTGGCGAATAGACCTAACCTCTTTCCAAGAAAAGTTTGGATTGCGCTGGGCACGGGTAAAGTCGGCAAGTTGTTTGGCCGTAGCTGTAGGCCCAAGAAACTCAGAGAGGTTTTCGACGCGCGGCATGCCACCGCGTAGCCAAACGGAAGCTAGCCAGTGCGGGTGTAGTAATCCGTCAAGAATAATTCGTGGTGTAAGTTTGACTTGATGGGCAAACTGGTTACGCAAATCGCGTTCGCGCTTACCCGGAACGAGTGAATCGACGGTAATTATTAAGGCTTTATAACCTGCGATCTCTGCGCGTTCCACTAGCCGACTTACCAATTTTGCATCGCCCCAGGGATAAAGTTGAAACCACTTGGTTCCGGGGGTGCAAGTTGCTATCCGTTCTAGAGTATGGTTGGCGGCAGTGGAGACCGAAAAAATTGTGTTTGCATCGGCACAGGCTTCGGCTAGCGCCAAATCCCCGTCGTGATAAAAAATCCCGTTGAGTCCGGTAGGGGCAACTATATATGGAACAGCAAGGCGTTGCCCAAAAACTTCAATGGACGTATCTGCAGGGAAATTGCCCTGAAGTAGCCTTGGTCGAAGCCCATAGTGGGAAAATATTTCAGTATTTCGATTTAATGTCTCCTCATCTTCGGCTCCACCAACCAAATAATCGTAAATGACCTTAGGAAGTCGCTTCTTCGCTAACGCTTGGACTTCTGCAATGCTTATTGCTTTAATAGTATGCATTCTTGAATCGGAAAGATGAGCTTCGATAAGCTAAGCGTCAGATTCTTAGCGGCCTAACTTCCGGCTGATGTTAGGGTGCGCGCGATCTCTTGGTCAACATTGAATGCACATTCAATGCAGTAACTTCTACGAGGGGAGATAATTTTTCTTATCTCGGAGATGGGAAAAAGCTGTGTTTATGCAACGGGCCAGGGAAGCATGCTTACGTGATAACCCTGTGGCCTTGCTAAGCTAGGAGGTGTGAAGGAGGACGTCAGTCGCGGGACATCCAAGACAACGGCTTTGCCGATTCCTGGAGCCCTCCAAGAAATCGGCTACGTCCGTATGAAGTGCGGCTGTATGCTGCTGTAGGTGCGCCTTTTTGTAGAAATCCGGAACGAGAGTCTCCCGGGCACCCATTTCACCAACAGAATGCCGTCCCGAACATAAGGTGATATTCGTGGGTACCGGCTTTAGTGGTCACATGGTGGTGTTTAGGGTTGGCGAAAACTACATGACGCACTTCTGCCTGCAGGTAGATTGAGGTTTGCAGGTTTGGCCGTAACCAATGGCGATGCCTTGGGATCAGACCATTCAGAGCATGTCTGAAAAACATCAACGTATCGCCGAATGGTACCGTAACAATTGAGCACCCCAGTTAGAATCAAAATCCTGTTCGGCAACCAAGGGCACCCGCATAGGCTTCCATCATGGCACCCGTTGCTGAGACACTCGCTCAGCAGCCTGACCGGTACACGTGTATGCGACATTATTAAATGATTATTCGAGACCAAGTCAGGCATGACATTCATGCGGCGGTACTTAGCCCGACGCGTTACGGCTTGGCATTCGGGAAAAACAGCTGCTGGCCGTCAATCTTGTAGCTGGCAATGGTTTGCTGCCCCGCGGGCGAGATGAC
>NZ_CALFCW010000079.1:0-4193 GCF_937950555.1 uncultured Pigmentiphaga sp. | reverse complement strand
ACGGCGTCCCGGCCACCTTCGCAGCCCAGCCATTGGCCGTCGATATAGAGCTTGAGTTCGGGTGCTTCCATTGTCATGACTGCCCCTCCTCGGGCGGATCGTCGGACGCCGTCAGAGCTTGCGCTGCTGGGCGTTCCAGTTTTTCTCGAGGTTCCTGATGAGGTCGTCGCTCAGGTGGCAGAAGGCCTGTTCCCGGGCGTAGATCACCATGTACTGCCGGAGCGCTTCCATGGATTCCGTCTGCGCCCGCAACGCCTTGCGGTTGGCACTGATGCTGACCATGCCGGCGCCAAGGGCGTTGGATGCGCAGCGCGTCACGGCGGCCTCGATCTCTTCCGGCGCGACGACTTCGCTGACGATGGTCCGGCCTTCAGGCGTCTCCACCTTGAAGAGCTTGTCGAACATGATGGCTTGGCGCGCCAAGGATTCACCGGTGAAGCGCGGCAGGCGAAGATTCGCGAGGCCGGGGATGATGCCTTCCTTGCGCGCCGGCAAGCTGAAGAAGGAGCCGGTTTCGGCGATGACGTAGTCGGCCACGAGCAGCAATTGGCAGCCGCCGCCGATCGCGAAGGTTTCAACCACCGCGACCCAGGGCTTCTCGACGGTGGTTTCCGGTTCATCTAGCGGAACGTCGAGGCTGTCCGGTCCCGGTGGAAGAATGCCGCGATGCACCTTGTTGAAGAATCCGAGGTTCTTGGTCAGGAAGCCGAGATAGGATTTCTTGCCGTGGTAGATGTGCGTCAGGTTGATGCCGGCCGAGAAAACGCGCCTGCCTGCGTATTTGGGGTGGTCCACCACGCCCCCGCGCATGACGCCCATGCGCAATTCGGGATGCAACAGGATGAGGTCGGTGGCGATTTCGAACGGCACCATCGTGGTGTCGTCCTCGGCATTCAGGTAACGCAGGTTCTGGAAAGTGAGGTAGCCGGCCTGCTCTTTGGCTTCCACCAACGCCTTGTCCAGCTGTACCCGGCCCGTCTTGCGGAATTCGTCCAGGTACTCGAAGGATTGCGGCAGCGGCCTGAGCATGGCGCGGATCAGATGCGACCCGATGGCGCGATCCCGGAATAGGTGGCTAAAGAAAAGGCCCTGGTTGATTTCCAGCCCGTCCTTGTCTTTTTGCAGCAGCTCGCTTTCGGCGCGCAGTTCATCCTCGGTGGGCAGGATGCCCGGCAGGCGTTCGGCAGCCCTCCATGCCAGTTCGTCTACACGCAAAGAGCGCGTGCCGTTGTTCGTCAGTTCCCGGTAGACGGGTTGGGCATGGTGGCGGAAGAAGCGCCACGAGGCATCCGCCAGCAGATGGAAAATGACGTGCCCGGCATCTTTCTGTGTTGCGTCCCGTTCCGACTTGCGGGGCAGGTGGGCAAGCAGCTCGCGTCCTTGCCGGCAGATGGTCTGCACCGGAACCAGGTCCGCGTCCAGGGATTCGGGCGCGGTGCGCGCTTCCCATGCCCGGACGCTTTGCAGGAAGATGGTAACCGCCTCGCGTGGCAGCCCTGCCGCTTCCATGCGTGGCTGGCGTTCGTTCAATGGTATGTGTTCGATCATGACGTGCTCCATGCTGAAGAAGTGAATCGACGCGTCGGATGTCCGGCCCGGCGTGGGCTCAACCGCGCTGCTCACTCTTGCGGCGCAGTGCGGACAATGTCGTACGCGGGGTAATGGCCTCGGGATCGATGCGCAGTTCGATCAGAGCCCCGCACGGGGAATCCAAGGCCTTCTCGAAGCAAGCGGCGAAATCTGCCGTCCGGGCCACGGTATGGCCTTCGATGCCATAGGCCGCGGCAAGCGCGGCAAAGTCAGGGTTCTCAAGGGTCGTGCCGAAGACCCGCCCTGGGTAGTGGATCTCCTGGTGCATGCGTATGCTTCCGTACATGCCGTTGTTGACCACGATGAAAATGATGGGCAGGCCGTATTGACGCGCGGTTGCCAGTTCCTGGCTGTTCATCAGGAAACAGCCGTCGCCCGCGAAGCAGATGACGCGCCGCCCGGGATGGACCAGGGCGGCCGCGCACGCAGCGGGGATGCCATAGCCCATTACGCCGCTGGCAGGCGCGAGCTGCGTGCGGAAGCCGCGGTAGGTATAGAACCTGTGTATCCAGCCCGTGTAGTTGCCGGCGCCATTGGTCACGATTGCATCCGCCGGCAGCCGTTCGCGAAGATGGGCGATGACTTCCGAAAGGTTCAATTCGCCGGGCATGGGCGTGGGGGCGAGCGTGGCGCGATAGTCGGCGTTGGACTCCCGCAGCCATTCGGTCCAGGCCGGCTCGGTCGGTGCATCCAGCCGGCCGGCCGCTTCGGCGAATGCTTCCATGCTCGCATTGATGGCGAGCTCAGGCCGGTAGACTTTTCCCAGTTCGCCGATGTCCGGATGGACGTGGATGAAGCGCGCGTGCATGTTCGGCACGCCGAGCAGGGGGTAGCCGGCCGTCGTCGTCTCCCCGAGCCTCGCGCCAACCGCGATGATGAGGTCAGCTTCGCGTATTCGCGCGGCCAAGCGCTCGGAAATGCCCACGCCTATGTCTCCTGCATAGTTGGGGTGCGTGTTGTCGAACAGGTCCTGGCGCCGGAAGGCCGTGCCGACGGGAAGGTGGAATCGTTCGGAGAAGGCCTGGATGTCGCTGCAGGCGCGCGCGTTCCATCCACCGCCCCCGAGGATCAGGAAGGGCTTGCGCGCCTCGCCCAGCATCTCGCGCAACCTCTGCATGTCAGCGGGGCCGGGTTGAGGCTGTACCGGCAGGAACGGCCGGGTGTCCTCCACCTCCAGTTTCTGGTAGAGCACGTCCTCGGGCAGGCCGATCACCACCGGCCCGGGACGGCCGGAGACGGCCGTATGAAATGCCCGGCTCATCATTTCGGGCAGCCGGGCCAGGTGGTCGATCTGGGTGACCCACTTGGCCATGGACCCGAACATCGCGCGAACGTCGATCTCCTGCCAGGCTTGGCGCTCCAGCAGGCCGGTTCCGACCTGGCCCACCAATAGAATCATCGGTGTCGAATCCTGGGCTGCGGTATGTACCCCGATGCTGGCGTTGGTGGCGCCCGGGCCGCGCGTCACCAGGCAGATTCCCGGCTTGCCGGTCAGCTTGGCGTAGGCTTCGGCCATGTGCGCGGCGGCGCCTTCCTGGCGGCAAATGACCGTGCGGATGACGTCGCGGGCGCCGTGCAGCGCGTCCAGCGCAGGCAGGAAGCTTTCTCCCGGCACGCAGAAGGCATGGTCCACGCCATGGACCTTGAGGGCATCGATCAGGATTTGTCCCCCGCTACGCAGGGATGAATCGCGCGACATCGGCTTGGCTCCGGATTCGACGGGTTGGTGGGGAATCACTGCGCGGTGGCGCCGGACTCCTTGATGACTTTCGACCAGCGCTGCGCTTCGGCCTTGACGTGTGCGGACATCTCTTCGGGCGTGCTGGGCCAGGGCTCCAGGCTGGCCCCTTTGAGCTTCTCCGCGAACTCGGGGTCGGTGAGCACGGCGTTCAGTGCCTGGTTCATGCGCGTGATCACGTGCTTGGGCAAGCTAGCTTGCCCGACCATGCCGAACCAGACGCTGGTGGTCAGGGCCGGGTATCCGGCTTCGGTGACGGTGGGAATGTCTGGAAGCTGGAACCAGCGCTCCTTGGAGGTCACGGCGATGGGCCGTACCTTGCCGGCGCGTATCTGGGGCAGCAGTTGGGGAAGGTTGTCGGTGTTGAACTGGACTTCGCCTGCTACCAGGGCTTGCATGGCCGGCCCGTTGCCGCGGTAGGGGACGTGCAGGATGTCTATTTGGGTGAGCGTCTTGATGAGCTCGTTCAGCAAGTGGCCGGTGCTGCCTATGCCCGCGCTGGAGTAGGCCAGCTTGCGCGGGTTGGCCCGCGCATGGTCGATCAGCTCGCCCAGCGACTTTACCGGCAGCGACGGCGCGACCACGATGGCGTTAGGCGTTTGCGTCGCCAGGCCGATGGAGACGAAATCTTTTTCCGCGTCGTAGCCTAGGTCAGTCTTGTAGAGATACGGATTGATGGACAGTTGAGACGGCGTGATCATCATGAAGAAGTGATCGTCGGGCGCCGATTTCGCGAAGTAGGCTGCCCCCACGGAGCCGGCTGCGCCGCCGCGGTTTTCCACCACGACGGGTTGGCCGAGGACTTGCGACACCTTCTGCGAGATGAGGCGCGTGGCGATGTCGGTCGAGCCGCCCGCGGCGTAGG
>NZ_CALFCW010000078.1:0-2778 GCF_937950555.1 uncultured Pigmentiphaga sp. | reverse complement strand
GCGTCCACCTCGTGACTGCGCATGCAGTCGAAGCGGCCACCGCAGGTCGGGTGGCGCCGGCAGGGCGAGCAGGGCAGGGCCTCGTACATCACCCGCGTCGGCGCTTCGCCGGCCGATAGATAGGGACGCGTCGAGCCGAACAGCGCGACGGTGGGCACGCGCATCGCCGTGCCGATGTGGGTGAGGCCGGTGTCCACGCCGATGAGCAATGACGCGCCCTGGATGACGGCCGCGCTCTCGTCGAGGCGCAGTTGCCCGACCAGGTCGGCGGCCGGGGCGCCGTGCTGATGCAGGATGTCGAGCGCAGCAGCATGGTCGGCGGGTCCCCCCAGCAGCACGGGCGTGATTCCCTCGTCCCTCAGCCGCTGCGCGAGAGCTGCCCAGCGGTCGGGGAACCAGTGCTTCTGCGGACGCGTGGTGAAAGGGCACAGCGCCGCATAGGGCGCGGCGACGCCGGACCGGGCCAACGCCTCCTGCGCGGCTCGTCGTGCCTGGTCGGACGGCACGACGTCGAGGCGGAAGGCGTGCTCAGGAGCGCCGAGATGGGCGGCCAGTTGCCGGTACTCCGAACCGATCTGCGGCCTGGCCATGGGGTGAGGCTCGAAGCGTTCCGTCATCAACCACTGGCTGCCCTCGCGCGGATGGAGGCCGAGGCGTCGGGGTGCGCCTGTCCACCAGGCACACAGGCCGCTCTTCAGGAGGCCTTGCGCATCGATGACAAGGTCGTACCGTCCGGCGCGCAGCTGCTGACGGAACTCGCGCCACGCCCGCCAGAGGTCGACGTAGCGACGCTCCTTCCACATCCGCCGCCAAGAGGGGCGATCCCAGATCAGCAGCTCATCGAGTCGCGGGTTGGCACGCAGGAGCGGCGCGGCCGCGGGTTCGGTGAGCCATGCGAGGCGGGCGTCGGGGTGCACGGCGCGCAGCACAGGGATCAAGCCCGATGCCATCGCGACATCGCCCAGCGCCGAGAGCCGTACGACCAGGATGCGGGGAGCGGAGTTCACCGGGCCGCCTCCAACGCGCTGCGATAGACCGCCTCGGTGCCGTCGATCATCTGTTCGATCGTGAAACGATGCAGGTAATGCGACCGGGCGGCCGCCCCCCACGTCTGACGCAACTCGGCCTGCGTCGACACGCGCCGGATCGCGGCGGCCAGCGCGTGGACGTCCTCCGGGGGCACCAGCAGACCGGTCTGCTCGTGGAGCACGACTTCGGGAAGGCCGCCGGTACGCGCCGCGATGAGAGGCAGGCAGGCCGAACTGGCCTCGACGGCGGCCAGGCTCAGAGCCTCGCGGCGCGAGGGCACCACGCAGGCGTCGAACGCGCACAGGATGCGCAGCACATCCGCACGATAACCGAGGAAGCGCACTTCCGGCACTGTTCTCGCGAGGTCTTGCACCTCACGCCCGAAGTCGGTGTCGGTATCACCGACAAAATTGACCAAGGGGCGCTCGTGCTGCGGCACCCGCCGCAAGGCCTCCACCAGCAGGTCTTGGCCTTTGTCACGCACGAATCGTCCCACGCACACGAACGCCGTTGCATCAAGGGGAATTCCGAACTCGCGGCGGATCTCGTCCCTATCCGACTGGACGGCAGGTCCGCTTCCGTTGTGCACCACATGCAGGCGCGCGTCGGGGTAGCCGGCCTTGAGCAACGATGCGCGCACAGCCTCTGAAACAGCGATGATGTGGTGGCTGCGTCTCATGTGCTTGCGGGCAGTGGTGGCGTGGGCGGTCGAGACTGAGGCCACCCCTCGGGCGGCCGCCGCGATGCCCGCATAGAAGGATCCTCGCACGAGATGCCCGTGAACGACATCCGTCCGCCATTCGCGCACCAGCTTGCGCAGCTTGAGGTGCGAGACCGGGTCGTAGAGCCCGGTCATGCGCAGGGGATGCACTTCGATACCGTGAGCGCCGCACTGGGCGGCCAGCCAGGAATCAGCGGGCCCGGCAAAGACCAGCTTGTGCCCCCGCGACGCCAAGCCCCGCATTAGGGCAAGGGCGTGCGTCTCGGCCCCGCCGTACCCGTGGCTGTGTAGGACCTGGACGATGCGCAGCGGACGCACCGATTCAACTCGCATACACCGGTTCGCCGCCGTGGTCCTTGCGCTCGTGCTTCATGTGCAGCTTCCACCAGAACCCGAGCAGGTTGTCGCCGTGCGAGATCGCCTTGCGGGGAATCTCGTAGGCGTTGTTGGCGGTGTTGGCTGCGCCGCGGATGCAGGTGAGGCCAGTACGGTAACCGGCCTCAGCCACGAGGTCACGGCAATGGGTGTCGTAGTCGCCGTAGGGATAGCAGAAGTGCCGTACTGCGGCCCCGAGCAAGTCTTCCAGTCCGGCCTTGCTGCCCGCGATCTGCCTGCGTTGCTCGTCCGGCGTTTGCTGCGACAGACGCACATGGGTGACCGCGTGCGAGCCAAAGGTGACGCCTTCGGCGTGTAGTCGACGGATGGTGTCCTTTGACATCAGTGCCGGGCGCTCGCCCATGTCGTCCAACCAGTCGGCTTTTGCACCAATGAGGGAGGACACGAGAAAGACCGTCGCCGGAAAACCGTGCTTGCGCAGGATGGGCCACGCGTGCTCGGCGAAGTTCTCGTAGCCGTCGTCGAAGGTCAGGACGACGGCACGGGGCGGCAATGGCTTGCCGGCGAACAGGCCCTGCCAGGCTTCATCGAGGCTGATGACGTGGTAGCCCGCGTGCTTGAGCCAGCCCATCTGCCAGGCGAAGCGGCCCACGTCGCAATAGACGGCACGGTGCGCCTTGGGGCGCGGGAAG
>NZ_CALFCW010000077.1:0-24500 GCF_937950555.1 uncultured Pigmentiphaga sp. | reverse complement strand
GCGCGAGCAGCCGCTCGCGCGACAACGGCTTGCCCGCATTGCGCAGCAGGGCTTCGAGCAGGTTGAATTCTCCGCCGGTGAGGCGAACCTGCTCGGTTCCCCGGTGCAGGGTGCGCGCCTTGGGATCGAACACGAACGGACCGAATGCGACCGGTGCGTCCTTGGTCAAGGCCGATGGCCCGCTCTTGCGCCGCAGGACCGCTTCGATCCGCGCCAGCAGCTCGCGCGGGTCGAACGGTTTGCCCAGATAGTCGTCGGCGCCTGCTTCCAGGCCAATGATGCGGTCTACTGTTTCATCGCGCGCGGTGAGCAGGATGACGGGCAGGTCCTCCCCCCGTTCGCGCAGTCTTCGGCAGGCGTCGGCGCCGTCCCCGCCGGGTAGCATCCTGTCCAGCACCAGCAGGGCGGGGCTGTAGCGGGCGATGCGCGCCTCGAGATCGGTCGCATCGGGGGCGAGCAGGGTGTCGTAGCCCTGTTTGTTGAGGTAGTCGGCGAGCAGTTGGCGCAAGGCCGGATCGTCGTCGACCACGAGCAGTTTGGTGGCGGGTTTTTCCATGGCGGAATGTTCGCGTCAGGCGCTTGCAGCGGCAAGCAGCGTGAAATCGGTTGAAACAGATGGCCCTGCGCGTGCAACGGGTCCGAAACCGGCGCTGACCCAGAATGCAGTCACCGCCGCAGTTCGATGCGGTGTTGACAAGGAGTATCGCAATGACCAAGCACACCCTTCGCACTATCGCGTTGTCGCTCGCGCTGGCTACCGGCAGCGCCGGCGTTTTCCAGGCCGTCCACGCCCAGCCTGCCAATGACAATAGCACGCAAGCCGAGCAGAAGGCGCCCCACCAGCACCGCCACGCCTTCAAGGGACGCCACGGGCCGATGCACGGCTCCGCTTTCCTTCCCGGCAGCGAGGCGCCCTTCGCCATGCTGGGGCGGTTGAAGTCCAAGCTCAACTTGAACGAATCGCAACAAAAACTGTGGGACACCGCGCGTGAGCAGAGCCGGGAGGTTGCCAAGGCCGTGCGCGCCCAGCGCCAGGAAAGCGCCAAGGCGCTGCGCACCCAGGTGGATGCGGGGCCGCTCGACCTGCGCGCGCTGACCGCCAAGCGGGAAGCCGACCGCGCGGCGCTCAAGCCGAAGATGGACGCGGCGCGCGAGGCATGGCTGGCTGTGTATGACTCGCTCGATGGCCAGCAAAAGCAGCTCGTCACCGATGCCGTGAAAAAGCGCCTCGAGCGCGGCGACCGCATGCGCGAGCATCGTCGCTCTGCCCAACCGCCCAAGAACTAACGCCTGAAGCGTTCCCCTCAATCCTGCAGTACGGAGAACTGGCGCAGCAATGCGCCAGTTTTCTTTTTTTGCAGGAGCGATGGATTTGAAGCAGGATGTCGGCTTGTGCAGTCGGCGGGCGGTCGCGCCGAACCGGCGGGCAGCGGGGCGGTCTATCCAGCGTGTCATGGCATCGGCAGCCGGCACCGCCCGCGCGCGAACAAGCCGGGCGGACCCGGCCCCGCCGGCCGCTTCGATCCGGATCGCAATGGGAGGCCGTCATGGTGGTGGTGATCATGGGCGTTTCGGGCAGCGGCAAGACGACCGTCGGCCAGCTGTTGGCGGAGCGCCTGGGCTGCGGCTATGCGGATGCCGACATTTTTCATCCGCCGGCGAACATCGAGAAAATGTCGCGCGGCGAGCCGCTGGACGACGCAGACCGCGCACCCTGGCTGCAGGCGATGCGCACGGCCATCGAGGCGTCGCTCGCCACGGGCAAGCCGCACGTATTCAGCTGTTCGGCGCTGCGTGAGCGTTACCGGGCCGTCCTGGCCAAGCCGGGCGAAGACGTGGTGTTCGTCCATCTCGACGTGTCCTATGGCACCGTGATTCGGCGCCTGGCGCAGCGCAAGGGGCATTTTTTCGACCCGCGGCTGGCGCGCAGCCAATTCGATACGCTGGAGCCGCCGAGCAATGCCATCGTCGTCGACGCGGAGCAGCCGCCGGAGGCGATCGTCGAACGAATCCTGGGAGAGTTGGCGCGTCGAGGCAAGCCGGCCTTTCCGGGAAACCAACTTGGCTAAAATGGCCTGCTTACCGGCGCAGCGCCGCAACGAACCCAGAACAGCCATGCCCAAGCCCGATACCTTGCTGGCGCATGCCGGACGCGCTCCAGAAGCGTACTCCGGCATGGTCAATACTCCCGTCTTCCGCACTTCTACCGTCATCCATCCCACGATCGAGTCGTACGAGGCTCCGCGCGACCTGACCAAGAAGCCGGTCAGCTACGGCCGGCACGGAACGCCCACCACGTTTGCTTTCGAAGAAGCCGTGGCCCGCTTGGAAGGCGCGCATCAGGCGGTGGCCACGCCCAACGGCTTGTCGGCCATCATCGTGGCCTTGCTGGCGGTGCTCAAGCCCGGCCAGCATTTGCTGGTGACTGATTCGGCCTATTCGCCTGCGCGCGGTTTCTGCGACCGCAGGCTGGTGCCCATGGGCATCGAGGTCGAGTATTACGATCCGCTCATCGGCGCCGGCATCGCCGACCTGCTGCGCGACAACACCGGCGCGGTGTTCTGCGAGTCTCCGGGTTCGCTCACTTTCGAGATGCAAGACATCCCGGCGATCGCGCGGGCGGCCCATGCGCGCGGCATTCCCGTGCTCGCCGACAACACCTGGGTGACGCCATATTTCGCCTCGCCCTTCGAGCTGGGCGTGGACATTTCGATCCACGCGGGTACCAAGTACATAGGCGGCCACTCCGACCTGATGATAGGCGTCGTCTCCACCAACGAGCAGTACTGGAAGCCGGTGCGGCAGACGGTGTACGACTATGCCTATAGCGTGAGCCCGGACGATTGCTATCAGGCACTCAGGGGCCTGCGCACGCTGGGCGTGCGCCTCAAACAGCACGAGAAGAACGCTCTGGAAGTGGCGCGCTGGCTGCAGCAGCAACCCGAGGTATCGCGAGTGCTGTATCCGGCGCTCGAGACCGATCCGGGGCATGCCCTCTGGAAACGCGATTATCGGGGGGCCTCGGGGTTGTTCTCGGTCGTCTTGAAGCCTGTTGACGAAGCGGCGCTCGCACGCTTCGTCAACGGCCTGCAGCTGTTCGGCATCGGTTCGAGCTGGGGCGGCTTCGAGAGCCTGATTACCGTGGTGCACGCGGCGCCTTATCGCACTGCTACCCGATGGCAGCCCGAAGGGCCCGCCGTGCGCCTGCACATCGGCCTGGAAGATCCGGCCGACCTGATCGCCGACTTGCGCCAAGGACTGGATCGCTTGCACGCAGGCGAGGCTCCGGCGCATGGGTGACGACCGAGCGCTGGAGGTACTGCGCCGGGTTTTCGGTTATGACCATTTCCGCGGGCCGCAGCAGGAAATCGTGAACCACGTGGTGGCCGGCGGCGATGCGCTGGTGCTGATGCCTACCGGCGCAGGCAAGTCGCTGTGCTATCAAGTGCCCGCCCTGGTGCGTAGCGGCACGGGGGTCGTCGTATCCCCGCTGATCGCCCTGATGCAAGACCAGGTCGATGCGCTGACCGAGCTGGGGGTCAAGGCAGCTTTCCTGAATTCCACGCAAGACTATGCCCGCGTGCGCGAAGTCGAGCGGGCGTTCATCGCCGGCGAGCTCGATCTGCTGTACGTCGCGCCCGAGCGCTTGCTGACCGAGCGCTGCCTGTCCTTGCTCGAGCGCGGCCGCATCGCCCTGTTTGCGATCGACGAGGCGCACTGCGTCTCGCAATGGGGGCATGATTTCCGGCCGGAGTACCTCGGTTTGTCGATGTTGCATGAGCGTTGGCCGCAGGTGCCCCGCATTGCGCTCACCGCCACGGCGACCCAGGCCACGCGGCTCGAGATCGCGGAGCGGCTCGGGCTGCAAGACGCGCGTCATTTCGTCTCCAGCTTCGACCGTCCCAATATCCGTTATCGCATCGTCGAAAAGAGCGATCCGCGCCGGCAATTGCTGGATTTCCTCCGTCAGGAGCACGCCGGGGATTCGGGCATCGTGTACTGCTTGTCGCGGGCGCGGGTGGAGGAGGTCGCCGAATTCCTTTGCGCCCAGGGCATCGATGCCATGCCATACCACGCCGGCCTGGACGCGGCCGTGCGGGCTGCCAACCAGGCGCGATTCCTGCGCGAAGACGGGGTGGTCATGGTGGCCACGATCGCGTTCGGCATGGGGATCGACAAGCCTGACGTCCGCTTCGTGGCCCACCTCGACCTGCCCAAGTCGGTGGAGGGGTATTACCAGGAAACGGGCCGCGCCGGCCGCGACGGGCTGCCGGCCACGGCCTGGATGGCCTATGGGCTGCAGGACGTGGTGCAGCAAAGGCGGATGATCGACGAGTCCGCCGGCGATGAGGCGTACAAGCGCCGTTCGGCCGCCATGCTCGAAGCCATGCTGGGGCTGTGCGAGACCGTGGAATGCCGTCGGGTGCGCCTGCTGCAATACTTTGGCGAGCGCTCGCAGCCTTGCGGCAATTGCGATACGTGCCTCGAGCCGCCGCAGGCGTGGGACGGCACCCAGGCGGCGCAGAAAATCCTCTCGGCCGTCTACCGGCTCTGGAAAGAGCGCGGCCAGCGTTTCGGCGCGGGCCACGTGATCGATATCCTCCGCGGCAAGCGGACCGAACGCGTCACCCAACACCGCCACGATGAGCTGAGCGTGTTCGGCGTGGGGGCGGACCTGAGCGAGAAAGAGTGGCGCAGCGTGTTGCGGCAACTGATTGCGCTGAACCTACTGACCGTGGATCACGATGCCTACGGCACGCTGGCGCTGACCGAAGGCAGCCGCGCGGTACTCAAGGGAGAGCGTGTCTTGATGCTGCGCCGTGAGACCGCCAAGCCCAGCCGCAGCCGGGAAGGCGCCCGCGCCCGTGCCGCCGCGACCTTGCCGCCCGAGGCCGAGTCTTTGTTCACTGCGCTGCGGGCCTGGCGCGCCGAGGTGGCGCGCAGCCATGGCGTGCCGGCGTATGTCATTTTCCACGATGCCACCCTGCGCGAGATCGCGCTGGCCCGGCCGTCCTCGTTGGAGGCGCTCGGAGAGATCAGCGGCGTCGGCGCGCGCAAGCTGGAGGCGTATGGGGAAGAGATACTGGAAAGGGTGCGGAACCCGTTGAACTGAGCCGGGAGCCGCCTGCCGGCGGCTCCGCGGCGCGAGTTCACCTGGCGGGGACCGTCCAGAAGAAGATTTGCTTGTTGTCCACCGTCAGTCGTTGCTGCGGCTCCCAGTCCCCCATGTCGAAAGCGTGCGAGACGATGCGGGTGCCGGGCTTGAGCGCGAGCAGCTTGGGCCGCAGTTTCAGGTTCAGGTTGGGCAGCAGGTACAGCGTAATGACGGTGGCGGGCGAGAGGTCTTGCTCGAACAAGTCTCCCTGTATGAACTGGACTTTGTCCGTCACCCCTTGCGCGCGGGCGTTGGCGTTCGCTTCCTCGATGCGGCGTGGATCGAGGTCTATGCCCACGCCGCGCGTCCCGAAGCGTTTGGCAGCCGTGATGGGAATGCGCCCGTCGCCCGAGCCGAGGTCGTACAGGACGTCGTTGGGGCCGACCTTGGCGACTTCGAGCATGGCGTCGACGACAGCTTGGGGCGTGGGAACGAAGATGACGTCCGGCGTGCGGTAAGTCCGCTTGGACGTGGGGTCGGCCGATTGTGCGCAGGCCGAGGTGGCGACACTGGCTGCGGCTGCCAGGGTGGCCAGACAGAAATCGCGTCGCTTCATGGACTGTCTCCCAGGGTCGGTTCAGGTCAGGGTCGGTTCAGCTCAGGATGCCGCCGAGGCATCGCGCGGCAGCACCAGCATGACGACAGCGCCGACGATCAATACCGCGACGCCCACCAATGCCCCGACGCCCGTGTGTCGCAGGCTGGCATAGAACAGGTAGCCGCTGGTCGCGATGAACACCAAAGGCGTGAGCGGGTAGAGCGGTACGCGGAAGGGGCGGTGCGCCGATGGATCCTTGCGTCTCAAGACGAAGAGCGCGACGCCGGTCAACACGAAGAAGAACCAGAATACCGGCGCCGTGTATTCGACCATGGTTGCGAATCCGCTGCGGGTGTAGGCCCCGAGCAGCACCAGCGCGAGCGCGATCGCGGCCTGTATCCACAGCGCGTTGACGGGCGTATGCCACCGCGGGTGCCATTTGGCCAGCACCGCGAACGCGGGGGTGTCCCGCCCGAACGCGTAGGTGGTGCGGGCGCCCGTGAGGATGGTGGCATTGGCCGAGGTGAGCGCCGAAACGGCGATCAGCAGGGCGATTAGCTGCGCGCCGGGTTCTCCCAATGCCCGGCGCATCATGTCGGCCGCCACGGCAGAAGAGGCGCTCATGCCCGCCTGGCCGAGCATTTTCAAGTAAGCCAGATTGACCAGCAGGTAGAGCAGCGTGACCAGCGCGAGGCTCCAGAACAGCGCCCGGGGCAGGCTGCGGCTGGGGCCCATGGCCTCGGCCGAGACGTAGGCAGCCTCGTTCCAGCCGCCGTAGGTGAGCATCACGAAGATCAAGACGAGGCCCCAGTTGGCCGTCGAGGACGCAGGCGGCGGAGGCGGTGCGGCCGAGGCGTCCGCGGTGAAGAACAACCCGACGGCGATGATGAGCAGCACGCCGCCTACTTCGACCGCGGTCAGCAGGTTCTGCGTCCATTTGCCGGTGCGTAGCCCGGCGATGTTCACCCCCGTCAAGACCAGGATCACCGCCGCTGCGTAGATGGCCGAAGAGGCCGGACCCAGGCTGACGATTTGCGAGGCGTAATCGCCGAAGATGTAGCCGAGCAGCGCAATCGAGCCGGTGGGAATGACCGTGAGCCGGGCCCATGCGAAGAGGAAGGCCAGGCGCGCGCCGAAGGCCCGCCGCAGGTAGTGGTAGTCTCCGCCGGCATGCGGATAGGTGGCCGCCAGCTCGGCATAGCACATGGCGCCGGCTATGGCGATCAAGCCGCCCAGCGCCCAGGAAAGCATCATCGCGGCCGGGCTGCTCGCATGGGCGGCGACCAGGGAAGGGGCGCTGAAGATGCCGGCGCCGATGACGATGCCGACCACCAGCGCCATGATGTCCAGCGTCCTGAGCATGGGTTGCGGCGCTGGTACCGCCGTCGATGATTCGGTCCGGGATGCGGACGGGTTTGATGCGGGCAACGCGTCACTCATGCAGGAAATTCCTTGGCGCAGGGGAGAATGCGTACGGACCGACGGCGGCAAGCGAGGCAGGCTGTGGAATGCGCCCAGCCAAGCTTACAGTCTGCTGAAGGTAAAGGCGAAAGGCGAAGGCGGTCAAGTCCCCGATACGGCCGAGGCCCGCTCCTGGTCGAACTGGTCCCTGACCTTGATCCGGAAGTCGCTGGGAGACATGCCGGCGTGCTTAGTGAAGAAGCGCGAGAAGTAGCTGGGGTCGGAGAAGCCCAGCGTAAGCGCGATCTCCTTGACGCTCAGCGACGAATAGGCCAGGTCGCGCCGTGCCTCGGTCAACAGGCGATCGTTGATCACGCCCAGGGCCGACAGTCCGAGCTCTTCGCGGCAGATCCGGTTCAGTTGCGTGGGCGTGATGCCGAGGCGCTCGGCGTAGAAGGTGATGGCGCGTTGTTCGCGGAAGTTGCGATTGAGCAGGGCCTTGAAGCGATGCAAGTGGACGACGCTGCGCGAACTGCGCCGGCTGGGATCGACGTGAGCCTGCGTCGCGATCTTGCGGGCGAGGAGAATCAGGACAGAGGCGAGCAGCGAGCCGAGCAGGGGCAAGCGCCACGGATGCGCCTCTCCGTATTCGGCCAGCAGGAGTTCGATCGACTGGGAGAAGGCGCGATAGCCGGGTTCCTCTGGTTCGAAGGGGATGTGCCGCGGCGATTGGAAATGCGCGAGCAGGTTGGCCTGGCCCGCCAGCAGATTGTCCACATGCTGCGTGACGATGGTGATGACAGAGCCGTCGATATCTTCGGAGAAGCGGAATCCGTGCGCGTGCAAGGCGGGCACGAAGAGCGCGCAGGGGCCGTGGGCGGTGAAGCGGCTGTCTTCGAACTGGATGTCGGCCCGGCCCGACCGTATGTACAGAATTTGCACGAAGAGATCGTGGCGATGCAGCTTGATCTCCCAATCGTACAGGCTGCTGCGCTGCGGGATGGATTCGCAATGCAGGCTTTCGTGAACGAGGTTTTTCCCGTGTTCCCCGTAGAGAGCGTAAGTCGGTACGCTGTGTTTCATGGAAGTCGGCATGAGCCAGGCAGAATGTTCCGATTATCCATGAACATGTATTCAAAATCTATTCATCCCTGGGATGATGGTCCGTAAGATGGCTTCCACTCGAACCATCCACAGGAGACGCGCCATGAGGGTCCAAGTCGCCATCATCGGATCCGGGCCGGCGGGCCTGTTCCTGGGCCAGATTCTTTCCCGCGCGGGCATCGAAACGCTGATCATCGAGCAGCGAAGCAAGGAATACGTGCTGGGCCGCATACGCGCAGGGGTCCTGGAACAAGGCACGGTCGAACTGCTCGACGAGCTGGGCGTGGGGCGCCGGATGCACGAGCAAGGGCTCGTCCACGAAGGCATCGAGCTCTGCTTCGACGGCCAGCGGCATCGCATCGACCTAAAGAACCTGTCGGGCGGCAAGACCGTCATGGTGTACGGACAGACCGAAGTCACGCATGACTTGATGGATGCCCGGGAAGCGGCCGGCTATGCGTCGGTCTACGAGGCCGAAAACGTCAGCGTGCACGATTTCGACACCGATCGGCCCAAGGTCAAGTACCGCAAGGATGGCGCCGAGCACGTGGTGGAGTGCGACTTCATCGCCGGGTGCGACGGGTTCCACGGCGTGAGCCGGGCGAGCATCCCGGCATCCGCCATCAAGACGTACGAGAAGGTGTATCCGTTCGGTTGGCTGGGGATCCTCTCCGATACGCCGCCGGTGTCGGACGAACTCATTTACTCCAACCACGAACGCGGTTTTGCGCTTTGCAGCATGCGTTCGCCCACCCGCAGCCGCTATTACGTCCAGTGCTCGCTTGACGACAAAATCGAGAACTGGCCGGATGAGCGCTTCTGGGACGAGCTGCGCCGCAGGCTGGACGACGAGGCCGCCGCGTCGCTCGTCACGGGGCCATCGATCGAGAAAAGCATTGCGCCGCTGCGCAGCTTCGTGGCCGAGCCCTTGCAGTTCGGGCGCCTGTTCCTCGCCGGCGATGCGGGCCACATCGTCCCGCCCACCGGAGCCAAGGGGTTGAACCTGGCCGTGTCGGACGTGCGTTACCTGTCCGACGCCATCATCCGCCACTATGGCGGAGATCGCGAGGGCATCGCCACCTATTCCGAGCGCTGCCTGAACCGAGTCTGGAAGGCCGTCCGCTTCTCGTGGTGGATGACGTCGCTATTGCACAAATTCCCCGAGAACGGCGAGTTCGGGCAAAAGATCCAGCATGCCGAACTCGCCTACCTAGTAGGCTCGCAGGCGGCTTCCACGGCCCTGGCCGAAAATTACGTCGGCTTGCCGTACTGAACGCTCAGCGCTCCTGGCCCCGGCCTGCGCCCAGCCCCTTCCACCGCTTGAGGCGGTCGGAATGGATGCCGAACAGGTCCAGCATGCGCAGCACGGTGTGGTTGACTAGGTCGTCGACGCTTTGGATGCCTGCGTAGAAGGCGGGAACGGGGGGGAATACGATTCCCCCCATTTCCGTGACTGCGACCATGTTCCTCAGGTGCGCCAGGTTCAACGGCGCTTCGCGCGTCAGCATCACCAGCCGGCGCCGCTCCTTCAGTACGACGTCGGCGGCGCGCGTGATGAGGTTGTCCGCATAGGCGTGCGCCACCGCCGCCAGCGTTTTCATAGAAGTGGGCGCGATCACCATGCCGGCCGTCAGGAACGACCCGCTCGCGATCGCCGCGCCCACGTCGCCGGGGTGATACACCACGTCGGCCAGGTTCGCGAGGTCTTTGCGGCCGAGGCCATGCTCGTGCATGGTATTGAGCACGCCGGCCTCGGATACGACGAGGTGGGTTTCCCAATCGGGCAGGTCGCGCAGCACTTCCAGCAAGCGAAGTCCATAGATGGAACCTGTGGCTCCGGTGATCGCGACGATCAGGCGTTGGCGCGGCTGCTCGGCCGGCGATGAACTCATGGGGTCTCCTTGGCAAAGGGCGTACGTGGCGCCCGATTCGTGGCCGCCGGACCGTTCGGCGCGTCAAGTCCGGGCCGCTCCATTGTATTGGGCTTTCCGGCTGTGCACGAAGGAAAAAAGCGCGCCGGCGGGGCTGTCTTGCCGCCCGCCGGCGCCGGTCGTTCATTCCGGCTGGAGGTTGGCTTTTTCGATGACCGCCTTCCAGATCCGCGCTTCGCTTTCGATGCGCGCCGCGAACTCGGCCGGCGTGCTGCCTATGGGGGTGAGCCCAATGTCGGCATACTGCTTGCGCACCGCGGGATCTTGCATGACTTCCCGCAGCGCGGAAGAGAGTTGCTGGATGACTTGCGGATCGGTGCCCAGGGGCGCCGCGAGGCCCCACCAGTTGCCGGTGACCAGGCCGGGCAGTCCCTGCTCCGCCGTCGTCGGAACCTCGGGCAGGATGGACAGGCGTTCTTTGTCTGCCACCGCGATGGCGCGCAGTTTGCCGGAGGACACGTGTCCGGCGACCGAGCTCAGGGCCGTGATGTAGAGCTGGATGTCGCCAGCCATCAAGGCCTGCACGGCGGGAGGCGAACCGCGGTACGGCACGTGGGTCAGCTGCACGCCGGCAAGCTGGCTGTACAGTTCGGCCGCCAGATGCGGAGGCGTGCCGTTGCCGGGCGAGCCGTAGTTCAGCTTGCCTGGGTTTTTCTTGGCCGCTGCGGTCAAGTCGGCCAGCGTGCGGATGTCAGACGCGGCGTTGACCACGAGCACGGACGGGCCGTTGCTCAATAGGGAAACCGGCGCGAGATCCTTGATCGGATCGAAGCGCATGCTCTTGAACAAATACTGGTTGGTGACGAAGTTATTGGTGGCACCGAGCAGGAAGGTGTAGCCGTCGGGCGCGGCGCGCACGACTTCTTCGGCGCCGATGTTGCCCGAGGCGCCGCTCTTGTTGTCGATCAGTATGCGCACGCCGAAGCGCTTTTCCAGCAGAAGCTGGGTAAAGCGCAGGGTGATGTCGCCCGTATTGCCGGGAGCGTACGGAACGACGACGCGTATGGGGCGCGCCGGCCAAGGCTCGGCGGCGTAGGCAGAAGCGTGCAGGCATGCCGAGGCGGCCAGGCATGCCAGCAGCGACCGGCGGACCGGAGACGGAGGAAAGGGCATCATGGAACGATCTCCTTGCAGGACGGATGGGCGATGATTCGGCCGTCGACTATCGTCAATAGCGAATGCAGCGACGCGATGTCGTTTTCCTCGCAGGTCAGCGGGTCCGCATTTACCACCACGAGGTCGGCGAGCTTGCCCGGCGCAATGGCGCCGCGCACGTCTTCATCGAAAGTCAGATAGGCTCCGCCGCGGGTCGCGATGCGCAGGGCCTCCTGCCGGCTGAGCGCCTGGGCCGGTGCCACCTGTGTGCCGTTGCGGCTCAAGCGCGCGACGGCATGCCAGATCGGCCCGAACAGCGAGACGGGAAGATTGTCGCTGCCGAATGCGACCGGGACGTTTGCATCGAGCAGCCGGCGCAGCGGCACGATGTCGTCTTGCCCTTGCGGGCCGCGACGCTGGACCCAGAGGTCGCCGTCTTTGTAGATATGCCGGTTGGTGTGTGTCGTCAGCACGAGGCCGAGGTCGCGTATGCGGGCCACGGTCTCCGCATCGAGCACGGGTTGGTGTCCCAAGACCCATCGCTGGTCATCGATGGCATGTTGCCGGTGGGCGGCCTCGAACAAGGGAAGCAGGTCTGGCCAGATGCCCGCCACCCGGATGCGCGCGCGAGCGGCCTCCACCAGCAAGGGCGCGAGCAGCCCGGCATCGAGCGCCGCACCCGCCTGGAATCCTGCCCATCCGGTGCAGGGATGATTGCTGGCGCGCAGCTGGTTGTTGAGCGGGTCTTTGTCGATCTCCGCGTAAATGCCCTGGACGCGCAGCAAGTCGTCGCCCCGGCCGCGCCGCGCAAGCCAGGCGCTCCACTCGCGCAACAGTTCGATCGCGTCGCCGCTGCCGCGCGGGCCCCAGTAGGGGCTCAGCACGAGGGTCGCCCTGACCGTGGCGGCGCCCTGGGCGTGCACGGTTTCATAGGCGCGTATGACTTCATCGGCGACGCCGTGTCCTTCGAACACGGCGGTCGTGCCATAGCGGTTGTATTCGGCCATGGCGTGGCGCAGGCCCGCTGCCCGCTGTTCCAGGGTAAAGCCCGGGGCAGCCCGCATCAGGGTGTGCTCGACGATGGGCACGAGCGTGTGTTCCACGAAGCGGCCCGTGGGGACTCCCCGTTCATCGCGTTCGATCTCTACGTCAGGCGAGGGCGAGACGGTGTCAGGCCCGATGCCCGCGAGTTCCAGCGCCCGCGAGTTCGCGACCGAGATGAGCGGAGTCCGGTTGCGCCAGTATCCCCAGATCGGACGTATGTACACCGGGTGGTGGGGGCTGGCGCGGTCGAGGTCTGTGCGCGTGGGGTAGAGCCCGGCCGCGAGCGCGTTTTCGGGTTCGGGGTATTCGGGCGGTTGGCCGATGGGCTGGGTGACGATCCAGGTGCCAGGCGGGGCCTTGCGCGCTTCCTCGGCGATGAGTTCGAGAACCTCTTCTTTGCTACGGGCGGCGGAAAGGCTCGGCAAATGGCGCCGCAGGCCCTCGCGATCCATATGGGCATGCCCGTCGGTAAATCCGGGCAGCACAGTCTTGCCGGCGAGGTCGATGCGTTCGGCGCCGGGGCCGGCCGCGGCCAACACGTCCTCGTCCTTGCCCACGGCGACGATGTGTCGGTCTTGGATGGCGACTGCAGAGGCAATCTCATCCCGGTCGTTGCAGGTGATGATCTTGCCCCGATGGAGAACGAGGGGTGCAGGCACGGCCGGCGAACTCCTGGCTAAGCGTTTGTAGGAAATCTAGCAGAGTCAACTAATTGTAAAAATTGAAATGTTCATATAGATTTATATGAATCTTCAAACTATTGGCGTCGGCGATGTCGATTTCTCTGCGCCAGCTGGAAGCTTTCGTCGCGGTGTGCAATGAAGGCAATTTCAGCAAGGCCGCCCAGCGCATCCACATCTCTCAATCTGGATTGAGCATTCTCATCCGGGACTTGGAACAAAGCCTGGGCTGCCGGCTGTTCGACCGCAGCACCCGCCAGGTTTGCCTGACGGACGCCGGCCGCGAGTTCCGGGGCCCCGCGGCGCGCCTGTTGGCCGATCTGGCCACGGCCGTCGGCAATGTGAAGGGCCTGGCTTCACGCCAGCACGGCCACGTTACCGTGGCGGCGCCGCCGCTATTGATGTCGAGGCTGGTGATCGACATCGCCGCGCGTTTCCGGGCGGCGTATCCGCACATCGCACTCACGCTGCGCGACATCCCTTCCGAAGACATCCCAGCCGGCATCGCCTCGGCGGAGATCGACATCGGGATCGGGGCGCTGCCCGAGGAACAAGACGACTATCTGACCGAAACCCTGCTTGAAGGGCCGCTCGTGGCATTGCTGCCCGGCGATCACCCCCTTGCGCGGCGCCGGGCGGTGAAGTGGGCAGACATCGCCGCCGCGCCGCTGGTCACGCTCACGCCCGAAAACGCCTTCCGGCGCGTGCTGGACCGCAGTTTCGCGCGCCTGGGCCTAGTCCCGTCGGTCGCGGTCGAGGTCGTGCAATTGAGCACGGTCATCGGCTTGGTCGAGGCCGGGTTCGGGGTGGCCATCATGCCGCCGTACGGCGCCCTGTTCCCCGGGGATGGGAAGACGGTCGCGAGGCCGTTGCGCGACCCCGTCGTCCGCTCCGAGATCGCCTTGATTCGCGACCGGTTCCGGTCGCCATCCGCAGCTGCGTCGGCTTTCATCGAGGTGGCGCGCGAAGCCGTGGCTGGCATGGGTGCTTCTTCGGCCTGACTTCCAGCGGCCCGCGTCGCGTGTTACGTAACGTCGACGGCACTGGCACGTAACATCCCGTCCCCCAGGCCGGCCAGCGGCCGCGGGAACGCTGCGACTATCGCACCGGAGAAATATTTCCGGCTCGCCGATATCCCTTTGGGTTTCAACGTTTCCCGCATCCTGAGGCTTGGCCGGCCGCTTCGCCCCGTTCTCCGGCGCGCAGACGGATCACGATGGCATAGGTCTTGCTCGACCATGCGGCAAGCACGTTTTCTTCCCATCGACCGTACCTCGCAAGCGGATAGGGCGGCGATGGCGTATCGGATTGTTTTGGGGAGCTGAGTGAAAAAGATTCTTCGCGCCGACCCGGGCCGGAAGCGCGGGTGCCGGGTCTCGGCCGTGGAAAAAGCGCTCGCGTGGAGCAACCGCCAGGCTGGTGGCGCGAGAGCGGTGCTGGCGCTGCTGGCGGCGGGCGTCTGGACCGCGCCCGCGTGGGCCGATGATCCGCCCGGACCGTTGGGCCTGCTCAATGTCCGCTTGACGGACGGCGCGGCCATACGTGTATTGAACCCGGCTCCGCCGGCGGCCGCCGATGGGGTATCCGTGACGATTTCCGCGTCCCTGTCCGGAACGTCACGCGCTTCTTCGTCTCCCGGTGCGTCCATCGCGGGGGCCGTCGTCAGTGGGGAAGGCGCCCAGGCGAGTGGCGTGAACGCCGTGGCGATCGGAGCGGGCGCCCAGGCCGGCGCCGCGAACAGCGTCGCGCTGGGCGCCGGTTCGACGGCGGACCGGCCGAACACGGTTGCCGTGGGAGCAGCCGGCCAAGAGCGCCAGGTCACCCACGTTGCCGACGGCACGCAGGACACTGATGCAGCCAATGTCCGGCAGCTGCGCAGCGCCACCGGCGAGCTCCAGAACGGCCTGAACGACCTGCGCAACGATTTGCGCACGGTCGAGCGCAATGCCAATGCGGGCACGGCGTCGGCCATGGCCGTGGCCGGCCTGCCCCAGCCCTATGCCCCCGGCCGCAGCATGGCGGCGGCCGCGGCCAGCCACTACCAGGGCCAATCGGCGATCGCGCTGGGCGTGTCCACGATTTCGGAGAACGGCCGTTGGGTGTACAAGTTCGCCGGCAACGTCAACTCGCAAGGCAAGGTGGGCGCGGTCATCGGCGCCGGATTTCAATGGTAGCGGGCATGCAAGACGCATTGGAGAGCAAGATGTCGGGGCGTAGCGCCCGCTTCCGCCCCGCGGTGGGGGGCGAAGACTCGGGCCGTATTTTTCGTGTGCTGCGGTTGGGGAGCGCGCGCGTGGCCGGTTGGTTCGCCTGCGCGCTTGCGTCGATTGCGGTCAGCGGGTGCGCCTTGTCCGGTGGCGGTCGCGTGGATCCATCCGCGGTCTCGTTTCCGTCGCCGGAGTCCGCGTGGATGAAGGACGGCATTTTCGTCAACCTGGACAATCTCCGGCAAATGATTCCCGGCATGACCAAGCCCCAGGTCTACGACCTGCTCGGACCTCCGCATTTCGACGAAGGCGTGTTCGGCGTCCGCGTCTGGAACTATCTCTTCAATTTCCGTACCGGCAACGGCAATGATTTCATCCGGTGCCAATACCAACTGCGGTTCGATGCGACCATGCGGACCGAAGCCGGTTATTGGAATCGCCGCGAGTGCGCTGAAATGGTGTACCCCCGTCCGGTCGCGGCCGCGCCGTGACAGCAGGCGTTGCCACGGAAACAGTCCCTCGTTTAACAGTCCCTCGTTTGTATGAAGGGCGTGGCCGAGTTAGGATTAGTCTCCATCGATTCCCTACGCGCAACCGGGGCGGTTGCCCCTGCCTTCTCGCCGGCGCCAGGGCGCCGCGCATCCTGGTCTTGCCCGGACGCCTGAGCTTCTGTTCGGAAGGGCGCAGCGTGCTAGGGGCGAGTTTCCTGGAGACCCGCATGTCCACATTTACTTCCCTGACCGAAAACTTCGCCGTGGCTCCCCAATTGGCCCCAGATGACATGGCGGCCGTGGCGGCCGCCGGGTTCAAGAGCGTGATCAATAACCGCCCGGACTTCGAGGGCGGCCCGGCCCAGCCTTCGAGCGAGCAAATGAAGGCGGCCGCCGAGGCGGCCGGGCTCAACTACGTTTACCAGCCCGTCAACGGCGCGAATATCCAGCCCGATGACGTCGCGACTTTCGCATCGCTGCTCAAGACGCTGCCTGGCCCGGTGCTGGCGTTCTGCCGGAGCGGGGCGCGCTCCACGAAGTTGTTCATGTTTGCGAGTCAACAAGCCGAATAGGACAGCGACGTGAGCTTGACGTTGGCGCGGGTACGGGAGCAGATCTCCAGGCGTCGCAAACTGCTGTGGCGTTGCATTGCCGTTCTGCTGGTTCTTTGGTTGTCGTATCTGGGGTTGGCCGCCTGGGGCGTTCCCAAGGCGGTGCGCAGCGTCACCCTCGCCCAGGTGCCGGAAGTGCTCGGGCGCGAGGCACGCGTGGGCGAGGTGTCGTTCAATCCGTTCACACTCCGCCTGCGGGTGCACGATTTCGCCATTCTCGATCCGTCCGGCACCAACGCGGATTTTTCCGTCTCGCAGTTGGAAGTCAATGCGTCGATCTCGTCATTGTTCCGGTTGGCGCCGGTGATCGACGCGTTGAGCGTCACGGCGCCGCGCCTGACGCTCGTTCGCGAGCCGGGAGACCGGTTCAACATCAGCGACATTCTCGATCGCCTCGCCGCGCGACCCGCCTCCGAAGGGGGGCCGCCGCCGCGTTTCTCGCTGAACAACCTCACCTTGGAAGAAGGGGAGATCACGGTCGAGGACCAGGTCACTGGCCGGCGGCACACGGTGCGCGACTTGCGGCTCGGCATTCCGTTCCTGTCTACGCTGGCCTACGCCACCCGCATCGACGTGGAGCCCCGGCTTTCCGCGCTGGTCAATGGCAGTCCGTTCAACCTGGAAGGCAGCGCACGGCCCTTTGACACGCCCCGCACGTCATCGCTGCACGTCAAGCTCGAAGATTTCGGCCTCGACGCATTGGCCGATGCGATCCCGGGGGCGGTACCGCTGAAATTCCGGCGTGCACGGCTCGACACCGACGCGCAGTTGATTTTCGACGAAGGCACGGGGGGGCCTCCCAAGGTTCGACTGGAGGGCAATGCCACGCTGCGCGAAGTCGACGTGCGCGCGCCAGGGGATGCGCATCTGCTGGGCTTTGATCGATTGGCCGTAGAACGGTTTGCGCTCGAACCGCTCGCGCGCCGTTTCGAGACCGAGCGCGTTGCCCTGTATGGTCCTCGGCTCCATGCCAGCCGTGCGGCCGACGGGCGCATCAACCTGTCCGAGGTGGCCGCGCAGTTCCAAAAGCCTGCCGCCGGCCCATCCCCCGCCGATCCGGCGCCTTCGACGGACGATAAGGACTGGCACGTGGCCGTCGGCGCGCTCGTGGTGGAAGGGGGCGCCCTGGAGTGGCGGGACGAGGGGGCCAAGTTCGATTACCGAGTATCCGACCTAAACGTCGAACTGCGAGACGTGAAGCTGCCCGCTTCCGCCGACCAAGTCTCGCCCGTGTCGCTGTCCGCGCGCCTCGGCGAGCAAGGCAAGCTGCAAGTCGGCGGGCCCCTGCGCTTGCAGCCGCTTGCCGCAGATCTCGATGTGGACCTGGAGGATTTGGCACTGCCGCCGCTTGCGCCCGCGTGGGCGCCGTACCTCGCGCTGCGCGTCGAGGATGGCACGTTGGGGCTCGGGGCGAAGCTGAGCGTCGCGCAGGGCGAATCGCTGTCGGTGCGCTGGCGCGAAGGCCGGCTTGCGTTACGCCGTTTGCGCGCTGCGACCAATGCCGACAAAGCCTCCAGCCTCAAGCTCGAGCAGCTCGAGTTGTCCGGCGTGGCGGGGGATCTTGCCGAGCGGACGGCGAAGATCCAGCGCGTTGCGGTCAACGGCGTGACGCTCGCTGCCAACCGGTCGCGTTCGTCCGACATCGGCTGGGCGTCGGTCCTGCCGGCCAAGGCACCAAGCCGGGGCGGTGCGCCTGCCTCCGCCCCCGCTTCGCCGGAGGCACCATGGCAGTTTGCCGTCGAGGCGTTGTCCTTGCAGAAGGCGGGGTTGCAGTTCACCGACGAAGCAGTTCGGCCCAGGGTGCGCCTGCGGCTGGACGACCTGCGGCTCGATGCGCGCAACCTCAGCTCGAACCTGGGCGCGCCGATCGAGTTCACCTTGAGCTCTTCCATCCAAGGGCGCGGTAGCGCGGCGCTGCAAGGCACGGTCGTGCCGCAGCCGCTTGCCGTGAAGGCGCAAGTGCGGGCGCGTCGCGTGAACCTGACGGCCCTGGCGCCATACTTGTCCGATCGCCTGAACGCTGCCGTGAACAGCATCGTGGTGGGCGCCAACGGCCGCCTGGAATATGCCGCTGCGGCGCAAGGGCGGCCGCAGCGCGCAGCCTGGGTGGGATCGGCGGAGGTGAGCGACCTCGAGATGACCGACAAGCTCAATTCCGCGGACTTCCTGAAGTGGCGGCGACTGGCGTTCAGGCGCATCAATGTGTCGAGCACGGGCGATACGCTCGAGGCGGACTTGGGCGACATAACCCTGGAGGATTTCTTCGCGCGGGTGATCCTGAATGAACAAGGCCGGCTGAACCTGACGCAAATCATGGTCGAGCCGGGCCAGGAGGCCGGCTCGATTACCGACGACACGCCCGCTGCGCAAAGCAAGCCTGCGGAGCCGCCGGGCGAGCAGGCTGACGACGGGGCGGCCGCGCCCGCTTCCAAATTCCCGGAAAAAATCCGGGTGGGCGAGGTGCGCCTGGCGCGCGGCAACATCAATTTCACCGACAACTTCGTCAAGCCGAATTACCGCGCCAACCTGACGGACATCGAGGGCAGCATCTCCGCCGTCTCGTCCACCGATACGCAGCCCGCCGACGTGCAGGTGGCCGCCAAGCTCGACGGCAACGCGACGGTAGACATCACGGGCAAGCTGCATCCCTTCGGGCCGCGTCTCTATACCGACATCCGCGCCAGCGCCAAAGGCGTCGACCTGCCGGACTTGACGCCCTATGCGGCCAAGTATGCCGGCTACGCGATCGAGCGCGGCAAGCTCTCCATGGACGTGCACTACCAGATCGAGGACGGCAAGCTGCAGGCCAGCAACAAGATCTTCCTCGACCAGCTCACGTTCGGCGAGCGCGTGGAGAGTCCGGATGCGCTGAACCTGCCGGTATTGCTGGCAGTCTCGCTGCTCAAGAACAGCCGCGGCGAGATCGACATCGAATTGCCTGTTTCAGGTTCGTTGGACGATCCGCAGTTCTCCATTGGCGGCATCATCTTCCGGGCGCTCATCAATCTCATCGGGCGCGCGGTCACGGCGCCGTTCTCGTTGCTGGCTGCTGCCTTCGGCGGCTCTGGCGAAGAGCTGTCGCACATAGAGTTTGCACCGGGCAGCGCCGTGTTGGACGAGGAAGCACGCAAGCGCATCGACGTACTCGTCAAGGCGCTGAACGACCGGCCCGGGCTGAAGCTGGATGTTTCGGGTCGCGCCGATCCCAAGGTCGATGCCGAGGGGCTGCGCAAGGCGGGCGTGGAAGAACTGATTCGCGCCCAGCAGCGCGCGGCCCTGCGCAGGGGCGGGGAGGCGCCGCCAGACAAGGACCTGCCTCCCCTCGATGCCCAGCAGCGAGCCACGTACCTGGAGCGCGCCTACAAGGCGGCGAAGATCGACAAGCCTCGCAACGCGCTCGGTTTTGCCAAGTCCCTGCCCGGCCCGGAGATGGAGTCCCTGCTGGAAGCCAGCATCACGGTCGGGCCGGAGCAGTTGCGCGAGCTCGCGGCCCGTCGCGCGCAAGCGGTCATGTCGGTGTTGCGCGAAGCCAAGCTCGGTGAGCGTGCTTTCTTGATCGCCCCGCGCGTCGAGTCCAAGGGCGAGGCGACAGGCAAGCCGGTCGGCGTCGAGTTCAGCCTGAAATAGGCTGCCGCGCGGGAAGGTGGCTGCGCGCCTTCCCGCGCTAGCTTCCCGTTTCGAGGTCCATGGGCGCCGGCTCCGGGCGATCCGGATTCAGGCGCAGCCATACCCGGCGCATGGACGGATCTTCCGCGTCCACGTCGACGCGAAAACCCAGCTTGGACATCAGGGCCAGCATGGGTGCATTGTTGCCGAGCACCAGCCCTTCGATGACCTTGAGCCCTTGCTCGCGCGCCGCGTTGACCAGTGAGGTCATCAACTGCATGCCGAGGCCGCGGCGTTGCCAAGCGTCTGCGATGACCAGCGCATACTCGGCGCTGTCGCCGTCTGCGTAGAGCAGGTAGCGCGCGACCCCGATGATGGCTTCGCGCAGTTCGCCCGGGTGTTCCGGGTCGGGTTCCCACACGGTAGCCACGAGCGCGAGTTCGCGGTGGTAGTCGATCTGCGTATAGCGCGCGAGAGTACGCGGCGAGAGCTCCCGCATGAAGGAAATGAAGCGCATGTAGCGCGTGTGTTCGGAAAGGCCGCGCGTGAAATCCTGCAGCGGCACGGCGTCTTCCGGGCGGATGGGGCGGATGGTGTAGGGCGAGCCGTCCCGGAACTGCAAATGGCGAACCAGGCGCATGGGGTAGGGATGGATCGCCATGTGGGCATAGCCCCCTATGCCCGGATCGGCCTCGCCGGCCGGTTCGCGCGTCAGCGTGATCCGGGTGTCCGTGGCCACGACGCGGTCGCCGTCGATCATCACGGGGTCGATGTCCAGGCTCTCGATGTCCGGCAGGGCGCAGACGATCTCGGAAATGCGCACCAGCACGTCCTCCAGCGCATCGAGCGCGCGCGGCGTGAGGTTGGGGCTCAATTCGTAGCGCCATATGGCCGAGCGCTCCATCAGCCGCCGGGCCAGGAAGCCGTTCAGGGGCGGCAGTTCGATGCTGCGGGTTGCCGGGCTCTCGCCGCGGGAGCGTGCCGGGCCGAAGCGGATCACCGGCCCGAAGAGCGCATCCCGGGCCACGCCTATGGATACCTTGATCGACCCGGGAGGCCCCGCCATGGCTTCCACGGTGATGCCTTCGATATGGGCCTGCGGCGCCGCGGCCCGCGCGTTGGCGAGCATGCGGTGATAGGCGGTGACGAGCTCGGTGCTGTTGCGGATGTCCAGGTGCACGCCGCGCACGGCCGACTTGCGGACCACGTCGGGCGAATCGATCTTGATGGCCACGGGAAAGCCGATCTGTTGGGCGGCGATCACCGCCTCGGCCGGCGTGCGCGCGAGTATCACCTGCACCACCGGGATGTGGAAGGCGGCGAGCAGGGCTTTGCTTTCCGACTCGGTCAGCGTCAGCCGACCGGAGGAGCGTGCGCTGTCGATGAGGATGCGCGCGCCGGCGAGGTCGGGGTCTTGGCCGGGCGGTTCCGGCGGCGGCGTTTGCAGCAGCAGTTGCTGGTTGTAGTGGTAGGTGGCGAGATTGCCGAAAGCATCCACGGCGGCCTCGGGTGTGCGGAAGGCCGGAGAGCCGGCATCGTCCAGGATGCGGCGCAACGGACGCATGGCTGCGTCGCCCATGAAGCAGGTAATGACGGGCTTGGGCGCCTGCGGCGCAGTTTGCGCCAGGGCCTGCGCCACCGCTTTCATGTCGGCTTCCGGGTCGGGGGAGAACACGGCGAGCAGGCCGTCCACGCCGGGGTCGGCGACGATGGCTTCGACCGCCTGGGCGCATGCCCGGGGATCGGGAACGGAAAACTCCACGACCGGGTTGTCGGTCCAGGCGGCGGGGCTGAGCGTGGTAGCGAGCTTTTCCCGCGTCGCTTCCGCCAGTTCGGCGCGCATCACGGGACGGTCTGGCCCGAGCAGGTCGAGCGCGAGCTGGGCGGGCCCGCTGCCGTTGGCCAGCACAGCGATGCGCCGGCCGCTGGGGCGCTTGGCGAAACCGAGTGCCTTCACCGCCGAAAACAGCTGCACGAAATAGCGCACTCGCACGGCGCCGGCGCGGCGCAGCGCCGCATCGAACACGGCATCGGGCGATACCGGCGGCGAAGCGGGGGAAGCCATTGCTTCGCCGGGTGAGGTGTCGTGCACCGCCAGCGGGCGGACGCTGGTGCGCGTGCGCCCGCCGTGTCCCGCCTTGAGCACGACCACGGGCTTGACGCTGGCCGCGGCGCGGATGGCGCTCATGAACTCGCGGGCGTTGCGCACGTCTTCCAGGTATAGCGCAATGCTGTCGGTGCGGGAGTCCGCCACCAGGAAATCCAGGACGCGCGGGACGTCGAGCACGGCTTCTGCGCCCAACGACACCACGGTGGAAAAGCCCGTGCGGTTGTCGTCCGCCCAGTCCATGACCACGGCCATGATCGAGCGCGACTGGGTGACGAGTGCGACGCGTCCGGCGCGGCCCAGTTGCGGATGCACGCTCGCGTTGAGCCCCGCATGCGGGCGCTGCAAGCCAAAACTGTGCGGTCCCAGCACGATGCAATCGTGGGCTGCCGCCCAGGCTTTGCAGAAATCATTGTCTTCCAGCGACGGCTCGTGCGTCAGGAGGGCGACGGCCCGAGGGCGTGCAGGGGCCAGTGTCGAGAGCGTGTCGCGCAGCGCCGCGCGCGGCACGGCGACGACCGCGAGGTCCGGCCTGTCTTCCGCTGCGACCAGCGTCCGCGGCAGCGTCCAGCGAAGTTGCGGGTCCAGGCGGATCTCGGCAGTGCGCGCACGCAGGGCAGCCGGCAACGCGGACATCAAGGGCAGCGGGCGGTCGCTGATGGCGATCAGCGACCGCGGGTCGAACAAGGGAGACAAAGCGTGGCGGGACATGGCCCTCCTCACGGGATCAGGCAATGGAGGTCATTCTCGAAGGATAAGCGCTTTCGCCGCAAGTGGCGGCCACGGCAATACAATACGGGCAAAGGCCCATCGCCCTCTCGCGCCTTGCCGGGCATGCGTGGGCTGGCTCGCCCTGGGCCGCGGCATGCCCGGACCTCGTCCGGACGGCGCGGGCATGCGCGCATTGCAACTCTCCTGATGCGGATACGCCGCCTTGCGGCGCGGTCTCGCCGAACACGAATACTGATACCTGGATCCAAGAACTTCCCTATGAGCATCGATTCTTCGTCGCCTTCGGGCCGCAACCCGGCTGTCCGCACGCGTTTCGCGCCGTCGCCCACCGGTTTCCTGCACCTGGGCGGCGCGCGCACGGCGCTGTTCTCGTGGGCGTTTGCACGCCATCACGGCGGCACCTTCGTCCTGCGGATCGAAGACACTGACCTGGAGCGTTCCACTCCCGAGGCCGTGCAGGCCATCCTGGACGGCATGCACTGGCTGCAGCTGGACTATGACGAAGGCCCGTTCTACCAAATGCAGCGCATGGACCGCTATCGCGAAGTCATAGCGAGCATGCTGGAAGCCGGCACGGCTTATTACTGCTATTGCTCGCCGGAAGAGCTCGAGGCCATGCGCGAACGCGCCCGAGCCGAAGGGCGCAAGCCGCGCTACGACGGAACTTGGCGGCCCGAGCAGGGCAAGACGCTGCCCCCGGTGCCGCCCGGCCGCAAGCCGGTAGTGCGCTTCCGCAACCCGCTGGACGGCGAGGTCACTTGGAATGATCTCGTCAAAGGGCCCATCACGATCTCCAACGCCGAGCTCGACGACTTGATCATCGCCCGGCCGGACGGCACCCCCACCTATAACTTCTGCGTGGTGGTCGACGATTGGGACATGGGCATTACGCACGTCATCCGTGGCGACGACCACGTCAACAACACGCCCCGCCAGATCAACATCCTCAAGGCGCTCGGTGCCACGCTGCCGCAGTACGGGCACGTTCCCATGATCCTGGGCCCCGACGGCGAGAAGCTGTCGAAGCGGCATGGCGCCGTCAGCGTCATGCAGTACGACGAGCAAGGGTACCTGCCCGAAGCCATGATCAATTACCTCGCACGCCTGGGATGGAGCCATGGCGATGACGAAATTTTCTCGCGCGAGCAATTGATCGAGTGGTTCGATACCCGCAATCTGTCTAAGTCGGCTGCGCAATGGGATCCCAAGAAGCTGAACTGGGTCAACGCGCACTACATCAAGCACAGCAGCGATGCCGATTTGGCCGAGCGCGTCGCGCCGCGCATCCTGAAGCGTGGTGGAAAATTGGAGGGCGTCGACCTGCCGGCCATCATGGGCCTGCTCAAGGAGCGTGCCGAAACGCTCGAGCAGCTGGCGGCCGATGCGATGCTGTTCTGCGGTGAGTTCGACCCGTCGGCCACGCCGCCGGAACTGGTGGCCCAGCACCTGACCGACTCCGCGCGCGCCATGCTGCGCGACTTTGCGCAAGAGGCGGAGAAGATCGAGTGGACGCGAGAGCAAATTTCTTCGCTCATGAAGCACACTTTGGCCAAATATAGTGTTAAGATGCCGGCCCTCGGGATTCCGTTGCGGGTAGCCGTAACGGGGCGGGCTCAAACCCCAGCCATCGATGCAGTGTTGACGCTGCTAGGTCGCGAAAAAGTTTTGGCCCGCTTGCACAAGATCTGAAATTCGTGCATAATCTCGATTCTTCGCAGTGCACGGGGGTATAGCTCAGCTGGGAGAGCGCTTGCATGGCATGCAAGAGGTCAGCGGTTCGATCCCGCTTACCTCCACC
>NZ_CALFCW010000076.1:0-97166 GCF_937950555.1 uncultured Pigmentiphaga sp. | reverse complement strand
TTGGCATTCGGGAAAAACAGCTGCTGGCCGTCAATCTTGTAGCTGGCAATGGTTTGCTGCCCCGCGGGCGAGATGACCCAATCCACGAATTTCTGCGCGGCGGCTGCCTTCACGTGCGGATGCTTGGCGGGATTGACCACCATGACGCCGTATTGGTTGAAGAGCCGCTCGTCGCCTTCGACTAGGATGGTGAGGTCGCCGCGGTTCTTGAAGCTGAGCCAGGTGCCGCGGTCGGAGAGCACGTAGGCGCCGGTCGAAGACGCCATGTTGAGGGCCGGACCCATGCCGCAGCCGCACGCCTTGTAGCCATTGCCTTTCTTGTCGTCCAGGCCGGCTTCTTTCCAGTAGCGCAGTTCGGCCATGTGCGTGCCGCTGCGGTCGCCGCGGGAGATGAACGGCGCGTTGGCGGCGGAGACTTTCTTGAGCGCTTGGATGATGTCCTTGCCCTTCACGCCGGCGGGATCCGAGGCCGGGCCCACCAGCACGAAGTCGTTGTACATGACGGGATAGCGCTTGACGCCGTAGCCTTCGGCGACGAATTTCTCTTCGGCGGCCTGGTCGTGCACGAATAGCACGTCGGCATCGCCGCGCCGGCCCGTGTCCAAGGCTTGCCCCGTGCCTTGCGCGACGACCTTGATGTCGATGCCGCTGGCTTGCTTGAACGCCGGCAGGAGGTGGGAGAACAAGCCGGATTGTTCGGTCGAGGTGGTCGAGGCCATGACGATGGTCTCGGCCGCGGCGGGTAGGCTGGCGAGGCCGGTGGCCACGGGCAGCAGCCATGACGCGAAGATACGGCCAAGGTGCGGGATGCGCTTCATATTTTTTCTCCTTTCACGAATAAGGCGGCTTCTTCGGGCAGCGGCCCGTTGAAGAACGAATCGACGGGGAGGTCCGCGAGTATGCGGCCTTGCTCGAGGTAGATGACGCGGCTGGCCAGGCGCTTGACCTGCCCCAGGTTGTGGCTGCTGAACACCATGGTCACGGGCCGGCCGGCGCGCGGCTGGGCGAATTCGTGCATGAGCGCCTCGACTTCGCGTTTGGCGTGCGGGTCGAGATTGGCGGTGGGTTCGTCCAGGAGCAGGGCTTCGGGATCGAGCGCCCATGCTTGCGCGAGGGCCACGCGCTGTTGCTGGCCGCCTGACAAGGCCCTGGCGTTGCGCCCGGCCAGTCCGGCCATGTCCACGCGCGCCAGGGCATCCAAGGCGGCCTGCCGCGCAGCGCGCCACTTCATGCCGCGCAGCCACAGCCCGAGCGCGACGTTGTTCTGCACGGAGGTGCGCAGCATGTGTGGACGCTGGAATACCAGTGCCTGGCGATGACGGGGCACGCACGTGGCGACGCCTGCCGTCGGCGCGAGCAGGCCGTGCAGCACCCGCAGCAGCGTGCTCTTGCCGCTGCCGTTCGAACCGACGAGGGCCACGCGCTCGCCTGCATGGACCACGAGGTCGACCCCGGCCAGGGCTTTCACCGGGCCGTAGTGGAGGTCGACGCCGCGCAGGGTAAATAGCGCCGGGCCGCTGGCTGCCGCCGATCCCGGGAGCGGCGGGGCGAGCCTGGCGGTGAGCGGATGGATCGAGGCCGAGCGCTTCATGTGGTCAGGTCTGGCATGCGTAGCCAGCCGGCGATGCCGGCATCGCGCCGCTCGCGCCAACGGCGCAGCAGGGAGATGAGCGTGTTGAGCACTAGGACGACCACGAGCAGGATGATGCCTAGGGCGAGCGCGAGCGGCAGGTCGCCCTTGCTGGTTTCGAGGGCGATGGCCGTGGTCATGACGCGCGTATAGCCTTCGATGTTGCCGCCCACCACCATGACCGCGCCGACTTCGGAGACGGCGCGCCCGAAGGCGGCAATCAAGATGGTCAATAGCGCAAAGCGCTCGTCCCAGACCAGCAGCAGGCTGCGCATGACGGTGCCCGCGCCGAGCGAGCGCAATTGTTCGCCATGGCTGCGTTCGGCGTCTTCGACGACCTGGCGTGTGAGCGCGGTGACCACGGGCAGCACCAGGATGGCTTGGGCGACCACCATGGCCTTGAAGGAGAACAGCCAGCCGAGGAAGCCTAGCGGCCCGGAGCGGGAAAGCAGCAGGTAGACCACCAGGCCGACGACCACGGACGGCAGGGCGAGCATGGTGTTGAGTACCGTCAGCACGGCTCCGCGGCCGGCGAAGCGCGCGACGCCGAGCCAGGCGCCGAGCACCAGTCCGCCGCTGCAGGCGAGCAGGCAGGCACAGGCGCTGACCGCCAGCGACAGCTTGACGATGTCGATCAGCGTGGGATCAAGAGCGGCGATGAGCCGAAGCGCAGTGAGCGCACTTTCCGTGAGCGTATTCATAGGGACCTTGGTGCGGGGTCCCAGGGTAACGGAGTGTGTCGGGCGATGCGATATGAACAGGATTGCATAGGGCTCGTCGCGTTAGCCTTTGGGCGTTAGGCGCGACCGTTCCTCGCGGCCGGCAACCGTTCTGGCGACGCCCGCAGGCCGCCGCCAGCCCGGGGCGCAGGGCTATACTCCTGCCGTGCATCAAGTCCAACTTTCCTATACCTTCGGCGTTTCCCGCACCGACGGGGCCACCCTGCGCAATCCGTTGATGGATCTGCTGCACGCCATCCGCGAGCACGGCTCCATCTCGGCGGCGGCCAAGGCCCTGGACCTGTCGTACCGGCACGTTTGGGGCGAGCTCAAGCGCTGGGAGCAGGCGCTGGGGCACGCGCTGGTCGTCTGGGAGAAGGGGCAGCCCGCCCGCTTGACGGCGTTCGGCAACAAGTTGCTGTGGGCCGAGCGCCAGGCGCAGGCGCGCCTCGCGCCGCAGATCGGCGCCCTCTATGCCGACCTCGAGCGGGCGTTTGCCGTCGCGTTCGACGATGCCGCCCACGTGGTCTCGTTCCACGCGAGCCACGACGACGCGCTGTCGGCGCTGCGCGAGCATGCGGTGGCCAGCGATAAGCTACACCTCGACATACGCTTTACCGGCAGCGTCGACGCGATCAAGGCCTTGAACGAAGGCCGCTGCGGCATGGCCGGCTTTCACGTGCCCGTCGATTCCCCGCCGGGTTCGCTGGCCGAGCGCACCTATAAGCCGCTGCTGCAGCCCGGGCAACACAAGATCATCGGCTTTGCCCGCCGCAGCCAGGGGCTCATGGTGGCGCGCGGCAATCCGCTCGGCATCCGCGGCCTGGCAGACCTCGCGCGGCCTGGGGTGCGATACGTCAATCGTTCGTTGGGCACTGGCACCCGCCTGCTGCTCGATGAGCTGCTGGCGCGCGAAGGCGTGTCACCCGCCAGCGTGAACGGCTATGACCACGCCGAGCCGTCGCATGCGGCCGTGGCGCACGCCGTGGCCTCCGGGGCGGCGGACGCCGGCCTGGGCATAGAAATCGCAGCCCGGGCGCACCGGCTGGATTTCATTCCCCTGATATCGGAAAGCTATTTCCTGGTTTGCCTGAAATCGACGCTCGACCAGCCTGCCACGCAGGCTTTATTGGGCGTCTTGCGCAGTGAGGCCTGGCAACGCAGGCTCGCGGCCATGCCTGGCTATGAGCCGTTGCAGAGCGGAGAAGTACTTGCCATGCACCGCGTGTTGCCATGGTGGCATTTCCGCACGCCCAAGCGGGGCAAGCGCCACTGAGGTTTACCCTTGATGCTTCCCCCAGCCCTCGAAGGCGAAGGGTCCGGTTCGTCTGCCTAGTCAGGCACCTTGGGCGACCGGACGGGCGGGGCGCCGGGGGCCGGCCAGTTCCGTCTGCAGCACGAGCCGCCAGGGGGCGGTATAGCAAACGAAGTGCTTGTTCGTCGCGCGGCCGATGGCGCACAGGCCGAGGCGTTCGGCCAGCTCATAACCCATTTGCGTCATGCCGCTGCGCGAGACGACGATGGGGATGCCCATCTGCGCCGCCTTGATCACCATTTCGCTGGTGAGCCGGCCGGTGGTGTAGAAGATCTTGTCGTCGCCTGCCATGTCGGCAGGGTCCTGCAGCCACATCCAGCCGGCGATGGTGTCGATGGCGTTGTGGCGGCCCACGTCTTCGACGAACATCAGCATGTGCTCACCGCGGAACAGCGCGCAGCCATGCACCGAGCCGGCCGATTTGTAGGTGGTTTCCTGCACGCGGATGGCATCGAGCAGGCCGTAGAGCTGCGCCTGCGTGAGGCGCGCCTCGGCAGGCAGCCGGATTTCCTCGAGTTCGTCCATCAGCCCGCCGAACACGCTTCCCTGTCCGCACCCTGTGGTGACTACGCGCTGCGCAGTGCGCGCTTCGATGTCTTGGATGCCCCGGCGCGTCTGCACCGCGGCGGCATTGACTTCCCAATCGACGGTGACGGCTTCGACGTCTTCGATGGAGCGCACGAGCCGCTGGTTGCGCAGGTAGCCGAGGACGAGCAGCTCGGGCATCGCGCCCAGCGTCATCAGCGTGACCAGCTCACGTTTGTCGACGTAGACCGTGAGCGAGCGCTCGGCCGGAATGGAGATGACGCTGCGCTCGCCGTATTCGTTGACGACGGTGATTTCGCGGGTCAGTGGTGCGCTGGCCGAGGTTAGGAAAGGGCGATGCGGCGAGCTCACTGCTTGGGTTCGGAGGCGGCGTCGGGCGTCTTGGTGTTGTGGGGCGAGGAGGCCGTGCCCGACGGGGAGTGCGCGCCGGCGGCTTCGAGCGGTTTATCTTCCGGCGGCGTGTAGGTGAATGGGCCAGGGTCCGCGCATGCGGGCGTGGCCACGGGCTGGGGCATGGGCTTGCCGGCCGCCTGGAGGTTCGCGAAATAGGCGCTGGCGACCCGGTTCTGGGCCTGGCAGAGCTTGTAGCTGTCGACCTTGGCGGACCAGGCGGCGCGGGCTGCCGCTTCCGCAGCCTTGGCCTTCGCTTCGGGAGAAGGCGCCGGCAGCTTGGCCAGGGCGGCGCTGGAGACGAAAGCAAGTAACAGGGCGAGAGCGGTTTTCATGCGTAGTCTCCTGCGGCCATGGCAGCGCGCCATGGCCCTTTGGATGATCGATCAGGCGTTGGCCGGCCGGGCATCCGGTTTTTTCGACCGGGGCTGCGTGCGCTGGGCCGGGATCTTGCCTGCCTGGATATCGTTGTACCAGAGTTCGTGGTGTTCGCGCGCCCAGGTCTCATCCACGTAGCCGGTCTTCATGGCCTTGTAGGCGCCCTTCATGCCTATGGTGCCGAGATAGATGTGGCCGAGGAACATGCACATCATCAGGATCGTGGCCACGGCATGGATCATGTGGGCGACCTGCATCGTGCCCCGCGTGTAGACCAAGCCGGGGAGGACGCGGTCGAGCACGAGGCCCGAGCCCACGACGATGAAGCCCAGGAACATCACGCCGCCCCAGAACACGAGCTTTTCGCCGGCGTTGAATCGCCCGGAGGGCACGTGCTGGCCGTTGAAGAGGCCGCCGCCCTTGCGCAGCCAGGTGAGGTCCTCGCGCTTGGGCAGGTTGTCGCGGATGAAGGTGAAGAACACCACCAGCAACGAGACCGCGAACAAGGGGCCGACGAAGTTGTGCGCCGTCTTGAGCGCCCAGGTCATCCAGCCGAACAGCGCGCTGCCCATGATGGGCAGCAGGAAGAACTTGCCGAAGGCCATGACCAGCCCGGAGACGGCCAGCACGACGAAGGCGACCGCATTGACCCAGTGCGCCGCGCGCTCGAAATAGGTGAAGCGCTCGATCTTGCGGCCGGTTTCCGCGCCATGGACGGTGATGGGGCCCTTGGCGAAGTAGAACAGCGCGATGGCCACCAAGACGATCAGGAGCAGCGAGCCGCCGTACGGGATGATCCAATCGTTGCGCACCTGGCGCCAGGCTTCCCCGGCCGAGGTGTATTTCGAGCCGGGGTATTGCACGAAGCGCTGGATCAGCACGCCGGCCTCCGGCGCCTGGCTGTGGGGCAGGCTGCTATAGCCCGGCTGGCCCGAGTTGACCAGGCGCCAGTGCGGCGCGTTGTTGCCCGGCTGGACCTGGGCACGCTGCGCGTTGGTCTGTTCGGCGTAACCCGGTTCCTGGCTGGCGTCGGGCTTGACCTCGAAGATATTGGCGCTCTGGATGGCGCCCATCGAGGTATTGCCCGACGGCTGCGGTGCGGCATCGGCCGCGTGAGCAGCCATGGGCCCCAGCGTGGCGCCGCACAGGGCGAGCGCGGCGAATAATGACCGTAGCATGGCGTCCTCCGGTCAGTTGCTGACGCGTGAATAGTCGTTCTGGCCGCGCTGGGCGCGTGTCTTGAGCTCCTGCTCCCAGCTGTTGCGGTCGCCGGGCGTCCAGCCCGGCGCGGTGAACGCCTGCACGCCCGTGCCTTCGTACGCGGGCTTGCCGTTTTCGACCTTGCCTTGGTAGAGCGATTGATCCCGTTCGGTGCAGGCGGCCGTGCCGAGCACGAGCGCAATGGCGAGGAAGGTGGCGGCTCTCATCACTTGCCTCCGTTCGCAGGTGCGTTCGACTGGGTGCCTTGCGGCTGGCCTGCCTGCTTGGAGCCGTAGGCGGTGCCCCAGCCCCAGACTTCGGCGCCCTTGCCGCGCGTGACCACGCGGGTGCGGAAGATGTCGGCGATCACGTCGCCGTCGCCCGCGAGCAGGGCCTTGGTCGAGCACATTTCGGCACAGGCCGGCAGCTTGCCTTCGGCCAAGCGGTTGCGCCCGTACTTCTTGAACTCTGCCTCGCTGCCATGGGCCTCGGGGCCGCCGGCGCAGAAGGTGCATTTATCCATCTTGCCGCGCACGCCGAAGGTCCCCTGCGAGGGGAACTGCGGGGCGCCGAACGGACAGGCGTAGGAGCAGTAGCCGCAGCCGATGCAGGTGTCCTTGTTGTGCAGCACCACGCCTTCATCGGTGTGGTAGAAGCAGTTGACCGGACAGACCGCCATGCAGGGCGCGTCACTGCAGTGCATGCAGGCCACCGAGATGGATTTTTCGCCCGGCACGCCGTCGTTGAGCGTGACGACCCGCCGGCGGTTGACGCCCCAGGGGACTTCGTGCTCGTTCTTGCACGCCGTGACGCAGGCGTTGCACTCGATGCAGCGCTCAGCATCGCAGATGAACTTCATTCTGGCCATGGCGCGCTCCTATGCCTTCTCGATGTTGCAGATGGTGGTCTTGGATTCCTGCATCATGGTGACGCAGTCGTAGCCGTAGGTGGTCGCGGTGTTGACCGCCTCGCCGCGCACGACGGGGGCCGCCCCCTCGGGGTAGTACTCCAGGAGGTCCTTGCCCTGCCAGCGTCCGGCGAAGTGGAACGGCATGAAGGCCGTATCCGGCGCAACCCGTTCGGTCACGAGGGCCTGGACGTTCAGGCGTGCGCCGGTGGGTGTGACGACCCACACGCGTGAGCCGTTGGTAATGCCGCGTTCGGCAGCCGCCTTCGGGTGGATCTCCACGAAGGATTCCTGCTGCAGCTCGGCCAGCCAGGGATTGGACCGGGTCTCGTCCCCGCCGCCCTCGTATTCGACCAAGCGGCCCGAGGTGAGGATGAGGGGGAACTTCTCGTGCAGCTTGTCGGCGATGTTCTTCTGTTGTACGGACTTGTACAGCGTGGGCAGGCGCCAGAAGGTCTTGATGTCGTCGTGCGTCGGGTACTTGGCCATGAGGTCCGGGCGAGTCCCGTAGAGCGGCTCCCGGTGTTGCGGGATGGGATCCGGGAAGTTCCAGACCACGGCGCGCGCCTTGGCGTTGCCGAACGGATGGCAGCCGTGATTCTTCATCACGACGCGGATGATGCCGCCCGAGAGGTCGGTCTTCCAGTTCTTGCCTTCGGCCTCGGCTTTTTCGGCTTCGGTGAGCTCATCCCACCAGCCGAGCTTCTTGAGCAGCACGTGGTCGAATTCCGGGTAGCCGGTCGGGATGTCGGCACCCTTGGAGTGCGATCCGTCTTCGGCCAGCAGGCTCACGCCATTGCGCTCGACGCCGAAGTTGGCGCGGAAGTTGCCGCCGCCTTCCATGACGTGCTTGCTGGTGTCGTACAGGTTGGGCGAGCCGGGGTGCTTGAGTTCCGGCGTGCCGAAGCAGGGCCAGGGCAGGCCGAAGTAATCGCCGGCGATGTCGTATCCCGTTTCCTTGTCGACCAGGCTGCCTTTCGCCCGCAGCGTGCGCACGTCGAACGCGTGCATGAGGCGCATGTGGGCCTTGAGGCGCTCGGGGCTTTGGCCGGTATAGCCGATGGTCCAGGTGCTGCGGTTGATTTCGCGCAGGATGTCTTCCGGCACGGGCTCGTCCATGCCCTTGACCTTCTGCATCTTGTAGTTCTTGCACAGCTCGTTGCCGAAGCCGAGCTTCTGCGCAAGCTGGTACATGATCATGTGGTCGGTGCGGCTCTCCCAGAGCGGCTCGATGACCTTCTCGCGCCACTGCAGCGAGCGGTTCGATGCGGTACAGGATCCGCTGGTCTCGAACTGCGTGGCCGCGGGCAGCAGGTAGACGGCGCGGTTGGGGTTGAGGTCTTCGCTGCGCCCGGGCATGGCGGCCATGGCGGCCGTGGCCGAGGGATAGGGATCGATCACGACCAGCAGGTCGAGCTTGTCCATGGCCCGCTTCATTTCCAGGCCGCGCGTCTGCGAGTTGGGCGCATGGCCCCAGAAGATGACGGCGCGCAGGTTGGAATCCTGGTCGATGAGCTCGTTGTTCTCGAGCACGCCGTCGATCCAGCGCGAGACGGTGATGCCGGACTTGGTCATCATCTCGGGCGAGGCATAGCGGCTCTTGATCCAGTCGTAGTCGACGCCCCAGACGCGGGCGAAGTGTCGCCAAGAGCCTTCGGCCAAACCGTAGTAGCCGGGCAGCGAGTCAGGGTTGGGACCGACGTCGGTCGCGCCTTGCACGTTGTCGTGGCCGCGGAAGATGTTGGCTCCGCCACCCGAGACGCCGATGTTGCCCAGGGCCAGCTGCACGATGCAGGAGGCGCGAACCATGGCGTTGCCGATGGTGTGCTGGGTCTGGCCCATGCACCACACCAGCGTGCTGGGACGGTTCTCGGCCATGGTCTTGGCGACTTCGTACATCGTGGCTTCGTCCACGCCGCAGACTTCCTCGACTTTGTCCGGCGTCCACTTGGCGAGCACCTCGGCCTTGACTTCGTCCATGCCGTAGACGCGCGCCTTGATGTAGTTCTTGTCTTCCCAGCCGTTCTGGAAGATGTGGTAGAGCAAGCCAAACAGGAAGGCCACGTCGGTGCCGGAGCGGATGCGCACGTGCCGGTCGGCCTTGGCCGCGGTGCGCGTGAAGCGCGGGTCGACCACGATGACCTTGCAGCCGCGCTCCTTGGCATGCAGCAAGTGCAGCATGGAGACCGGGTGGGCTTCGGCGGCGTTCGAACCGATGTAGAGCGCCGCCTTGGCGTTCTGCATGTCGTTGTACGAGTTCGTCATCGCCCCGTAGCCCCAGGTGTTGGCGACGCCGGCGACCGTGGTGGAGTGGCAGATGCGGGCCTGGTGGTCGCAGTTGTTGCTGCCCCAGAAGCTCATGAACTTGCGCAGCAGGTACGACTGCTCATTGCTGTGCTTGGAAGAGCCGACCACGTAGAGCGAGTCGGGGCCGCTTTCCTTGCGCAGCTGCAGCAGCTTGGCCGAGATTTCCTCGAGCGCCGTATCCCAGCTGATGCGCTGGTACTTGCCGTTGACCAGCTTCATCGGATAGCGCAGGCGATGTTCGCCGTGGCCGTGCTCGCGCACCGAGGCGCCCTTGGCGCAATGCGCGCCGAGATTGATGGGCGAGTCGAAGACCGGCTCCTGCCGGACCCAGACGCCGTTCTCGACGACAGCGTCGATGGCGCAGCCCACCGAGCAGTGCGTACAGACGGTGCGCTTGACTTCGACCTTGCCTTTGCCGGTGCCGGCCTGCTGGTCTGCGCTGGCGGCCTCGGCCTTCTTGACCAGGCTCAGCTGCGTGGCGGCGAGGCCGGCGCCGATGCCCACGCCGGAGCGCCGCAGGAACGTGCGGCGGTCCATGGTCGGCAGGGCTTGCGCCATGCCGCGGCGCAGGCTGTGAACGAAGGAGGATGAGGAAGCGGAAGCGCCGGACGGAGCGGCGCTGGGTTTCTTGGTCAGCAACATGCCGTGCTCCGTGGGTTAGACAAGCGTGGTTTTGTAGTAACGCTTGACGTGTTCGGTGACGCTGTAGCCGCCTCCTTTTTCGGGGGCGGGCTTGGCAGCGGCTGAGGGCGCCGGATCCTGGCGAAGGGACGGAGCAACGGCTGCGCCCACGGCGGCAGCGCTCGCGGCGGCAGCGCCTAGGAAGAATCCTCGACGGGATATCTTGGCGTTTTTGGACATGGCTGTCTCCCTGGGAACCGGGGGATATGAAGTGCTTTGCATACTGTACCGCCTGTAACAGTATCCAGGCAAATCCATGCCTGAGTGTTTACCCTTGAAATGCGCGGCAATGCGACGCGGCGCACGCATGAGCGCCGATGTTGCAATGCAATATCTTGCGTCGGTCTCGCAGCGCCTTAGCCCAGCATGTCGAAGCCCTGCGCCTCCACGCTGGCGAAGGCGCGCGTGAATTCTGCCAGGGCGGCGTAAAAGCGCGCGCGCGGATGACCGGCGATCGCGTCGCACATCGCATGCACCCAAGGCTGCAGGTGGCGCGCGAAGAACCGCTGCTGCGTCGAGAGGTTGCAATGCGCCGCGTCGTCGCCGGCGATCAAGTACCGCATGACTTCGCACAGGTAGGCGATGTGATCCTCGGTTTCGCCAACCGAGGGATCTTTCGCCAGGCCTATTTCGGCGAGGTCGTCGCGCAGCTTGACCAAGGACTTTTCGTTCAGGAAGCCGTCTTGGTAGTGCGAGCCGTACAAATACACCTCGGGCTTGCCGAGGCCGCCGAACAAGGCGTCGTATTCGTCCCGCAAGGCCTGGTCGTCTGCGGCGCGGGCCGCTTCGACGAGATCGCGCCAGGGCGTTTCCAGGAAGGCGCCGGCCGTGGGGGCGTCAGTGGCCGCAGCGCGCAGTTTGGCGGCGAACTCCGCATCGGGCGGTGCAAAGTACAGCCTGGCGAGCACGCCGTAGATCTCGGCGCGGGCAATTTCTTCGTCCAGCGAGGCGGAACCGATGTCCGACGGAGAAATGGATGCGTTCATATGTCGGTGATGCGAATTTCGCCGGAGGCGGAGTAGAGATCGACCACGCGGCAATCGCCGCACATTTTCAGGCGCTCGAGGGCTTCGCCCTGGAACATGGGGTGGCCGCCGAGCCGGCCGAGCATGGCCTCGATGGCCTTGCGGGTGCCGAAAGGCTTGCCGCAGCGCACGCAATGGAAGGGCGCGGTTTCGTTCAGGACGCGAGGCTGCTTGCGTTCAGGCGTGAGCAGCAGGCGCGGTTCCAGTTGCAGCGCCCTCTCCGGGCAGGTCTTTACGCACAGGCCGCATTGCGTGCAGTTCTTTTCGACGAACCGCAGCTGCGGCGCCTCGGCGTTGTCCAGCAGCGCGCTGGCCGGGCAGGCGCCCACGCAGCTCATGCACAGCGTGCAGGCCTCTTTGTCGATGGCCAGGCTGCCCAGCAGGGATCCAGCCCCTGGCGCGCCGGCTGGCAGCGGCACCGCTTCGCCTGCCGGGTTGGGCGCGTGCGCGATGAGATGATCGAGCGCCATCTCGAGGGTGCTGCGCTTTTCGCGGACCATGGCGTAGCGCGCGGCTTGCGGCGGCACGACGGGGCGGCGTGCCGCGATCTCCTGCAGGGAGGCGTCGAGCGCTTCCACGGACGCCGGCTGCAGCAGGTGCAGGTGCGGGCCGGTGTAGCCCAGGCCGTCGAGGATGGCCTGGGCCACGCGCATTTGCGATGCGAGGGTCTCGAGGTACTGGGGCGCTTCTTCGTCGGTAGCCAGCACGACCACCTGCGAGGCGCCCAGCGCGATGGCGCCGAGCCAGGCCTCGAGCCCCAGGCTGGCCGTGTGCCAGAGCGACACGGGCATGACGTTGGCCGGGACGCCGTGCCGCTTGCCCAGCCTGGCCTCGCGGCCCAGCCGTTCGACGAGCCGCCGGCCGGATTCCTGGCTGTGGAATAGCAGGACCGGCGCACTGCCGCCCGCCTGCGCATAGGTTGCGAGCAATGTACGCAGCCTGGCGCCTTGGTCCGCGACTGGAGGATAAGAGTAGGTGATCGCGCCGGTGGGGCAAGCCGTGGTGCACGCGCCGCAGCCGACGCAGAGATTGGGATTGACGCGGATCTGCTGGTGGCTTTTGTCGCTTTCGACTGCTTGGGCCGAACAGACGTCCACGCAGGCGCGGCAGCCCACGATGTCGTTGCGGCTGTGGGCGCACAGCGATGGCTTGTAGTCGAAGAATTTGGGTTTCTCGAACTCGCCGACCATCTCCCGCAGTTTCATCAGCGGAGCCGGGTCGGTGCCGTCCCAGCGGAAGTAACCCTGGGGCGGCGCGTGCTGCTCGAACAGGGTTTGCGCCCCCAGTTCCAGGATGAGGTCGAACTGCGCGCGGTGCTGCTGGGCGGGGCGCTCGAAGTCGATGGCGCCTGCGACCTTACAGGCTTGGACGCACGCGCGGTGCGATGTGCAGCGTTCGAGGTCGACCTGGTAGTCAAGCCCGATGGCTGACTCCGGACAGGCCTCGAGGCAGGCGTTGCATCGCGTGCAGAGGTCGAGGTCGATGGGGTTGGACTGGGTCCACGCGAGTTCGAACGCGCCCAGCCAGCCTTGCACGGACTCCAGGCGGCCACTGAGTACCGGATAGCGGCGCTCCTGTTCCCCCCCGGTTGCACCAGGGCCGCGCGCGAAGAGGGTGACATCGAGCGCATCGCTGAGGAGGTCGGCCGCGCGTTCGGCCGCGTCGAGCGGGCCGACGATGAGCAGGCGTCCGGCGCTGCGATAGGTGACCACCGGCACGGGTTCAGGCTCGGGCAGGCGCGCGGCAGCCAGCAATGCGGCCAGCTTGGGCATGGCTTGCGCGGCGTCGCGGCTCCAGCCTCCCGTCTCTCGGATGTTGACGAAGTGCACCGGCGCCGTAGCGCCTTCCGTGTGTTCGGCGACTTCGCCGAATAGCCGCTTTTCCTGCGTACAGGCAACGATGACCGGGTCCGTGCCCGCGACGGCGCGCTGGAACGCGCCTACCTCATGGCGGCAAAGCGTGGAGTGCAGGACCAGCCGTTCATCGAGCGCATCGCCGAGCGACGCCGAATCGAGCGGCATGGTCTTGTTGCAGTCGCAAATCAGTATGGGCATGAAGTTCTCGGCGGCCCTAGGCTTTGCCGTCGGGCGCTGAAAAATCGAATTGCATTTGGCCGTTGCGGGATGCCTCGGCCGAGGTCTCCGACTCTAGCACGGAACGTTCGCCGCCATTGGCGGGCGCCGAAGCCTCGGCTCGTCGCGCCGCGGATGCCTCGCTGGCCTCGGGCGACGGGGCCGGCGCGGGCTGCGCGGGCGGGAGGTTCTCCGGGGTCGCGCTCTCCGGCTCGTCCTCGATGAGCGAGAGCACGCGGGCGCTCACCATTTTCTTGAGCGCGGAAGCGGGCAGGACGGGCGGCGAGGAGTAGTCGTCGATGTATATGTCCAAGCCGTCCATCACATTGTGATGGGGATCGGAGAATAGCTTCTTGAGTGCCGCCAGCTTGACGTCCTGGGCGACGCCCGGCCGCATGAAGGCAGAGAAGTCGGACTGCGGCGTCAGCGCAGCGAGGTCGTCGAGCGTCGGCAGGCGCGGCGAAGAGGCATGCGCTTCGCCTGCGCCGGACTCCAGGGGAGGCGGGCTGGCGTGTGCATCGGTTGCGCGAGGTTCGGGCGCAGGTTGCCCGGCGCGGGACGGCAGGGCGGCGCCTGCCTCCGGCGCCTCGGTGGGCAGTGGAGAGGCGGCGGCATCAGGCGGCGCCGGGCTCGCCGGCGGGTTGGCAGGCATTTCCTTGCGCGAGATAGCCTTGCGCCGCGCCCAGCGACCCAGGAAGCCTTCTTCATCGCGGCTCATGGTGCATCGTCCTCAATCATGGCGAGGCAGGCCGCCTGGTGGGAAGACTTGCCGCTCACGCGTCTTCTCCCTTGCGGCGTTCGCCAGTGCTGATCGAAGCGGGATTCCCGAAGCGGTCCTGCAGCGGGATGAAGCTCACCGGCCGGCGCTTGCGCTTGGGCTCGGCCACGTAGTTCTCCGCCACGAACTCACGCAGCCAGGCCACGACGGGCTCCGGCGCGGGAAGCTGCTCGACGGTTTCCTGCGCATCGAGCAGGCGGCCGGCGTGGTAGTAGCTGAGCGTGACCAGTTGCGGCCGGGCCAGGGGCTCCTCGCAGACGGCCGGAAGCTCTTCCATGCGCCACATCACGAACCAGCACGGCGCATCGGTGGAGGCGTTCAGGTAATAGCCCTCGGCGTCGTCCTTGAGCAGTTCGACCGCATAGCCGGGATGCAGCCAGATTTCGCCGTCGTCGTCCTTGCGCAGGCGGCGGGGCGCTGCGCCGAAACCCGGCTCGGCCGCGATCACGTCGTCCAGCGTCCAGCGCCATTCCTGCCACCGGCTCATGGGGCCGGTCACGCGCTCCTTGCGCATGAGCACGGCAACCTCGAGGCGGGGTGTCGGTGCGCTCATTTCGACCTCGGCATCGGTCAGGAGTCCTTGCTGATGGTGATAGTCGGGAACTTGGACGAGAAGTCCTTGTTCTTGGCCGCTACGGCCACCGCCACCTGGCGCGCGAGGCTCTTGTAGAGGCCCGCGATTTCCCCGTCGGGATCGGCCACCACCGAGGGCTTGCCGCTATCGGCCTGGAGCCGGATGTTGATGTCGAGCGGCAGCGCGCCAAGGTAGGCGACTTCGTATTCCGCGGCCATCTTCTTGCCGCCTTCGGCACCGAAGATGTGCTCGACGTGCCCGCACTGGCTGCAGACGTGCACGGCCATGTTTTCGACCACGCCCAGGATGGGCACGCCGACCTTCTCGAACATCTTGATGCCCTTGCGCGCATCGAGCAGCGCGATGTCTTGTGGCGTGGTGACGATGACCGCTCCCGTCATGGGCACGCGCTGGCTGAGCGTGAGCTGGATGTCGCCAGTGCCGGGGGGCAGGTCGACGATTAGGTAGTCGAGGTCTTTCCAGTTGGTCTGCCGCAGCAATTGCTCGAGCGCCTGCACGGCCATCGGCCCGCGCCAGATCATGGCTTCGTCGGGCGCCACCAGGAAGCCGATGGACATGACCTGCACCCCGTAGTTTTCCAGGGGCTCCATGGTCTTGCCGTCGTCGCTGACGGGGCGGGCATCGATGCCCATCATGAGCGGCTGGCTGGGCCCGTAGATGTCTGCATCCAGCAGGCCGACGCGCGCGCCCTCGGCGGCCAGGGCCAGCGCGAGGTTGACCGCGGTCGTGCTCTTGCCCACGCCCCCTTTGCCCGAGGCGACCGCAATGACGTTCTTGACGCCCTGCAGCAACGGGACGCCACGCTGCACCGCGTGCGCGACGACCTCCGTGCGCACGTTCGCGCTCACGTTGGTTACGCCGGGCACTGTGCGGGCGGCGGCGATGAGGGCGCTGCGCAGGGCGGGTATCTGGCTCTTGGCCGGATAGCCGAGCAGGACGTCGAACGAGACGTCGCCGCCGTTCACTTCGAGGTTCTTGACCGCACGGGTGGAAACGAAGTCCTTGCCGGTGTTCGGGTCGATGACGGTTTGCAGGGCCTGGAGAATGGATTCGGGTGTGGCCATTGGAATGGACGTGCTCGTGAATGAAAAGCTGCGTGTCGCAGGGCCTATGGGGATATTAGACCATCTCCCGCGGGCAGGAAGAAATCGACCGAGGGTCGTCTATACTCGCCCGCATGATCGACAAAGATTCCATCACCGGCGTCATCTTGGCCGGAGGCCGCGGCAGCCGCATGGGCGGCGTCGACAAGGGGCTGCAGAATTACCAGGGCATTCCCTTGGCCATGCATGCGCTGCTCAGGCTGGCCCCGCAAGTGGGGCAGGTGCTGATCAACGCGAACCGCAACCTCGCGGCCTATGAGTCCATGGGCGTGCCGGTGTGGCCCGACGCGCTGCCCGACTACGCCGGCCCGCTGGCCGGTTTCCTGACCGGGCTCGAGCATTGCGAGACGCCATACCTGGTGACCGTGCCGTGCGACACGCCGAAGTTTCCGGAGGATCTCGTGGCTCGCCTCGCGGCCGGGCTCGAGGCGGCCGACGCCGAGATCGCGATGGCAGCGACGACGGAAGGCGGGGTGCTGCGCACCCAGCCTGTTTTCTGCCTGATGAAGACCGACCTGCTCGACAGTCTCGTGGCCTTCACGACGGCCGGTGAGCGCAAGATCGACAAATGGACCGCCACGCACCGCTGCGTCGAAGTTCCCTTCGACGACCCGGCCGCCTTTGCCGGCGCCAATACGCTGGCCGAACTGCAGCAGCTCTGACGCTATGAACGACAAGACCCTGCCTACCCTCGAAGAGATTTCGTCCTGTGTCAACGGCTATGATCCGAATGCCTTGCCGGTGGCGCAGGCGCGCGAGTTCATTGCCCGCCTCGTGCCGCGCGTCGAAGGCGTGGAGATGCTGGCGCTGCGCTCGGCGCTGGGTCGCGTGCTGGCGCGGGATGTCATCTCCGACATCAACGTACCCTCGCACGACAACTCGGCCATGGATGGCTATGCGCTGCGCGGGACAGACCTCGCGGCCGGCGGCGACACGGTCCTGCAGGTGGTAGGCAGCGGCTTGGCGGGCGATGGCTACCAAGGCGACGTTGCGCCGGGCCAGTGCGTGCGCATCATGACCGGCGCCACCATGCCCGCAGGGCTCGATACCGTGGTGCCACAGGAGTTCGTCAAGGTCGATGGCGACCGGGTCGTCATTCCCGCGGGGGCGGTCAGGCCCGGCGAGAACCGACGCCTGGCGGGCGAAGACTTGGCGCGAGGCGACGTCGCGCTGGCGGCGGGCCGCGTGCTGCGCCCGGCAGACATCGGCATGCTGGCCTCGCTCGGCCGGGCGGAGGTGCCCGTGTGGCGGCGCCTGCGCGTGGCTTTCTTTTCCACGGGCAACGAGTTGCGCTCGATCGGCGAGCCGCTCGATCCGGGCTGCGTCTACGACAGCAACCGCTACACCCTATGGGGCATGCTGCAGCGGCTGGGCGTGGATGTCCTCGACATGGGCGTGGTGCGCGACGATCCCCAGGCGCTCGAGGCGGCATTCCGCGAGGCCGCGGCCAATGCCGACGTCGTCATTACCTCGGGCGGCGTGAGCGTGGGCGAGGCCGACTACACCAAGGCCATCATGGCGCGGCTGGGCGACGTGCTGTTCTGGCGCATCGCGATGCGCCCCGGCCGCCCGATGGCCATCGGACGCATCGAGACCGGCGGCCGCGGCGCCATTTTGTTCGGGTTGCCGGGCAATCCGGTCGCGGTCATGGTGACGTTTTACGCCCTGGTGCGCGATGCCTTGCTGGCCATGAGCGGCGCGACGCCCGCGCCCCTCCCCATGCTGCGCGCAGCGAGCGTCACGCCCATACGCAAGAAGCCGGGGCGCACCGAATACCAGCGCGGCATCGTGACGCCTGCGGCCGATGGCGGCTGGGAGGTGCGCATCACGGGCTCGCAGGGCTCGGGCATATTGCGCAGCATGAGCCAGGCCAATGGGCTCGTGGTCCTGGCCCATGACCAGGGCAACGTGGCGGCGGGCGAACTCGTGGACGTCCTGCCTTTCGACGGGCTCATCTGATGACGCGCATCCTGGGGCTGGCCGGATGGAGCGGGGCCGGCAAGACCACGCTTTTGTCGAGGCTGATCCCGGCCCTGCGGGCCAAGGGCTATAGCGTCTCGACACTCAAGCATGCCCACCATACTTTCGACATCGACAAGCCTGGCAAGGATTCCTACCTGCACCGCGAGGCCGGCGCCTCGGAAGTGCTGATCGCGTCTGCGCACCGCTGGGCGCTGATGCACGAACTGCGCGGCGCGCCCGAGCCTTCGCTGGCCGAGCTGTTGCGACGCTTCAGCCCCGTGGACCTGATCCTCGTCGAAGGCTTCAAGCGCGACCCGCACGTCAAGATCGAGGTGCATCGATCGGCCAACGGCAAGCCGTGGCTGTACCCCGAGGACCCAAGCATCGGCGCGGTCGTCAGCGACGTGCCGCCGCCCGGTGGTTCGCTGCCTTGGGTGAGCATCGATGATTTGGGCGGGATTGCCGCCCTGGTCGTGGAGTTGGCGTGGCCGCTGGACAAGGCGCTGGATGTGCTGGGCGAACCAGGGGCCGCTGCGTCGGCGCGCTGATGGGCGGCACGGCGCAGGTCTCGGCCGGCACGGGGGCGGATACGCCTCGACCCCTTACAACCGCTTGATCAGCGAAGACGTATCCCAGCGGTTGCCGCCCATCTGCTGGATGTCGGCATAGAACTGGTCGACCAGCGCCGTCACCGGCAGGCGGGCCCCGTTGCGGCGCCCCTCTTCCAATACCAGGCCCAAATCCTTCCGCATCCAGTCCACCGCGAACCCGAAGTCGAACTGCCCGTCGACCATCGTCGCGCCGCGATTCTCCATCTGCCAGCTTTGCGCCGCGCCCTTGGAAATCACGTCCAGTACCAGCTTCATGTCCAGCCCGGCCTTCATGCCGAACGCGATTCCTTCGGCCAAGCCCTGCACTAGGCCCGCGATGCAAATCTGGTTGACCATCTTGGCCAGCTGGCCCGCGCCGGGCTCGCCTATGCGGGTGACCGCGCGTGAATAGGCCATCGCCACCGGCCGCATGCGGTCGAACGCTTCCTGGTCGCCGCCGCACATGACCGTGAGCACGCCGTTGACGGCGCCGGCCTGGCCGCCGGAAACAGGAGCGTCGATGAAGGCAACCTCCTGGTCGCGCGCCGTGGCGTATAGCTCGCGCGCCACCCTGGCCGAGGCCGTCGTGTGGTCGACCAGCAGCGTGCCGGGTTTCATGCCGGCCAATGCGCCATCCGGACCGAGCACGACGCTGCGCAGGTCGTCGTCATTGCCCACGCAAATGAACACGATGTCGGCGCCTTCGGCGGCTTCCCTCGGGGTCGGCGCGTGCGTGCCGACGAACTCCTGGGTCCATTGCCGTGCCTTGGAGGGGGTCCTGTTGTAGACCCGGACGGCATGTCCGGCTTGGGCCAGGTGGCCCGCCATGGGAAAGCCCATCACGCCCAGTCCGATGAAGCTGACGTTGAGCGGAGCGATAGATTCGTAGGTCTTGGTTCCAATCGATGTCATGCTGGATTCTCCATTGCCAAGGCAAAGTGTATATGCCGCGTCGCGAGAATGGTGCGCCGCCGCGGGCGTGTGGCGGACGGGGGCAAAAAAAAGGGCGCCACGTTGGCGCCCTTTTCATGCCGCGCGAGGCGGCGGTGGTGTCCGTCAGTCTTCGACGAAGGTTTCTTCGCGCTTCTTCCGGATCGTGGGCGAGGCCACGATGAGCACCAGGAAGACGGCCACACCGAGCAGCGTCGCCGACAGCGGGCGGGTGACGAAGGTCGAGAAATCGCCACGCGACAGGAGCAGCGCACGGCGGAAGTTCTCTTCCATCATGGGGCCCAGCACCAAGCCCAGCAGCAGCGGGGCGCCTTCGCACTTCAGCTTGAACCAGATGTAGCCGACCACGCCGAAGGCTGCCGTCATCCAGATGTCGAACACGTTGTAGTTCAGCGTGTAGACACCGATCGAGCAGATCAACAGGATGGCCGGGAACAGGATGGGGTAGGGAACCTTCAGCAGCTTGACCCAGATGCCGATCAGCGGCAGGTTCAGGATCACCAGCATCAGGTTGCCGATCCACATCGACACGATCAGGCCCCAGAACAGGTCCGGGTTCGAGGTCATGACCTGGGGACCAGGCTGGATGTTGTGGATGGTCATCGCGCCGACCATCAGCGCCATGATCGCGTTGCCCGGGATACCCAGCGTCAGCAGCGGGATGAACGAGGTCTGCGAGCCGGCGTTGTTGGCCGATTCCGGGCCTGCCACGCCGCGGATGTTGCCCTTGCCGAAGGTTTCAGGCTTTTTCGAAAGTTTTTTCTCGACCGTGTAGGACGCGAAGGCAGACATCACCGCGCCGCCGCCGGGCAGGATGCCCAGGGCCGAGCCGATGGCCGTGCCGCGGACGATGGCGGGGGCAGCATCCTTCAGGTCTTCCCAGGTGGGATACAGGTGGCCGATCTTGTCCAGGAAGACTTCGCGTTCGCCCTTCTGCTCGACGTTGTTGATGATTTCGGAGAAACCGAACACGCCCATGGCCACGGCGGCGAAGTCGATGCCGTCGGTCAGCTCGGGGATGCCGAACGAGAAGCGGGCCACGCCGGAGTTCACGTCGGTACCGACCATGCCGATCAGCAGGCCGAGCAAGATCATGCAGATCGCCTTGATCAGCGAACCAGAGGCCAGCACCACGGCACCGATCAGGCCCAGCACCATCAGCGAGAAGTACTCGGCAGGACCGAACTGGAACGCGACTTCGGCCAGCGGGGGCGCGAAGCCGGCGATCAGCAGGGTACCCACGCAGCCGGCGAAGAAGGAGCCGATCGCGGCGATGGCCAGTGCCTGGCCGGCGCGGCCGTTGCGGGCCATTTGGTAGCCGTCCAAGCAGGTCACCACGGCGGAGGTCTCACCGGGCAGGTTCACCAGGATGGCGGTGGTGGAGCCGCCGTACTGGGCGCCGTAGTAGATGCCCGCCAGCATGATCAGGCCGGCCACGGGGGGCAGCGCATAGGTGATGGGCAGCAGCATCGCGATGGTGGGGACGGGGCCGAGGCCCGGCAGCACGCCCACCAGGGTACCGATCAGGCACCCCACGAATGCATACATGATGTTCTGAAACGACAGGGCCGTATTAAAGCCTATGGCCAGGTGTTCAACGAGTTCCATGTTGTGGCTTTCCTTAGTTCAAACCGAGAAACGAAGGCCACAGCGGAAAGATCAGACCCAGGCCCATAATGAAGATCACGTGGATCGCGATGGTCAGGCAGATGCCGTTGATGATCGCAACTTTCCACTTGAATTCGTGGCTGGCCATGCTGGAGAGCAGAACCAACAGGAAAGCGGAGAGGTAGAGGCCGAGCGGGCGGAGCAGGATGCCGAACAGGATCACGTTACCCAGGATGATGGCCATGATCTTGAGGTGGAACTTGGGCACCACCGTTTTCTCGGCCTTGGGCGACAGCGACGAGATGCCGATGATCGCACCGAGTATCGCCAAGATCACCCCTAGCCAGAAAGGGAAATATCCCGGCCCCATCTTTGCGGCCGTTCCCATCTGGTAGTCGACTGCAAAGTAGGCAAAAAATAGGCCGAGGGCGACGAACATCAACCCGGCCCAAAAATTTTGTTGTGACTGTATGCGCATTGAAGCGGGCTCCTATGACTTCACTTGCAAGGCCGGCATGTTAGCTCACGGCGAGCGCGCGCGAATCAAGAATTTGCCCTTATTGGGTCGGGGTTTTCCCGAAAAATGATGGATCGGCACAACGATGTGCCGAATTGATCTATATGACGTTCAGCCGCCTGTCAGCCTTGACAGATTTTTTGCCTTCTCGAAGTCATGCAGACTAGCCGGCGAGCGAGCGCAGGTCGGGCTCCTCGCACGTGTCGAAGAAGCAAGGCAAAAGGATGAACCATGGAGTCGAAACACTGGGAGGGGGACGGTCAGGATCGCAGGCAGCTCTTGACGCCGCGGGAGCGCGAAGTCATGGACCTGTTGATCGAAGGGCGGGCGAATAAAGTGATTGCCGATCGGCTCGGCATTTCGATACGCACGGTCGAAGTTCATCGTGCAAGAGTCTTGGCCAAGCTCGGCGCGCGCAATGCGGTGGAGCTGGTCTGGCGCCTGGTCTCCAGTCAAGGAATGGATGCGCCCGGCGCCCACGTCGCCGAGGGCGGGCCGGATCACCGTACACGCCCGCCCGCCGGGCATTGGGACAGGCGGGCCGGCTGAACCCGCGCCCGCAACGCGCTCCGGCTCGGTCAGTTCAGTTTCGCGCCGGAGGCCTTGACGATTTCCGCGTATTTGCGCAGGTCGGCCTGCACCAGCGCCGCCAGGGATTCAGGCGTGCCGGGCGCTGCATCCGAACCCATGCTTGCCAGGCGCTGGCGTACCTCAGGGCTCGTCAGCGCCCGTGCGAATTCTCGGTGCAGTTTTTGAATGACGTCCTGCGGCGTGCGCGCAGGCGCGAAGATGCCAAACCACGTTCCGAGATCGAATTCGCGGACGCCGGCCTCCGCCATGGTCGGGACGGCCGGCAGCAGGCGCGAGCGCGTCGCGGTGGTCACGGCCAGTGCCTTGAGCTTGCCGGAGGCGATCAAAGGCGAAGCCGCCGCGAGGTTGTCGAACATGAAATCGGTCTGCCCGCTCATCAGCGCCAGCTGCGCAGGCGTTGCGCCGGGATAGGGAATGTGCACCGCGAAGACGCCGGCGCGTGCCTTGAGCAGTTCGCCCGCGAGGTGGCCGGCGCTGCCATTGCCGCCCGAACCCATGTTCAATTTGCCGGGGTTGCGCTTGGCGTAGGCGACGAGGTCTTGCACCGACTCCACGTGCAGCTTGGCCGCCGTAGCCGGGTTCATCACCAGGACGTTGGGCACGGAGGCGACCAGGACGATGGGCGCAAAGTCCTTGACGGGATCGTACGGGATGTTCGGAAACAGCGCCGGGTTGATCGCATGCGTGGCGACCGCGCCCATGACGAGGGTGTAGCCGTCCGGGGCGGATTTCGCGACCATGTCGGCCCCGATGTTGCCGCCCGCGCCAGGCTTGTTTTCGACGATCATGGCTTGGCCCAGCGTGGGCCGGACTTTTTCGGCCAGGGTGCGCGCCATGACGTCGAGCGGGCCGCCGGGCGGATAGGGCACGATGAAACGGATGGGGCGCGAAGGATAGGCAGGCTGTTCCGCGGCGGCGGGCAACCACGCCACTGCGCATGCCAGCACAAGGCAGCTGGCTTGGACGATCCGGCGTCGATTCATGTCGGCATTCGTTCAGGATTTCTTCAGTTTGTGCGCGAAGCCCTGGCGCATCTTCGCGACCTTGGGGGCGATGACGAAGGCGCAATAGCCCTGGCCCGGGTTGCGAAGGAAATAATCGCGGTGATATTCCTCCGCGGGCCAGAACGTAGCGGGCGGGAGCAGCTCCGTCACGATGGGCGCGCGGAACACGTTGCGCGCTTCGAGGTCTGCGATGACCTCGCGCGCGGCCTGCTCCTGCTCCGGCGTTTGCCAGAAAATCGCGGAGCGGTATTGCGGCCCGACGTCGTTACCCTGCCGGTCGCGCGTGGTGGGGTCGTGCGAGGCGAAGAAAATCTCCAGCAGCTCCCGGTAGCCGATCACCTGGGGGTCGTAGGTGACGGACACGACCTCGATGTGGCCGGTATTGCCCGAGCAAACTTGTTCGTAAGTCGGCTGCTCCACGTGGCCGCCGGCGTAGCCTGGCTCGGCGCGCAGCACGCCTTCGATCTGCTGGAACACGGCTTCGATACACCAAAAGCAGCCGCCGCCGAACACGGCCGTTTCGACTTGTGCGGACATGACGTTCCTCACCTAGGATGCCGGCGCGCTGTGCGCCCAGGCCCATAGTGTATGCCGCCTGCGCGGAATTGCCGCGAGACGGCAGCGCTCATCGCTTCCCGGGCTTCAACGTGAGAATCCACTGCGCCAGCTGCCGTGCCTCTTCGTCGCTGACGGCGTTTTGCGCAGGCATGGGTATCGCGCCCCATTTGCGGAAGCTGCCCTTGCGGATGGAGGCAATGATCCTTGCTTCTGCTTCAGGGTCGCCTTCGTAGCGTTCGGCCACCCGCACATAAGAGGGGCCCACGCGCTTGGCGTCGACCTGGTGGCACGACAGGCAGTTCTTCGATTTGGCAAGGTCGAGGCCGGTGGTCTGTGCGCCGGCCGTCGTATGCAGCGTGGCGAGCGCCAGGAGTGCGCCGATGCACACGAAACGAACGGGGGTCATCTCTATTCCGAATTTGATGCGACGAGGCGAGGGCCAGAAGGCCCCGCGGGCCAAAGTATAAACACGGGGGCTTGTGTTGATGGCGGGCTGCGTCGATTTGTCGCGGCCGTGCGCTGGCGGGGAGTTATCATCCAGCACTCCGATACCGCCGGCCGGGGCACGCTTCGGCCTTTCAAAGGAAGGCGCGCGCAACATGTTGGTTCACCCGCAGTTTTCACCCATCGCGTTCGAAATCGGTCCCTTGGCCGTGCGTTGGTACGGCCTCATGTATTTGGTGGCCTTCGTGTTGGCCTGGACGCTGGGCCGCTGGCGCATCAGGCACGGCAAGACGGCGCTGACCCAGCGCGACCTGGACGATTTGCTGTTTTATTGCGTGCTGGGCGTAGTGGCGGGAGGGCGGCTCGGCTACGTGCTGTTTTACAAGCCTGCGTATTACCTCGCCCATCCGCTCGAGATCTTCGCCGTCTGGCATGGAGGCATGTCGTTCCATGGCGGCTTGCTCGGCGTGCTGCTCGTGATGGCGCTCTTTGCCCGGCGGCGGGGATTCCGTTTCCTCGAGCTCGGCGATTTCGTCGCGACCTTGGTGCCGCTCGGCCTGGCCGCCGGGCGGATGGGGAATTTCATCAACGGCGAATTGTGGGGCCGGGCCGCGTCCGTGCCTTGGGCCATGGTGTTTCCCCAGGCCGGAGACGGCGTCGCGCGCCATCCTTCGCAACTGTATGAAGTCGGCCTGGAGGGCTTGGCCCTTTTTGCGATCGTGTGGATATTCGCGAGCCGGCCGCGGCCCGTCGGGCAGGTGAGCGCGGTGTTCCTGGCCGGCTACGGCGTGTTTCGTTTCCTGGTGGAATACACCCGAGAGCCGGACAGCTTCCTTGGTACCCTGGCGGGAGGGCTCAGCATGGGCCAGTGGCTGTCCCTGCCCATGGTGCTGGCCGGCATCGCGATATTTGCCTGGTCGCGGCGGCGGGCGGCGGCCTGAGCCGCCGCGCACGGTTACTGCAGGTACACCGTCCCGCGGATCGAAACCGTTACCGTCGATTTGCCGCCTTCCAGCGGCAGGTCGGCCATTTTGGCTTCCATGGCCGGCGCAGCCATGGCGTAGGCGCGCGGCGCCGGCGTGACCGTGCCGCTGCCGCTCAGGTCGATCTGCTTGATCGCGTAGCCCGAGAAGCCGAAGGATTTGGCCGCCAGCGCGGCGCGCGCATCGAAGGCCTTGGCCGCTTCGGCCAGCAGGCGTTGCTCTTCTGCCTCTCGCGCTTCGCGCGATAGGGAGAACGCCACATTGGAGACAGCCATGTGGCGGCTCAGCTCGCCGGCCAGCTTGGAGGCCGCGACGAAGTCCTTGGATTCCAGGATCAGCTCGGCGCGGCCGCGCCAGCCTGTGATGCGTCCGTTGCGGTCGGTGTTCGCCCAGATGTTGTAGTTGCCAGTACGCGCGCTGACGGCACGGCCTTGCTTGGCCTCGGCCAAGGTGGTCTCGAGCACCTGGTTGAGCTCTTGCGAAAGCTTGGTCTGGTCCGTTCCTTCGATTTCGCGCGAGAGCGTGATCGTCACTTTGTCTTGCGCCACTTCCGCGGTTGCACCGGCCGAAAGCGTCATCGTCGGCCGGTCTGGCTTGGCCTCTGATGCGGTCTGCGCGAGGGCAGCGGAGGATGTCGCGGCCAGCGCGGCGAAAGAGGTGCCGAGCAAAACCCGGCGAACCATTAGGGCAGGGGCAAAGCGATGATCCATGGCGTGATTCCTTGTCTTAGTGGGAAAACAGGGCTGACGGCGCGACGGATCCGGGCGAGCGCTACGCGGCGCCGAGCGAGGTGACGCCCTTGTATAGCATGTACACGGCCAGCAGCATCAGCAGGTAGGCGAAGATGCGCTTGAGCGACTTCACCGGCAGCTTGTGCGCAGTGGCCGCGCCGACAGGCGCGAGCAGTACGCTGGATACGATTAGCACGAGCAGTCCCGGCCAATAGACATACCCGAGCATGCCGGGTTGCGTGCTGGCCTGCTGCATGCCTGACCAGATGTAACCGATGGTGTTGGCGGCCGCGATGGGGAAACCGAGGGCGGCCGATGTGGCCACGGCGTTGTGCAGCGGCACGTTGCACCAGGTCATGAAAGGGACGGACACAAAGCCGCCGCCTGCGCCCACCAGCCCCGAGAGAAAGCCGATGCCCGCGCCGGCCGCGGAGGTTCCCACCGTGCCGGGCATTTGGCGCGAGGGCTTGGGTTTCTTGTCGAGCAGCATTTGCAGGGCCGAGTAGCCGACGAAGATGGCGAACGCGAGTGCGAGCCAGCCCGTCTTCAGGAAAGAGAACACGGCGCCGCCCGCGAGCAGGCCACCTACCACGAGTCCCGGCGCAAAGCGCGCCACGATGTCCCACCGTACGGCGCCGCGCTTGTGGTGCGCGCGCACGCTCGAAATGGACGTGAAGAGAATGGAAGCCATGGACGTTGCGATCGCCGCATGCACGACCAATTCGGGCGGCAGCTGTTTCCACGTGAACAGCATGGTGAGGAAGGGCACCATGATCATGCCTCCCCCTATGCCGAGCAGCCCGGCGGCAAAGCCGGTGCAGGCGCCGAGAACCAGTAGTGCGACGATCAATAAAGGATCCATGTCTTTCGGAAGTCTTGAGTAAAAAAGAAAGAGGTTGCCGCGGGCGAGCGGTTTCCAAGGCCAAAAAAAAACCGGAGCACACACGTGTATGCTCCGGTTGGAGTAGGGTCCCCGCCTGTGTCGTTAGGCCGGCATCCTGAACCGAGGGTTCAAGGTGGTCGCGGTCAGCCTCGCTTCGGGTTCGTCTGACGAGAGACGATCACGCCCGCGGGCAATTTCCACAACCTCATGCCATAAGCATGGGTCCAAGAAATATATGGCCAAACACGAGCACGGCAGGGAAAACTGATCATACGCGCTTGTGCAGGACCGAAAAGTACCGCACAAACATCAAAACTCAAAACAACTTTTCTTGGGTGCCCAAGGCTGCATCGACCATGCGATGCATGTCCTCAATTTTACGCTTATAGTCGCCGACCGCAAGGCGAGAATCTGGAGACTTCGCATTCATGAGCTCGCCGGCCAATTGCAGCGCAGCCATGATGGCGATGCGCTCGGTGCCGACGACCTTACCGCTGGCCTTGATGCGATGCATGGTGCGGTCGACCATGTGGGCCGCGGTGAGCAGGGCTTCTTTTTCGGATGGTTCGCAGGCGAGCGGATATTCCTTGCCGAATATCGTGACGTCAAGTCGTTCCATATAGACTCCGAGCGCCCGGATCGGCGCCTTCTGCAGCGGGTGGAGAAGCGTTGTCCGTTTGGGCTTCGCCTTCGCCCTCGGCTTCGCCGGTCGGCTCCTCGCCGCCCGGCAGGCGGGCCAGCACACCTTCGACCCGCGCCTGCGCAGCCGCCAGCGCCTCGCGCAGCACGCGGATGTGCGAGTCGCGCTGGGCGAGGCTCTTGCCCAGCGCCGCGTTTTCTTCGCGCAGGCTTTGGGTCAGTTCCGTGAGCTGGCGTATGCGGCTGGCGAGCAGGTCGAGATCTTCGAGCATGGGCGTATCGTAAACCATCCAGTGCCGGGAATTGTAGCGAACCGCCGTCACTCGCGAGCCCCGTGCGGCCCCACTGTATCAATTGCTTGCAAGCGGTCCGCGCTTGGATGGGGCCGGGGATGGGGGCGGTTCGGTCCTACAGTTCCAGGTTGTCGATGAGGCGGGTCGTGCCGAGCTTGGCTGCGGCGAGCGCCACCAAGGGTTCCTCGCGTTCCATTTCTTCCTGCGTGGGCGGCAGCAGATCGCGTTGCCGGCGCACCGCAACATAGTCTACCTTCCAGCCGCGCTCGGTCAGCGTCGCGATGGCCTCGCGCTCGAGCAGCGCCGTGTCACGCACGCCTTCGTGCAGCCGGGCCTGCAGCCGCCGCAGCGTAGCGTAGAGCATGGGCGCCTCCGCGCGCTCCTGGGGCGTGAGATAGCCGTTGCGCGAGGACAGCGCCAGTCCGTCCTCGGCACGCACGGTTTCCTGCGGCACGATCTCTACCGGCAACTGGAACTGACGGCACATGGCCCGCACGACCATCAGCTGCTGGTAGTCTTTCTTGCCGAAGACCGCGACGCGCGGCTGGACGCAGGACAGCAGCTTGAGCACGACGGTCGAGACGCCAGTGAAAAAGCCCGGCCGGAATTCCCCTTCCAGGATGCCGCCGAGGTCGGCCGGCGGCTGCACCCGGAAGTTTTGCGGTTCGGGATACATCTCTTTTTCGTCCGGCGCGAACAGCACGTAGACGTTGCGGTCCCGCTCCAATTTCTCGATGTCCGCCGGCAGCGTGCGGGGATAGCGGTCGAAGTCCTCGTTGGGACCGAACTGCAGCCGGTTGACGAAGATGCTGGCGACGACCGGATCGCCGTGCTGGCGCGCGGTTTTCATCAAGGCCAGGTGCCCTTCGTGCAGATTGCCCATGGTAGGCACGAAGGCGACTCGCAATTGGCCTCGCAATTGATCGCGCAGTTCTTCGATAGTGTGGACGACCTTCATGGTGTTGGATGCGGTTGGAGAGCCGCCTGGCCCGGAGCATGCCCGCTCGGCGAGCGGGCCGCCGGTGCCGGCGCCTCAGTGAGTGTGAACGGAAGTGAATGCCAGGCGGACGTAGATCGGTGCGTAGGGCTCCGCCTGGGTGATCTCGACCAATGATTCGCGGGCAAGCTCCAGCATCGCGATGAAATGCACGACGATGACCGGTACGCCCGCGCCGTCTTGTATGCGCTCCATGAATAATTCGGTGAACTCCATGTAGCGCACGTTTTGCAGCCGACGCAGGATATGGCTCATGTGATCGCGCACGGAGAGCTCTTCGCGCGAAATGTGATGGTGCGCATTGAGCTTGGCCCGTTTGACGATCTCTGCCCAAGCCTGCCGCAGCTCCTCGGGGTTCACGTCGGGCAGGCGGCGTTGCGTGGCCTGTTCCAGCAGGACCTGGGCGCGGAAGAAGTCCCGGCCGAGTTGCGGGAGTTTATCCAACTGCTGCGCGGCGAGCTTCATCTGCTCGTATTCGAGGAGCCGCCTCACCAGCTCGGCGCGCGGGTCTTCGACTTCCTCTTCGGTGTCGGCCTTGCGCACGGGCAGCAGCATGCGCGACTTGATTTCGATCAGCATCGCCGCCATGAGCAGGTACTCGGCCGCCAGTTCCAGGTTGCGCTGGCGGATCTGCTCCACGTAGGACAGGTATTGGCGGGTGACTTCCGCCATCGGGATGTCCAGTACGTTGAAGTTCTGCTTGCGGATCAGGTAGAGCAGCAGGTCTAGCGGGCCTTCGAAGGTCTCGAGGAAGATCTCGAGCGCGTCCGGCGGAATGTATAGGTCCTGCGGCAGGGCGAACAGCGGCTCGCCATATAGCCGAGCGATGGCCACGCCGTCGACGACGTCGGGCGTGCTGTCGACGGCGGGTTCAGCCAATGCGGTCAACCCGTCGTTGGGAGGCGGGGAGGAGCCCATTTCCCGAGCGCTTAGTGGTCCGTTTGGTAGACATAGGGTTTTTGCGGCACCGTCGCGGCCTTGAAGCCTTCGACGAGTTCCGGATCGATGGACTTGTCCCAAAGGCGAGCGCGGCCTTTCTTTTGCTCGGCTTCGAGATGCGGGCGCTCCTGTTTGAGGTTGCGCAGGAATTGGGTGATGTCGGATTCGTAGCTCTTGGCCATGACTAACCTTCGTTTCTGCATGCGGCGCCGGCGATCGGCATCCGGCGGGCTTGCGTTGCAGTCGGGAGTTTACTGCACGCTGGGGGTGGGGGCCGGTGGCCCGGGCGGCCAGGCTGGGGTGGGCCGGGTTGGGAAAAAATATTCTTTAAGCTGGCCAAGAAAGAGGAAAAATTTCCCCTTTTTTGGCTTGAGGGGCGCAATTTTGCAGAAATTTTGACAGGCTGCCTTGATAGAGTAAATGCAGTCCTCAACTCCGCGATTCCGTCCCATGCGTAATTGGTCATTTACCTCCCATCCGGCATCCGTGGGCGAGACCTATCTCGAGCACCTTGCCTCGGCGTGGAGCTTTGCCTGGCGCATGTTGACTGCGGCCATGGCTTGCTTCCTCCACGGAATCTTTCCCTTCCTGTTCGTCAGCACCGGTTCTTCCGCCATCCGGGAATTGCACGACCGCATGGTGGTGAACCGGGCCAAGCGCAAGCCGGGCGTTGCCCAGCCCGCCGAAGCCGGCCAGCGCTGAGCCCGCCGGCACCGGGCATGCCGCGCGCCTGGACGCCGGCAGGCGCGCGGGGAAGGTTTCAGCGTACGCGCATGCCAGGCTGGGCACCGCTCGTCGGTTCGAGCACGTAGATTCCGGGGTGTGCTTTTTCGTCGGCGTGGCTGGCGGCCAGCACCATGCCTTCGGAGACGCCGAACTTCATCTTGCGCGGGGCAAGGTTGGCAACCATCACCGTCAGTTTGCCGATGAGGTCTTCGGGCTTGTAGGCCGATTTGATGCCCGAAAACACATTCCGGGTGCGCCCCTCGCCTACGTCCAGCGTTAGGCGCAGCAGCTTGTCCGAGCCCTCGACGTGCTGGCAGTCCACGATCTTGGCGATGCGCAGGTCTACCTTGGCAAAGTCGTCGATGGTGATGGTGGGCGCGATGGCCTCGCCGCCCGGCGTGGGCGCAGCCGGGGCCGGCGCGGCGGGCGGCTCGAACAGCGCATCCAGCAGCTTGGGATCGACCCGTTGGGCCAGGTGCTTGTACGGTGCGATGCGCTCGGGCGCGACCGCGACGTCGCTCCATTGGAAATCGCGGCCCAGCCCGAATAGCTCGCGCGCCACCCGGCGGGTGAGGGCAGGCAGCACCGGGGCCAGCATCACCGAAAGCGCCTTGAACCCGGCCAAGGCGCGCGAGCAGGTTTCGTGCAGCGCACGCTTGTTGCCAGCATCGTCGAGTTGCTTGGCCAGCACCCAGGGTTGGGCCGCATCGAAGGCTTGGTTGATGCGATCCGCCGCGGCCATGACTTCGCGAATGGCCTTGCCGTATTCGCGCGCTTCGAAAGCCGTGCGGACCGACTCCGCGGCGGCTGCCAGCTCCGCTTCGAGCTCGCCGGGCAGCTTGCCTTCGAAGCAGAGCTGCCCGTCGAAATGCTTGATGATGAAATTCGAGGCGCGGCTGGCGATGTTGACGTACTTGCCGACGAGATCGCTGTTGACGCGGGCGACGAAATCCTCGGGGTTGAAGTCCAGGTCTTCGACGTGGGCATTGAGCTTGGCCGCAATGTAATAGCGCAGCCATTCCGGGTTCATGCCCAGCTCGAGGTAACGCAGCGGCGAAATGCCGGTGCCGCGGCTCTTGGACATCTTCTCGCCGCTGACCGTGATGAACCCGTGCACGTGCAGGCCGTCGGGCGTCTTGCGCTGCGCAAAGTGCAGCATCGCGGGCCAGAACAGGGCGTGGAAATACACGATGTCCTTGCCGATGAAGTGGTACTGCTCGGTATCGGATTGCGGATCGAGCAGGGCGTCGAAATCCATGCCGGCTTTCTTGCAATACGCCTTGAGCGAAGCCAGGTAGCCCACGGGGGCGTCGAGCCAGACATAGAAGTATTTGCCTGGCGCATCAGGGATCTCGATGCCGAAATACGGTGCGTCGCGGGAGATGTCCCAGTCTGCCAGCTTGCCCGCTTCGCCGAGCCATTCCCGCGTCTTGGCGTAAACCTCCGGCTGCAGGCGCGGTGCGCCGTTTCGGTTGACGCTTGCCGTCCACTCTTGCAGGAAGGCATAGCAGCGCGGATCGGACAGCTTGAAGAAGAAGTGTTCGGAGCTCTTCAGGACGGGCGTGGCGCCGGTGAGCGTGGAGTAAGGGTTGCGCAGGTCGGTGGGCGCGTAGACGGCGCCGCAGACTTCGCAGGAATCGCCGTATTGGTCTTTGGCGCCGCACTTGGGGCATTCGCCCTTGATGTAGCGGTCGGCCAGGAACATGCCTTTGACCGGATCGTAGAACTGTTCGATGGTGCGCGTTTCGATCAGGCCCGCTTCGCGCAGCTTGAGGTAGATTTGGCGCGACAGCTCGGTGTTTTCGTCCGAATCGGTCGAGTGCCAATGGTCGAAGGCAATGTGGAAGCCCTCGAGGTATTTGGGGCGTTCGGCGGCGATGCGCGCGACCAGTTCGCGCGGGGTGATGCCCTCTGCCTCGGCCTTGAGCATGATGGGCGCGCCATGGGCGTCGTCGGCGCACACGAAGTGGACCGTATGGCCTTGCATGCGCATGTTGCGGACCCAGATGTCGGCCTGGATGTATTCCATGATGTGGCCGATGTGGAAGGATCCGTTGGCGTAGGGCAGGGCGGTGGTGACGAAGAGGGTGCGCGACATGGACGGAGGTTGGGGAAATCTGTGTGTCAAAGGGGGATTTTAGCTGGTGGAGGGGCCTGGGGCCTTGCTTCCCCGATCGGCGGCAAAACTTTCCGGGGGAGTGTGCGCGGGAATGAGGATTGCGCACGCCACTCTAAGGATTGCGCACGCCACTCTATATACTGGCCGCATAGGAGGCCCGCATGTCTATGAACACTGTCTACGCGACCTACGAGCCTGCGCGAGCTGAAATCGATGCGCTGGAGGAGCCCACGGTATTGGAGTTCGGGGCGCCGTGGTGCGGGTATTGCCAGGCGGCGCAGCCGCTGCTGGAGGCTGCATTCGAGGGGCATGCGAAGGTCAGGCACGTGAAGGTGGAGGACGGCAAGGGGCGGGCGCTGGGGCGGTCGTTCGGCGTCAAGCTGTGGCCGACGCTGATTTTCCTCGACCGAGGCCGGGAAGTCGCGCGGCTCGTGCGGCCCACCGACGTGGACGCCATACGGGAAGCGCTGGCCTTGATCGACCGGGCGGGCTAGCGGGGCGCGCCTGCCCGCACGCGGCGGGAAAGTCGGTAAGCGCTAACTGCCCTTAATCGCCCAGGGGTGTTAGCTCTTGGCCGCGCGCCCGGCGTTCCTGAGCATGGCGTAGAGGACGTTGGCTGCCGGCGACAGCGTCCGGCCGTGCTTGGAGATGAGGCCGAGGGTGCGGCTCACGCGGGGCTTGCCCAAGGGGATGCCTACCAGCGTGGGGTGTGTCGTGAGCGGCAGGGCCAGCTGGGGCACCGCGGCGATGCCCAGCCCGGCCTCGACCATGCCCAGCAGCGTGAGGACGTGGCTCACCTCGATCGCGTTTTGCGAGTGTTTGCCGCTCTTGGCCAGGGCGGCTTCGATGAGCAGCCGGTTGCCGCTGCCTTTGTCCACGGTCATGAGGCGTTCGCCGGATAGGTCTTCCCACGTGACTGATTTGCGCTGCGCCAGGGGGTGGTCCCGGCGCGCCGCCAGGACGAAGCTTTCCTTGAAGATGGCCTTGAATTCGACCTCGGTTTCCTGGGTGCCGATGAAATTCACGCCGAAGTCTGCGCGGCCGGAAATGACGGCGTTCAGTACGGTATTGGCGCCTTCGTCGATGACGCGGACCCGGATGCGGGGGTGCTTGGCGGTGAACTCGCGCAGCACCGAGGGCAGGAAGTAGTACGCGACCGAGGGCACGCAGGCGACCGTGACCAGGCCGCTCAGCTGGGCCGAGAGGTCGCTGACGCCGAGCATGGCCCCTTCGAGCTCGTCCAGCGCCGCGCGGGAGCGCTCGAGGAAGACGCGCCCGACATTGGTGAGGGAGACGTGGCGGGTGGTGCGGTCGAGCAGGCGCACCCCCAGGATCGCCTCCAGTTTTTCGATGCGGCGGCTGAGGGCGGGCTGGGACAAATGCAAGTCTTCCGCCGCCGCGCGAAAGCTCGAGCGCTCTGCAACGGCGACGAAAGCCTGCAATTCTTGCAGGTCGAAATTGATGCGTGCCATGCATTAAATTATATAAAAGTTGCAATTTACTTTCGGTTTTGCACGCCTCATCATGTCAGCATGCAAAAAGCCATACCTTGTGTGCTCATGCGGGGCGGGACGTCCCGTGGGCCTTACTTCCGCGCCGAGTGGTTGCCGCAGGACGTATCCAAGCGCGACCGCGTGTTGTTGTCTGCAATGGGGTCGCCCCACGAATTGCAGGTCGACGGCCTTGGCGGCGGCAATAGCCTGACGAGCAAGGTGGCGATCGTGTCGCGCTCGACGCGGCCGGGGTGCGACGTGGATTACCTGTTCGCCCAGGTCGCCGTCGACACGGAGCTGGTCGATACCCGCCCCAATTGCGGCAACATGCTGTCGGGCGTGGGGCCGTTCGCCATCGACCAAGGCCTCGTGCAGGCAGCAGACGGTGAAACCCGGGTGCGTATCTACAACGTGAATACGCGCTCGACCATAGACGCCATCGTGCAGACGCCCGGCGGGCGCACGGAGTACGAGGGCGACGTGCGCATCGACGGCGTGTCCGGCACCGGTGCGCCAATCCGGTTGAATTTCCTCGATGCCTGGGGTTCGGTAACGGGCAATATGTTCCCGACGGGCCACCTGCAAGACGTCATCGACGGCGTGTCGGTCACGTGCATCGACGCCGCCATGCCGATGATGATCGTGCGCGCCGCGTCGCTCGGCGTCTCCGGCCGCGAAACACCGGCGCAGCTGGACGCCAATGCCGAGCTGCTCGAGCGATTGGAGTCGCTGCGGCGCGAGGCGGGATTGCGGATGGGGCTGGGCGACGTGGCCGACAGCGTCATTCCCAAGCCCGTGCTGGTCAGCGAGGGCGAGGACGGCAATACGGTAACGTCGCGGTATTTCACGCCGCACAAGTGCCACCGCTCCCACGCGGTAACCGGCGCGATCGGCGTGGCCACGGCGTTCGTCACGCCGGGCACGGTGGCGTTCGACCTGGGGGCGACGTCGCGCTCGCCAGGCATGCATCGCATAGGCGTGGCGCATCCGGCCGGCCGCATCGACGTCGACGTGGAATTGCGCGAGGGGACATCCTCGCTCGAAGTCCGCGGCGCAAGCCTGATCCGCACCGCCAGGAAAATTATGGAAGGGCAGTTGTACGTGCCCGCCCATTTGTTTTGATGTCGTTTTAGTAACGCGGTCGTCCGTGCATTCGCCCCTGGCGGGTGTCGGGCGGCGCCCAGCTTCGGCAAGTCCGAAGACCGATACGGAGACTCTCTCATGCAAGCCTCGATCCGAGTTCCGGCGCTGGCCGCCGGCTTGACTGCATTCGCGCTCGCCGCCGGTGCAGCCAACGTTCAGGCCGCTTGGCCCGAACAGCCCATCACCATCGTCGTGCCTACCGCCCCGGGCGGCGGCAACGACGCCTTCGCGCGCGTCATCGCGCAGAAGATGGGCGAGCACCTCAAGCAAACCATCATCGTCGTCAACAAGGCAGGCGCCCAGGGCGCGATCGCCAGCGAGTTCGTCGCCCGCGCGCCGGGCGACGGCTACACGCTGCTCTTCGGCTACATCGCCACCCATGGCATCAACCCGGCGCTGCAGAAGCTGCGCTATGACCCGGTGAAGGATTTCAAGCCCATCGGCATGCTGGCGAGCTCGCCCACGCTGCTGGTCGTGTCCTCGACCGCCGGCGTCAATTCGGTCCAGGAGCTGATCGCCAAGGCCAAGAAAGATCCGCAAAGCCTCAGCTACGCTTCGGCCGGCGTCGGGACCGCTCCCCACGTCACGGCGGAGCTGTTCAAGATGGTGACCGGCATCAACATGCTGCACGTGCCGTACAAGGGTTCGGCCCCGGCCATGACCGATACGTTGGCCGGTACCACCCAGGTCATGTTCCCCAGCTTGTTCAGCGCGTATCCGCACCTGTCCACTGGCCGCATCAAGGCCTTGGCGCTCGCGGGCGATCGTCGCTCTGAAGTGCTGAAGGACGTGCCCACCCTGGAAGAGCTGGGTATCAAGGGCGTGAGCGTGCCGCAATGGTACGCGCTGTTCGCGCCGGCCAGCACGGACCAGGCCATCGTGAACCGCCTGAACGAGGTGCTGAATGCTTCGCTGCGTGATCCGGAAGTGATCGCCAAGTTCAAGGAGCAGGGTGCCGATCCGCAGAGCAGTACGCCGGAGCAACTGGGCGAGTTCGTCAAGTCCGAAGTCGCCCGCTGGAGGAAGGTTGTCGAGACGGCGAAGATCACCGCCGACTGATCCAGCAATCATGACGGGGCGGCCGAGGCCGTCCCCGGACGCTTTGTCGCTCCCCGCCCAGGGGAGCGTGCATGGAGGAGTGCCCGGCGACAGCCGGGTTTTTTTCAAGCAGCGTCTGGAACGTTGCCGCGCGGTTCACCGGCCCAGGCGCAGCGCAACGGAGGCGAGAGATGAAGAAATGGACGGTGGCGGCCGCTTTGGCCGCTTCGGCATGGGTGGGGTCGTTGTCGGCAGAGCCCATCGTGTTGAGCGACATGGGGTCGTTTCACATCGGCGGCGAGAAGTTCGTGATCTCCGGCGAGCCCGTGCGCGAGGTGAGGTTCACGCCCACCGGCGTGCCGGCCAAGATCGACCCGAACGGCACGTATGTGGTGGGACAAATGTACGTGCAGTACTTCATCCCGGAAAACCGCAAGGGCGCGGTTCCGCTTCTGCTCTGGCACGGCGGCGGGCTGACTGGTGTCACGTACGAAACCACGCCGGACGGCCGCCCGGGTTGGCTCAACGATTTCTTGCGGCGCGGCTGGGCCGTGTACAACTCCGATGCGGTCGAACGCGGCCGCTCTGGGTGGCCGGCGACTTCGAAGCCCGCATGGCCCGGCGAGCCCGTGCTCGTGACTGCGGCCAATGCCTATGAGCGCTTTCGCATCGGCGGCGCCGGCTCTTGGAGCGATGATCCGGCGCAGCGCAAATTGCTTCCGGGCAATCAATTTCCTGCCGACCACATCTGGGAGTTCGCGCGCCAGTTCGTGCCTCGTTGGACCACGACGGACGAGCCCACGCTGAAGGCTTACCTACAGCTGGTGGACAAAGTGTGTCCGTGCGTCCTGCTGGTGCATAGCCAGGCAGGCAAGTTCGGCTTCCAGGCAGCGCAACAGCGACCGGACAAGATACGCGCCGTGGTGGCGGTAGAGCCGGCCGAAGTCGGAGACATGGACAAGGTCGCCGCGCTCAAGGGGGTTCCGTCGCTGATGGTTTACGGCGATTACATCGAGCAGGATTCGCGCTGGCCGACCATCCGCGCCAAGGGGGCGGCGTTCGCGGAAGCCGTCCGCAAGGCGGGTGGCTCCGTGGATGAAGTCGATTTGCCCAAGGTCGGCATCAAGGGCAATTCGCACATGGTGATGATGGACAAGAATAATCTCGAGGTGTCCGCGCTCATCAACGATTGGCTGGCCAAGCGGGGCCTCTACCGGCCTTGAGGTGCCGAACTTGCGCCGTGTTTGACTGACTTCGCCGTCGCGGTAGCGACGCGACGGCGATGATGGTGACGAGTCCGCCGGGTGTGCGCCAGGAGGTCGAGCGACCTGGCTGCGGCGAGTCAGGGAATGTCGCGCACTTCCACGTCGACGATGTCGCTGCGTTTCATGCGGCGGGCAAAGCCGCTGCGGGCGGGCTCGCCGGCAGCGCGGCTGCCGGCCGCTGCATCTGCGCCGAAGCCCCACTTGCTTTGCGAGCGCTGCCAAATGGTCTTGGCGACGAAGGGCTTGCCGCGCAGCTTGGCGACGAAATAAACGGTGGCCAGGGCTACCGCCGTGGAGGCGACGAGTATGGCGGCCATGATCATGCCGACCAGGGCGATGATTGCCACGAAGACGGTGCGGAGCAGCTTGGCGATGGTGTCGATCATAGGTCTAGCGTGCAGCCGGCGCGCGGCTCAGGGTGAGGCGGACAAACCTGTTGGTCGGCCGCTGGATCGTAAAGTTCCCGAGGCGTTCGGGGACGTGGGCAGCGAACCGGCACGGAGCCGGCGCGCGGAGCGGTCGGGCGCTGCCAGGCGCCGGCCTGCGTAGTATATGCAGGATGTGGGGCCTGCGAGGTCTTTTTCAATGCGTCAATACGCTTCGTTTTCGGATTCGGCCTGCGGGATGCGGGTCGCGATGACCTTATCGATGCGTTTGCCATCCATATCCACGATTTCGAAGTTCCATCCGCCCCAGTCGACCTGTTCGCCCGTCTGCGGAATGCGTCCCAGCAACAGCATCAACATGCCTGAGAGCGTGTGATAGGTGCCGGAATCGCCTTCCGGGAGGTTGGGCAGGTCGAGCATGTCTTCCAGCTCGTGGACGTCGAGCAGCCCATCGAGCAGCCAGGAGCCATCTTCGCGCTTTACCGCCGACGGTTCCTCAGGCGACGTGGAGGTGTGGAATTCGCCCACGATGGCTTCGAGCACGTCGCGCAGCGTGACGAGGCCCTGCACGTCGCCGTATTCGTCCACCACCAGCGCCGTTTGGGTATGAGAGTCGCGGAAGTTCTGGACCAGCTCGGTGCCGGTCAACGTTTCCGGCACGTATAGCACGGGCGTGAGGCGGGCGGTCAGGTCCAGCGGCTCGCCCGCCATGAGCTGGGCGAGCAGGTCTTTCGCGCGGACGAAGCCAATGACGTCGGAGAGGTCGTCGCGCACCACGGGGAAACGCGAGTAATGCGAGCTCTCGATCTTGGCCTTGGAGACCTCCAGGGGATCGTTGACGTCCAGGTATACGATGTCCGAGCGCGGAACCATTAGCGACGACAGCCGCCGTTCGTCCAGGCGGAAGACGTTGCGGACCATCTGTTGTTCAGCCTGCTCGAAGATGCCGGCCGTGGCGCCCTGGGCCATCAGCACCTGGATTTCTTCCTCGGTGACGAGCTGGTCTTTGGTTTCTTTCGCGCCGATCAGCTTGAGCACCGAGTCGGTGGCCATCGACAGCAGCCTCACGAAAGGCGTGGCGATCCACGACAGTACCCGCATCGGGGCGGCGATGAGGCCCGCGATGGCCTCGGCGTGCATCTGCCCGACGCGCTTGGGTACCAGTTCACCGATGATGATGGACAGGAAGGTGATGACGATGACGACCACCGTCAGCGCGATGCCGCTTGCCGCCTGCTCCAGCGCCGGAATGTAGCGGCGGATGAATTCGGCCAGCGGCTGCGCCAAGGCGCCCTCGCCGACGATACCGGTGAGGATGCCGATCGAGGTAATGCCTATTTGGACAGTGGAAAGGAATTGCGTCGGGTGTTCTGCGAGCTCCAGTGCGGCGCGGGCCCGGGTATCGCCCTCGTCCGCCCGCTGCTGGAGGCGGGATTTGCGTGCGGTGACGACCGCGATCTCGCTCATGGCGAACAGGCCATTGGCGAGGAACAAAATCAAAAGTAAGCCAATTTCCATATTTCCAGGCAGATTGGGCGGACGCCCGGCATTTTCCCGTTTTGCCTGGAAAACGCCAGCAACGCCCGGGAAACCGGTTTCATTTGACCGGTTTCCACCGCCTACTGTTTTATGAGGACCCCGTAGCATAGCCCACCGCGGGCATATTCCAAATGGGCAATCCTACTTAGGGCCATGCGCGGCGCCGGATACTGCTTGAAAACAATCGTTATTGGGCCGTTCCCAGCAGGCATGGGCGATCCGCTATGCTTGCGATTGATTCAACACGGCAGAAGCGTCATGAGTTTGTCAGTGGAGCGGGTCTGCAGGGCCCTGTGTGGCGAGACCGATTTCGATCCCCGCTCGGCAACCGGAGTCCGAACCGGGGCCGCGTGCGTCAACCTCTCCGCCGTTGCGCATTTGTGATGCGGCTGTTTCGCACGGTGGGCGGATCGGGGCGCCGCCCGTCGCCTGCCCGCGCATGCCTGGCCTTGGCGACGGTCATGCTGGCCCTGGGCCTGGCCCGTCCAGGGTTCGCTGCGCGACCTGAAGTCACCATCGATCCTGGCGACCTGCCGGCGAGCGCCTTGGAGGCCGTCACGCGTGCCGTCGACAGCATGGCAGCCATGGCCGACGACCAAGACGGCGGAGAAGGCATACGCCTGCGCCGCCGTGCCCGTGAGGCGACGATCGACGCGCTCGCCACCGAGGGATATTTTTCGCCGCAGGTCGAGCTCGAGGCCGGGACGGACGTCGCCGGGCCGACCTGGGACATTTCCATCGTACCGGGCGAGCGCACGGTGGTGGAGGCCGTGGATATCGTTTTTCTCGGCGCGCTGGCCGAACCCGAGTACGCGGAGCGGGCGGAGCAGCTGCGGTCGAGCTGGGGGCTCAAGGAGGGCTCGCCGTTTCGCAACGACGAATGGGAGGCCGCCAAGCGCAGTTTGCTCGATGCGGCCTCGGAACGCGATTTTCCTGCGGCCCGGCTCGTCGATACCGCCGCCGATATCATTGTGGAACGGTCCCGGGCCGTGCTCCACGTCAAGCTCGACAGCGGCCCGGCAGTGCGCCTGTCGGGCGTCGAGGTGCGCGGCCTCAAGCGCGTGCCGGCCGGCGTTGTCGAGCGCTACGTGCGGATCCGTCCGGGTGAGCCCTACGACCGTGCGCGCATGGTCGAGTGGCAGCAGACGCTGCAGGCGGCACCTTTTTTCTCCGGCGCCAAGCTCGACGTCGACCGTACTGGCATATCGGCCAACCCGGAAGAGGATCCGGGCATGATGCCGGAGAGCTTGGACTCGCAGCAGACGCGCACCGAACCGGCCTATCGCGGGCCCACTCATTTGACGCTGCCGGTGGTGGCCGACGTGGTCGAGTCGCGGCCGCGCCGCATGAGCGTCGCGCTCGGCGTGGACGACGAAGCCGGCCCCCGGATCGAAACCGTTTATCGCCAGAACGTTGTGGCCGGACAGGCGGTCGAGCTCGAAACCGGGGTGCGGCTCGACCGGCTGCGCCGGCTGGGGTACGCGGACATTCATCTCGTCCCCAATGAGAACGGATTCCGTGACAGCTTCGGGGTGCTGGCGCAGGATTCAGATATCCAGGGCGTGCATGTGCGGCGGCTCGCTGTCGGGGCGATCCGGGCCAAGACCTACCCCGCCAGCTTCAAGAGCCGGGTCGAGTACGAGACCCGCTATGGGGCGCGCCTTTCGCACGAGCGCACGGACATCGACGGCCTGAATGCATTTACTGCCAACAACGCCACCGCCACGGCCGAGTTGATCCGCCGCGACGTCAACGACAAATACGATCCGCGCGAAGGAACCTTGCTCGGATTGGGGGCTGGCGTGGGCACGGCACTCGACGCGCGCAACCGTTTCGGCCGGCTCTCGGTGCGGGGCCAGTACTGGTGGTCGCCCACCAAGCGCGACGTGATCACGGTGCGCGGCGAAGTCGGCCGCCTCTGGGCGCGGGACCTCAACCGCGTTCCCGATGACTTCGCGTTCCGCACCGGTGGCGCGCGTTCGGTGCGCGGTTACCGTTACCTCGGCCTGGGGCGCGAAGTGGGCAATGCGGTGCTCGGCGACGCCGTACTCTTCGTGGCCAGCATCGAGGGCACGCGGTATTTCGATGAACGCTTCGGCGCGGCGCTGTTCGTGGACACCGGCAACGTGGCGTCGACCTTCGGCTCGATGAAGCTCGCCACTGGCGTGGGCACCGGCCTGCGCGTGCGCACGCCCGCGGGCCCGCTTAGCGTGGACCTGGCCTACGCGGTGCGCGATAAGAACGTCCGCCTGCATTTTTCCTTGGGGATTGCATTTTGAGTCCGTCTGTCCCAGACCATCCGGAACCTGCCCGGCGTCGTCGCCGATGGCCATGGGCGCTGGCAGGCGCCGTGGCCGCGGGCGCGATGGCGCTCGCCGGCGCGGCAGCCTGGATTGCGTCGACTTCGGGCGGCGCCGCATGGGCGCTGCGCATGGGGGGGCGGCTGGCCGGCGGTGAAATACGCGCCGAGGGCGTGCGCGGATCGCTATGGTCCGGCCTCGAGATCGATGCGTTGACGGTGCGCGTGCCGGACCTCGACGCTGATGTGGAGCGCCTGCGCCTGGACGTGCGCTGGCGCGCGCTGGGTGGCATGCGGCTGCACGTGGCAGAGCTGTCCGCGCGGCGCGTGCGATTGAACCTGCGTCCCTCGGACGAGCCCGCACCACCGCCCGAGTCGCTGCGGTTGCCGCTGGCCTTGGACGTGGACAGGCTCGCGCTCGGCGCGCTCGACATCGAGACTGACGGCGAGCGATTGCCTGCGGCCTTGTCTTCCCTCGACCTGCGGGCCAGCTCGTCGGGCGAGGAGCACCGAGTCTGGCTCACGAACTTGCACATCTCCGCACCCCAAGCCGAGGCCACGCTGCGCGGCGAAGCGAGGCTGGGCGCGGCCTCGCCTTTCCCGATCGACGCGACCCTGCACGCGGGTGGCAGGCAGGCCGAGCGCGCTTTCGACATCGAGGCAAAGGGGACAGGCTCGCTCGGGCAGCTGGCCTTTACCGTGCGCGGAGACGGCGCCGGCGTGGGCATCGACGCCGAAGGCCAGGCCGCGTTGCTCGGCGGATTCCCGCTGCGAGGGCTGAGGCTCGCGCTAAAGGGCGTCGATCCTGCTGCCTGGGTTCCGGGGGCGCCGGCGGCGGCCCTCAGCCTGGATGCCGAGTTGGCCATGTCGTCCGGGACGGGGCCCGCCCTGCTGCAAGGCCCGATTGCGGTGCGCAATGCCGCGCCGCGTCCGGTCGACCGGGACGGGGTGCCCGTGAGTGCGGTTTCGGCGCGCTTGAGCGTACCGGTGGAAACGTTCGATGCGTTGGACTTGAACGAACTCGCAATCGAGGTGGCGGGCGGCGGAAGACTGGATGGGCAGGTGAGCTGGCGCCGGTCCGGCCGTCCCGATGATGCCTTCGGCCAAGTGCAGGGAAAGCTGCGCGCGGCGAACGTGGACGCTGCGCGTATTCACGGTGCGGCGATGCCTACCCGCTTGGCCGGGGTCTTGTCATTCGAGGCCGATGCGGCGGTCCAGTCCCTCGCTGCGGACCTTTCCGATCGTTCCGGGAAAATGCCGCTCGCGCTCAAGCTCGCGGCGCGCGTGCGCGAATCCGTCTTGCAGGTCTCAGAAGCCGTGTTGTCCGCGGGCGAGGCGAGGGCGCAGGGCAAAGCTGAGTTGCAGCTCGCCGAGCCCCAGCGTTTTACGGCTGAGCTGCGGCTCGACCGTTTCGATCCGGCGCATTGGGTGCGCAGCGACGTGTTGCCGCCCGCGCGCGTGTCTGCGACGGCGACGGTCGAAGGCGCGCTCGCGCCCGAGCTCGCGGGCAAGGCTGCGCTTCGCATCGACGAGGGCAGCCGCTGGAACAAGCAGCCGCTGGCCGGACGTGCGGAGCTGGCATTTGCGGGGCCGCGGATCGAGCGTGTCGATGCGGCGCTGAGCGCCGGCGGCAATCGGCTGGAGGCGCGCGGGGCATTCGGCCGGCCTCGCGACAGACTGCATTTCGACCTCGATGCGCCGTCGCTGGCGGCGCTCTCGCCGCTGCTCAACGGACAATTGACCGCACGCGGCGTCCTGGGCGAGACGCTGGATGCGCCTTTCCTCGACATGACGCTCGACGCCCGGGAGCTGCGGGTGCCGGGCGGGGTGAGCGTGGGGCGCGCCCAAGGGCGTGCCAACCTGGGGGCAGCGACTTCTTCGTCGAACGCACGCCGCGTCCAGGGCGGGTTTGCCGCCGCGCCGGCGGACCTCGACCTGCGGATCGAGCGTCTTGCGGTGTCGGATGCGCCCCAGGCCGTGATGAAGCAGGCGACTTTGGCGTTGCAGGGCACGATGGCCCGCCACGACGGCACCGTGGACGCCCAGTTCACGCCGGCGGACGGATCGGCGCCCGCGACGCTGAAGGCCGCGTTCAGCGGCAGCTGGGGCAGCACGGGCAAGGATCCGCGCACCACCGGGTGGCGCGGCGCGCTCTCGCGCCTGGATCTCGTCCGGGCGCCGCTGGGCATTCTGCTGGAGTCGCCGGTGAGCTTGAACTACGTGCCGGCGGCACCGGCACCCCAGTGGCAATGGGAAGTGGGCCCAGCCCGGATTACGCTCCAGCTCCCGGGCGGACAGCAGGGCAAACTGGTGCACGAAGGGTCGCGCGGGGCCGGCGACCGCTGGGAGACCCGCGGGCGCGCCGAAGGCCTGACCTGGACGCCAGACATCTTGATGGAAGCCATGGGCGGCAAGACGATCCCACCGGGGCGGATGCTGGTATTGGACGCTGACTGGGACCTGCGTTTCTCCGGTGCCTTGGAGGGGACGGCCGGCATCCGGCGCCGGGGCGGGGACTTATGGGTGCCGGGCACGCCGCCCTTCGCCCTGGGCTTGAGCGCGCTTGAGGCGCAGGTCCAGGCGACGCCGGACGGCAATGCGGGGCACAGCCGAGTGGTGCTGACGGGACGCATCGAGGGACAACGCATGGGCACGGTGCGCGTGGACGGCCAAGCCGGCGTGGTCGCGCGCGAAGGTTCCATCGGCCTGGACCGCGACCGGCCTGCCAACGTCGAGGCCAAGCTCGATTTGCAGGATCTGAGCTGGATCAGCCTGTTCACCGGCGACAGCGTCGAAGTGGGCGGCAAGCTGGCGGGCGCGGCGCGCGTGGTGCAAGAGGCCGGCCAATGGCGGGCGTCCGGAGGCTTCAATGGCGAAGGCATACGCGTCGTGCGCCTGGACGATGGCGTGCGGCTGCTCGAGGGGACGCTGAAAGCGTCGCTGCACGACGATCGCATCGTCCTGGACTCCCTGCGCTTTCCCAGCGTCATCCGGGTCAACCCGCGCGATTCGCGCGTGCAATCCTGGATCAAGAACGAAAGCGAGGGCGGGGAGCTCGAGATGACGGCGCAGTGGAGCTTGTCCGAATCGTCGGGAAGCGCTGCGCTCAGGGCCCAGCGCTTCCCGGTGATCCAGCGCGCGGATCGTTTCGTGGCGGGATCGGGCAAGGTGGACATGGACATCATCCCGGACCGCATGCGCATCGCCGGGCAGTTCGAGGTGGATACCGGCTGGGTGGACCTGGGCACGCAAGCCCCGCCCAAGCTCTCGGACGACGTCTACCTGCAGCGCAGTGGGGACCCCGCTCGCAAGAAACCGCTGGGCATCGCGATCGACGTGGGCGTCAAGCTGGGCGACCGCTTCTACCTGCGCGGCTATGGCCTGGATACGGGCGTGACCGGAGAGCTGCGCGTCGCCGGGACGGCGAGTGCCTTGTCGTCGAGTGGCACGGTGCGCACGCGTGGCGGTCGCTTCGAGGCCTATGGCCAGACCCTGACCGTGCGCCGCGGCGTGCTGACCTTCCAGGGGCCGATCGACGATCCCTTGCTCGACATCGTGGCGGTGCGCGTGGGGCCGCGGGTGGAAGCCGGGGTCAGCATCAGCGGGACGGCGCGGCATCCGCGCATCGCCCTGGTCTCCACGCCCGAGGTCAGTGACGTGGAAAAACTCTCCTGGCTCTTGCTGGGCCGGGGGCCCGATGAAGGCGGCGGGGGAGCGGATGCGACGCTGCTGCTGAGCGCCGCGACTTCCTTGCTCGGCCCGCAAGGCAGCGAGCCCATATCCCGCCAATTGGGGCTGGACGAAATCGGCGTGCGGTCGGGCAACGTGGGCAGCTCGCGCGGCCTGCTGCCGGACCGTACCGTCGCGGGGGACAGCACGTCGTCTTCCTATGCCTTGTCGAACAGCCAGTTCCTGGTGGTCGGCAAGCGCCTGACCGATCGCCTGTACGCCAGCTTCGAGCAAGCCCTGTCGGGCAGTGACGGCGTGGTCAAGCTGAGCTACCGGCTGTCCCGGGGCCTCTCGGCAGTGGTCAAGGGCGGCACCCTCAACGGCCTGGATCTCCTGTACTACGTGTTGTTCGACGATTGAGCCGGACGAAGCCGGGAGCTTCCCTCCGGCTGTCCGTCGTCATGGCCAGGGAGGAAGGACGCGGCCGAGGACGCAGCCAAAGCCGATGCGCAGTGCGCCGCGTTTGGCGTGGCCGCGCATGACGACTTCGTCGCCGTCTTCCAGGAAGGCGCGCGTCGAGCCGTCCGGCAGGGTCAACGGGCGTTTGCCGTTTTCCGTGATCTCCAGCAGGCAGCCGCGCGCCTGCCGCGTGGGGCCGCTGATCGTGCCCGAGCCCATCAGGTCACCCGGGCGGACATTGCAGCCGCTGCTGGTGTGATGCGCGAGCTGTTGCCCCATGGTCCAGTACAGGTGCCGGAAGTTGCTGCGCGTGACGACCATGCCCTCGCCGCCTTGCGGCCTGAGCTCCACGGTGAGCTCGATGTCGTAGGCGTGGCGGTCGCTTTCCCGCAGATAGGGCAGGGGCGCGGGGTCCTGCTCTGGCGCCGGCGCACGGAAGGGTTCGAGCGCGTCCAGGGTTACTACCCAGGGCGAGATCGAGGTCGCGAAGGCCTTGGCCTGGAACGGGCCGAGCGGCACGTATTCCCAGCGCTGGATGTCACGCGCGCTCCAGTCGTTCATCAGCACCATGCCAAAGATGTACTCGGGCGCTTCGTCCGGGGCGAGCCGCTCGCCCAGGTGGCTTTCCTTGCCGACGAAGAAAGCGGTTTCCAGCTCGAAGTCGAGCTCTCGGCACGGGCCCCATTCCGGCGCGCCGCCGGCCACCGGCAATTGCCCCATGGGACGGTGGAAATCGCGTCCGGACACGATGACCGAGCTGGCGCGGCCGTTATAGCCGATGGGCATGTGCTTCCAATTCGGCGTCAGTGCGTTGGCTGGATCGCGGAACAGCTTGCCCACGTTGGTGGCGTGATCTTCCGAGGAATAGAAGTCCGTATAGGACGCAATCTCGAACGGCAGGTGCAGCGTGCAGGCGTCCATCGGCACCAGCGCCCGCGCGCGCAGCGCCGCATCGTCGCGCAACCGCGGGTCAATGCCCGACAGCAGCTCGGCCAGGCGTGCGCGGACCGCGCGCCAGACGGGCCGGCCGGCGGCTGCGAAGGCATTCAGGCTGCCGTGGCCGAAGAGTGCGAGCGCCGGGTCGACCGGCAGCAGGCCAGCCTGCTCGAGGGCGAGGAGGTCGACGATCCACGCGCCCAAGGCGACGCCAGCGCGCTTTCCGCCGCCTGCACCGGAGAAGATGCCGTAGGGCAGGTTCTGGATGGGGAAGTCGCTGCCTTCGTCGACTTCGACGAAGGCGCGCAAGGACGGATCGATGATTTCGAAGCCGGCCATCGTCAATTGCCCGTCTTGAGCAGGCCGAGCGACTGGATCAGCGCACGGTTGGTTTCGTTGTCGCCCGCGAGCTTGGCCGCGAAGGTGGCGCCGTCGAGATAGTTCACTTGCTGGTAGAGCTGGCGCGCGGCAGTTTGGAATCCCGGCTTCTCCGTTGCCGCGTGGCAGGCCTGCTGCAGCTTGTCGCGGGCGGCTTGCGGCACGCCTTCATTGACGTAGAGGCCATTGCGCGCGATGACGGCATGCTTGACGCCGAACTCGGTGATGGCCGGCACGTCGGGCAGGCCGGGCAATCGCTTGTCGCCATACACGGCGAGGATGCGCAGGTCCTTGCCGACGACCGAGGAGACGCCCAATGCGCCGAAGTCGAGATGGCCGCCCAGGACTTGCGGAATGACCTGGGCGTCGCCGCGGAAGGCGATCTCGTTGAAGCTGACGCCCGTGGACTTGGCAAGGTTGGCCGTCGCCAGGTGCGGCACCGACCCGGGACCGGCATGGCCGTACGACAGCTGGCCAGGCCGGCGGCGCGCCTCATCCAGCAAGTCTTTGAGCGAGCCGATGGGGGATTCTTTGCGTACCGCGATGACGAACGGGTTCTCGAAGATCTGGCAGATCGGGACGATGCTCTCGGGCCGGTAAGGCACGCGGCCCATGAGGAAGGGGGCTTGGGTCAGCGGCGACGAGGGCGAGAAGAGCGCCGTGTAGCCGTCGGGACGCGCCGAGGCCACGGCGGCCACGCCTATGGTGCCGCCCGCCCCGTCGCGGTTGTTGACCACGATCTGGGTGGAAAGGATGTCCGCGAGTTCGCGGGTGAAGGCACGCGCCATGACGTCGACGCTGCCCCCGGCCGAGTACGGCACGATAACCTCGATGGAACGCGAGGGATAGTCCTGGGCGGCGGCCGCGCCGCACGCCGCGGCGAGCAGCGGAGCGAAGAGAAGCTTGCGGATTTGCATGTCGAGTCTCCCGTATTTGGATTGGACGTGGGGAAAGGGTCAGAAGTGACGGGCGATGTCTGCGTCGAACTTGCCGTCGATCAACACGAACAGCACGCGCGCCGGTTCGCTCGTGCGGTTGGTCCAGGCGTGATTGGTGCCGCGCTGGATGAGCACGTCGCCTGCCTTGAGCGTGACTTCCGAGTCGTCGAGCAGCATCGTGATCTCTCCGGACAGCACGATGGCGTAGTCAATGGTTTCGGTGCGGTGCATGAAGGGGTGGCGCTTCTTGCCGCCATGTCCGGTGAGCGCGTCCTGCCCGCCGAACATCGCGAAGGCCTGCTTGGCTGCCTCGGCGTCCACATCACGCAGCTCGAGCGAAGCGGGAGGGAATTCGATGATGCGCACGACCGTGCCCAGCGGGGGCGGGGCCAGCGATACCGGGCCGAGCGTGGGGTCCGGCCCGTTGTCGATGGGAGCGGGGGCAGTCGGCGTTTGCCACAGCTGGGTCAGGTAGTAGCCGGGGCGGCTGGCGTCATGCCTGACGTTGGGCGCGTAGCCGTCTTCCAGCACCACGGAGCGGCCCTGTTCATCGTGGCCGGTGATGACGCGGCGGATTTTTCCGTTCATGAGGCGGTGTCCTTCCTGCAAGGTGTCTTTTTTTCATGGTAAGAAGTGGCAAGGGTTTAGTCAAACGACTGATTTAATCAATTGACTGAAACAGGGTGGCGCCGCTTCCGGGTAACATAGAAAAAACAACCACTTTTCCCCGAATCGTCCCGCCCATGTCGCTTCCTCCTGCCGAAACTCCCGACGCCGCATCCACGCGCGCCCGCATCCTGGACGTCGCCGAGCGGCTGTTCGCCGAACACGGCTACAACGGCGTTTCCCTGCGCACGATCACCGCCACGGCAGGCGTCAACATGGCTGCCGTCCACTACTACTTCAGGACCAAGGAAGGGTTGCTGCGCGCCATATTCGAAGCGCGGGCAGGACGCATGAACGAGGAGCGCCGCGCGCTGCTGCAGGCCTGTTGCCCGGCCGATCCCGCGGCGCGCCCGAACGTGCGCGCGGTGCTCGAGGCCTTCATCGGGCCTGGCATGCGCCTGGGGCAGACCGAGCAAGGGGCCTGGTTCAACCGGTTGTCGGCAATCTGTTCCGTGGAGCCCGACCCCGCCGTCAAGAACATCGTGTTCGGCGTGCACGACGACGTGGCCCGTTTGTTCGTGGACTTGCTGGCCCGCGCCTGCCCGCACTTGTCGCGCGAGGAGCTCTACGTGCGCCTGCAGTGCATCTACGGGAGCATGATGTACATCCGCGCCGACAACGGCCGCGTCGCGCGCCTCATGCCCGACGTGAAGGCCGCGCCCGTCTCGGAGGAGGGCGTCGCCCAAACCCTCTCCCGGATGCTGGATTTCATGGCGGCGGGGTTGGAGGCCCCGGCCTCGCGCTGATGCCGCGGGGTGCAGGCCTCCGGTCCTGGCGGCGGGAGCAAGGTGTTGCCGGAATCCCGCGGGCTGCCCGCGGCGCCGTTCCGGACGCCCCGCCGGGGGGTACAATTCCCAGCTTTCTTCCTTGCGTCATTCGACGAGGCCCCGTCCCATGAGTATCAAAAGCGACCGCTGGATCCGCCGTGCAGCGGCCGAAGGCATGATCGAGCCATTCGCGCCTGGCCAAGTGCGGGAGCTGGATGGCAAGCGCATCGTCAGCTACGGCACCAGCAGCTACGGCTACGACGTGCGCTGTGCGGACGAATTCAAGATCTTCACCAACATCAACTCGACCATCGTCGACCCCAAGGCATTCGACGAGAAATCCTTCGTGGATTTCAAGGGCGACGTCTGCATCATTCCGCCCAATTCCTTTGCGTTGGCGCGCACGGTCGAGTACTTCCGCATTCCCCGCAATGTGCTTACCATTTGCCTCGGCAAGAGCACGTATGCACGCTGCGGCATCATCGTCAACGTCACGCCGCTGGAACCGGAATGGGAGGGCCACGTCACGCTGGAGTTCTCGAACACCACGCCGCTGCCGGCCAAGATCTACGCCGGAGAGGGATGCGCCCAGATGCTGTTCCTCGAGAGCGACGAGGTCTGCGAGACGTCGTATAAAGACCGTGGCGGCAAGTACCAGGGGCAGCAAGGCGTGACGCTGCCCAGGACGTAACGTCGCCCGCCATGGTTGTTGGGTTGTGAGTAGTTCCGTGCCCGGGAGCGACATGCGAGGCGACTCGTCCCGCGGCCGGCCGTTGTTCAACCGATTCGATCCCTGCCGCCGGCGCTCTTCCATCCAAGGCACTGAGGAACTGGCGCCCCCAGTCCGTCCATGCCTTCCGTGGGAGGGGCGCGCAAAGCGCGTAGGGGGGAGCTAGCATTGAAATTCCGCTTCCCCATCGTCATCATCGACGAAGATTTCCGCTCCGAGAATGCATCCGGGCTCGGCGTGCGTGCCCTGGCCGCGGCGATCGAGGCCGAGGGCATGGAGGTGCTGGGCGTCACCAGTTACGGTGACCTCTCGTCGTTCGCCCAGCAGCAGAGCCGCGCCAGCGCTTTCATCCTGTCCATCGACGACGAAGAGTTCGGCGATGGCATGCCCGACGACGTCGCCAACGCAGTTGCCAAGCTGCGTGCGTTCATCGGCGAGCTGCGCTTCCGCAACGCCGAGATCCCCATCTACCTTTATGGGGAGACGCGCACGTCGCGCCACATTCCCAACGATATCCTGCGCGAGCTGCATGGCTTCATCCACATGTTCGAGGACACGCCGGAGTTCGTGGCGCGCCACATCATCCGCGAAGCCAAGAGCTATCTCGAATCGTTGCCGCCGCCGTTCTTCCGGGAGCTGGTCAAGTACGCGCAGGATGGCTCGTATTCCTGGCATTGCCCCGGACACTCCGGCGGCGTGGCCTTCCTGAAGAGCCCGGTCGGGCAGATGTTCCACCAGTTCTTCGGCGAGAACATGCTGCGCGCCGACGTTTGCAACGCGGTGGACGAGCTCGGGCAGCTGCTGGACCATACCGGCCCGGTGGCGGCTTCCGAGCGCAATGCCGCGCGCATCTTCAGCGCGGACCACTGCTTCTTCGTGACCAACGGCACCTCCACCTCGAACAAGATCGTCTGGCATGCCAACGTGGCGCCGGGCGACATCGTCGTGGTGGACCGCAACTGCCACAAGTCCATCCTGCACGCCATCATCATGACCGGCGCGGTGCCGGTGTTCCTGCGGCCCACGCGCAATCACCTCGGCATCATCGGCCCCATTCCGCTGGACGAGTTCCGCCCCGAGAACATCCAGAAGAAGATCGATGCCAACCCCTTTGCCAAGGACGCGCGCAACCGCAAGCCACGCATCCTGACCATCACCCAGAGCACGTACGACGGCGTGGTGTACAACGTGGAGATGATCAAGGAGCTGCTGGGCTCGAGCATCGACACGCTGCATTTCGACGAGGCATGGTTGCCCCATGCGGCCTTCCACGACTTCTACAAGAACATGCACGCCATCGGCAAGGACCGGCCGCGCAGCACCGACGCGATGATCTACGCCACGCACTCCACGCACAAGCTGCTGGCGGGCATCTCGCAGGCGTCGCAGATCATCGTGCAGGAGTCCGAGACGCGACGGCTGGACCGGCACGTGTTCAACGAGGCGTACTTGATGCACACCTCTACTTCGCCGCAATACGCCATCATTGCGTCCTGCGACGTGGCGGCCGCGATGATGGAGCCGCCCGGAGGCACGGCGTTGGTCGAGGAAAGCATCCTCGAGGCGCTGGACTTTCGCCGCGCCATGCGCAAGGTCGAGGCCGAGTTCGGCGCCAACGATTGGTGGTTCAAGGTCTGGGGCCCGGATCACTTGGTTCCGGACGGGATCGGCGAGCGCGACGACTGGCTGCTGGAGACCGATGCGGAATGGCACGGCTTTGGCTCGCTGGCGCCCGGCTTCAATATGCTGGATCCGATCAAGGCGACCATCGTCACGCCTGGGCTGGACGTCTCCGGTACCTTCGGGCAGACCGGCATCCCGGCCTCCATCGTGACCAAGTTCTTGGCCGAGCACGGCGTGATCGTCGAAAAGACGGGCCTGTATTCGTTCTTCATCATGTTCACCATCGGCATCACCAAGGGCCGGTGGAACACGTTGCTGACTGCTTTGCAGCAGTTCAAGGACGACTACGACAAGAACCAGCCGATGTGGCGCATCCTGCCCGAGTTCTGCCACGATTACCCGCAGTACGAGCAGGTGGGCCTGCGCGACCTGTGCACGCGCATCCACGAGATGTATCGCGCCTATGACGTCGCGCGCCTGACCACGGAGATGTACCTGAGCGACATGGTGCCCGCGATGAAGCCGTCCGACGCCTTTGCCAAGATGGCGCACCGCGAGATCGAGCGCGTGGACATCGACAGCCTGGAGGGCCGCGTCACCAGCGTGCTGCTGACCCCGTACCCACCCGGCATTCCCTTGCTCATCCCCGGTGAGCGCTTTAACTCGACCATCGTCAAGTACCTGCAGTTCGCACGCAAGTTCAACGCCCAGTTCCCCGGGTTCGGCACCGACATCCACGGCTTGGTCGAGGAGGTGCTTCCCAACGGCGAGCTGCGCTTCTACGTGGACTGCGTCAAGGACGCCTGATGGCTTCCTCCAGGCCGCCCGGGGCGGCCTATGACGTAGCGGTGGTCGGCGCTGGCGCTGCCGGCATGATGTGCGCGGCGGTGGCGGGCCAGCGGGGGCGGCGCGTGGTACTGATCGATCACGCACGCAAGCTGGCCGAGAAAATCCGCATCTCCGGCGGAGGCCGCTGCAACTTCACCAATCGCGACGCCGGGCCGGCCAATTTCATTTCCGAGAATCCGCACTTCTGCCGCTCGGCGCTGTCGCGCTACACGCCGCAGGATTTCCTGGCGCTGGTCGCACGGCATCGCATCGCCTGGCACGAGAAGCATCGCGGCCAGCTGTTCTGCGACGAGTCGAGCGAAGACATCATCCGCATGCTGCGCGCAGAATGCGAGGCGGGAAACGTCTCGTGGCGGATGCCTTGCGCCGTCGACGCCATCGACGCTAGCGCGGGCGGCTTTGCCTTGCGGACGTCCTCGGGCCTGGTCCGCGCCGCACGCGTCGTGATCGCGACAGGCGGGTTGCCGGTGCCGCAAATAGGCGCCTCGGACTTCGGGCTGCGCATCGCCCGCCAGTTCGGCCTGCGCATCGTCGAGCCCCGGCCGGCGCTGGTTCCGTTGACGTTTGACCCCATTGCCTGGCGGCCCTTTGCACCGCTGGCTGGCATTGCGCTCGAGGTGGGGATACGCACCGGGGAAGGCAAGCGCGTGGCCGAGTTCCGCGAGGGCCTCCTGTTTACCCATCGTGGGTTGTCGGGGCCGGCCGTACTCCAGATTTCGAGCTATTGGCAGCCTGGCCAGGCCATCGTCGTGGACCTCGCCCCGGGCATCGATCTCGCGGCGGAACTGCTCGGCGCCAAGGCTGGCGGGCGGCAGCACCTGGCCAATGTCCTCGCCGGCTTGGTGCCGCGCCGCCTGGCCGAACAATGGCTGGCCGTCGCGCACCCGGGGGCTGGCGAGCGGCGCATTGCGGATCTTCCCGACAAGCTGTTGCGGGAGATCGCCGATGGCATGAAGCGCTGGACGCTCGTTCCGCAAGGCACGGCCGGATACAAGAAGGCCGAAGTCATGCGCGGCGGCGTGGACACGCGCGACCTGGACCAGCAGACCATGGAGGCCCGGTCCGTGCCAGGCCTGTATTTCGTGGGCGAGGTCGTGGACGTGACCGGCTGGCTGGGCGGCTACAACTTCCAGTGGGCGTGGGCGTCGGGCGTTGCGTGCGGACGCGCGGTCTAAGATGCCGGCTGGCGCGGCACGCGCATGTTGGGATGTTCGTTGAGCCAGGCCGCAAGCATGCCGCGCGTGCCTCCGCGGCGGACGGTGTCGGCCAGCAGGGGCGACAACGGCGGCAACGCCAGGCATTGCGCATTCTCCAGGTTGGAGATGGCCCCCCGCATGAAGTCGACCGCGACTCGGTCGCCGGTGCGAAATGCCTCGCAAGGGGCCGGCAGGCCGGTCAAGACGGGCACGCCTTTGGAGATCGCACCGCGCAGCGTCTTGTAGGGCATGGAGGCGCAGACGACCGAGAGTCCCAGCGCAGCCATGGCAATGAAGCCCTGGAAATGGGGTTTGCCGCAGCCGAAGTTTTCACCGGCGATGATGATGTCGCCGGGCTGCACGCGCCTCGGGAAATCCGGGTCCATCATCCTGAATAGCTCGGGAACCAGCCGGGCCGGGTCGTCGATGCGCTGGATCGCCATGTCGAAGGGAATGAGGCCGTCGTCCAGTGGGATGTCGTTGCCGAAGACGTGGCAGCGGCCCGAGCGGATAAGGGAGTGGGTCATGGCTAGGGGGCGTCCGATAGCAATGCGCGGGGGTCGGCGATGCGGCCCTCCAGGGCCGAGGCGGCGACGGTGAGTGGGCTGCCCAGGTAGGCCTGGGCGTTCTTGGAGCCGAACCTGCCTGCGTGATTCGTCGCTGCCGTGGAAATGGAGGTTTCGCCGTCGGCCAGCGGCCCCATTGCGCCGCCGGCGCACGGGCCGCAGCCGGCGGGTAGCACCATGGCACCGGCCTCCTGGAATACGTCGATCAGGCCATCGCGGGCGAGCCGGCGCGCAGTCTCTACGGTGCCTGGGACGACGAGCAGCCGCACGTGCGGGGCGATCCGGCGGTTGCGCAGCAGTGCGGCCGCGGCGGCGAAATCCTCGTACATGCCGGAGCCGCAGGAACCGATGTAGGCATGGTCAACGCGCGTGCCGGCGACCTGCTCGATGTTTACGCCCCGATGCGGACCTCCGGGAAGCGCGACCTGGGGAGGGAGGTGGCCCAGGTCGAGTTCCAGTTCGGCTTCGAAGTGCGCGTCGGGGTCGCTGGATACCATTTCCTCCGGGGCGCCGGCGGGCGGCGGAAACCATATGTTGGCAACGCCGATCTCGGTCAAGGAGTTGCAGAGCGCGACGCGCTCAGACAGTGGAAGCGCCTCCACGTAGCTGCCGGCGAGCTCGACGATGCGGTTGTCGTACGCACATAGCCGGCCGCTGGCAAATAGCGTGGTGACGTAGAAACCTACGTCGCGCGCGGTGACTCCCCGGCCCACCGGTCCGTGCAAGGTCAAGCGGACGGTTCGCGGCACCTGTTCCCATACGGTGCCGGTGGCAAGGACCGAGACGATCTCCGGGCCCGGCGCACAGGCCAGCGCGCCCATGGCGCCGAAATTCGTGCAGTGCATGTCGTAGCACGACAAGAACATGCCGGGGCGGACCAAGCCCGCCTCGATGGGGAATATGTGGCCATGGCCGCCGCGTCCCGCGTCGAAGAAGCGGCCCACTCCCCACTCGCGCGCAATCTTGCGCAGGCGGGCGCCGCGCATCGCACCCGCCGGCGTGGCGTAGGCCACTTCATGGTCGGTCACGATCACGACGCGTTCGGGATGGGCGATGCGCCGATAGCCCAGGCCGGCCAGCTCGTTGTATGCCGATTCGACGAAGCCGTCATGGATGATGACGAGCTGTGGATCGGGCGCGATGATGTCGCCGGGGCGGACATAGGGTTTGCCGCTGGCGCGGGCAAGGATTTTTTCTGCGGCGGTCTGGGGTGGCCGAAGGGCTGCATGATGCATGGCGATGGGGGCTGCGCGGCGATCAGTCGTCGTGCGTGCGGAGAGGGGGTTATTCGATGCGAGGGGACTTGGCGGCGATGACGTCGGCATATCGGCCGTCCGCGTCCACGATGCGCGAGGCTTCACGTTCGAACGCCAGGCGCGCCTGCAGGCGGTCCAGGACGGTGGCAGCCTCGTCCTGCGGGAGGACGACGACGCCGTCGTCGTCGGCGCAAATCAGGTCGCCCGCGCGCACGATCCTGCCGCCTACCGAAACGGGGTCTCCCGTGGATCCCGGCCGGCCGCGGGCCCAGCCGCTCGCGATGACGCCACGGGCGAACACAGGAAAGCGCGCGCGCCGTATTTCTGCGATGTCGCGCACGCGGCCATTGCTGACGACGCCGGCGATGCCACGGCGCCGCGCCACGGCGGTGCCGGTACCGCCCCAGGTGCAAACGTCTTGGGCCGGCCCGACGTCGATGACAATGACCGAGCCCGGCGGGGCTTCGTCGGCCGCACGGACGATTTCGTCCCCGTAGCCGGCCGGCGCGCGCACGGTGTAGGCAGGGCCTGCGCACAGCAAGTTTGGCACCAGCGCGCTGATGTCGGGCGACAAGTGGCCGCGTCCGTCCATGGCTTCGCATGCCGCGGCGGCGGAGGCGGTGCGCAGGAGCCGGCACAGTTCGGCGAGGGATGCGTCCAGCAGTGGAGTCACGTTCATTCCTGGGGGATGTGGGCAGCCTCGACGATGTCCTTCCAGCGCTTGGCGTCCGTGCGGAGGAATTGCGCGAATTGCTGCGGCGTGTTGACGGGCGCCACGGCGATGTTGGCTTTGGCGAGCCGGTCCTGCATCTCGGGCGAGGTGAGGATGTCGGTGATCGCGCGGTTCAGGCGCTGGGTGACCCCGGGCGGCATGTCTTTGGGCCCGAGCAGCCCGACCCAGCCTTCGATTTCGAAATCCTTGAGCTCCGGCAGCGATGATTGCGCCGCCGCCGGGACCCCTGGCATCTGGGGGATGGGTCCGAGGCTGGCCACGGCCAGCGCTTTCAGGCGACCTGACTCCACGTGGGGCCGGCCGGACAGCACGGCGTCGAACATGAATTGAACCTGGCCGCCTATCAGGTCCGTGAGCGCCTGCGGGCTGCCTTTGTATGGGACGCCGAGTACGTCGGTCTTGATGCGCGAGAGAAAGGCCGCGATGGCCAGGTGCTGGATCGTGCCGGTGCCGGCGGTCGCATAGGTATAGCGGCTGGGGTCCCGCCGCAGCTGCGAGACGAAATCCTCGAGGCTGGAGTAAGGCGCGTCTGCCTTGACCAACAAGACCATGGGCGCCACCGCGACCCGCACGATGGGCGTGAAATCCTCGAGGATGTTGAACGGCATGGATTTGTAAATGGCCGGGCTGATGGTTGCCGAGGTCGATGTCATCAACAAGGTGTAGCCGTCGGAATCGGCCTTGGCGACGTAGGCGGCGCCGACTTGCCCGGATGCCCCCACCTTGTTTTCCACCACAAAGGGCTGCCCGAGCCGGGCGGCGAGCTGCTCGCCCAGGAATCGTGCGGCGACGTCGGAGGAGTTGCCCGGAGGAAAGGGCGCGATGATGCGCACGGGCTTGGTCGGATATCCCTCGTCGGCCGCGGCGGGAAGGGCGGCCATGAGCACGGCGGCGCAGCTGCAGAAGGCGAGCAGGCGCCGCCCGGAAAAACGTGAACGATGCATGGCGTGTCTCCGTGTTCGCCGCGACCTCAACCCGCGCGTGCCAAGGCGGCAAGGTGTGTCCGCTCCAGGGAATGTCGGTATGCGGCAGGACGTTGTTTGCGCGCAGTGTAGGAATTCACCGAAGAATCAACAAACGAAATTATTTTCCGGATTGTTTTGGTTTTCCTTACAATCTCGCCGTGACGGACTTTCCATTCCCATCATGGCAATAGGCGGCGATCCCATCGCTTCGGTGAACCTGAAGCTCCTGCATACGTTCATGCTGGTAGGTGAAAGCCAAAGCTTCCGTACCGCGGCCGGCCGTGCGCATCGGTCAGGCTCGGCCGTCAGCAGCCAGGTCCGCAAGCTCGAGCAACAGCTGGGGCTGCGCTTGTTTCACCGAACCACGCGCCAGGTGGTGCTCACGCGCGAGGGCGAGGAACTCCTGCAATGCGTGCGCCGGGCGCTGCAAGAGGTCGAGACGGGATTGCAGAACATCAAGGAGGCGGCCGACATCCAGCGCGGCCGCATCTCGCTTGCCTGCGCGCCGACGGTCGCGGGGGCATACCTGGGCGGCGTGCTCGTCGCATTCCAGGGCCGCTACCCCGGAATCCAGGTTTCCGTCAGGGAGCTCACCGCCGCAGCGCTGTACGAGAGCGTGCGACGGCGCGAAGTCGACTTTGGCATCAGCGTGACAACCGACACCGCGGAGTTTCGCTTCGAACCCCTGTTCCAGGATGAGCTGGTGGCGCTGGTTCCGCGCAGCCTGCTCGACGACGAACGCGAATCGATCACGCTCAAGTCGCTGGCCGCCATGCCTTTGCTGGTGCTGGAAGAGGGAACCGCACTACGCACGATCGTCGAGGAAGCTCTGGCGGCCCAAGGGATGCGCCTGGCGGCGCGTTTTCAATTCATGCACTCGCAAACCCTGATCGCCATGGCGTCCGCCGGGCTGGGGGCAGCCATCCTGCCCTCGACGGCATTGCCGGAGCAGCTGGCTCCCGGCGTGCGAAGGCTCCGAATCGTGCGTCCCCGGCTGTCGCGGCACATGGCGATCATCACCTTGCCCGGCCACGCCCTGTCGCCCGCTGCGGAAAAACTCGTGCACATGCTGCGCACCATGTTGCCTTGCGGGTCGCCCGTGCCTGCGGCCCGGGGCCTGCGCGCCGGACGCTGATTTTGCGGCGACATTGAGGCACAATCAGATTCGACTCACCCACGTTCCGTCCAATCGAATCGTTACCAGAAGGGGAAATCGATGTTGCTCGCGTTGCTGGGTAGTTCGTCGCAGTCCATTTCTCTCGGCCGCCGCGCCCGGCCCTTGGCCAGCTTCCGCAGGCCAGCCATCGCGGCAGCGCTTTCGGCGCTGCTGGCGTTCACGGGTGCAGCCGGTGCGGCTTCCGATTACGTGCCCGATGTCGGACAGGAAGGCAAGGACGTCGTGTGGGTGCCCACGCCCCAGACGCTGGTCGACAAGATGCTCGACATGGCCAAGGTCACGCCCGCCGATTACGTGATCGACCTCGGGTCGGGAGACGGGCGTACGGTGATCACCGCTGCCAAGCGGGGCGTCCGCGCCCACGGGATCGAATACAACCCCGACATGGTGGAATTGGCCCGGCGCAACGCGCAGGCCGCGGGCGTGGCCGATCGCGCCACGTTCGAGCGGGGCGACCTGTTCGAGACCGACCTGTCCCGCGCCAGCGTCATCACGCTGTTCCTCCTGCCGACCATCAACGAAAAACTGCGGCCACGCCTGCTCGAGCTCAAGCCCGGCACGCGGGTGGTTTCCAACACGTTCCCGATGGGCGACTGGGAGCCCGACGAGAAGGCCACGGTCACCCAGGACTGCCAGGGCTGGTGCACGGCGCTGCTGTGGATCGTGCCGGCCAAGGTGGCCGGCACGTGGAAGCTGGGCGGCGAAGAGCTGAAGCTCACGCAGCAATACCAGCGCCTGGGCGGAACCTTGGGTTCGGCCCCGATCAGCGATGCGCGCTTGCACGGCGACGAGATCTCGTTCACCGTGAACGGCGTGCGCTATCGCGGGAAGGTGGACGGGAGCTCGATGCAGGGCACGCGTACCGGCGCCGAACCGGCCGCCTGGACCGCCGTGCGCGGGTAACGCCAGCCTACCATTCCCAACTTGGCTCCTGGGATCCGCATGACTGCAGAACGATCGCCCAAGCAAACGCCCCTCCACGCCGAGCACCTCGCCCTCGGCGCGAGGATGACTGAGTTCGGCGGATGGTCCCTGCCGGTTTCATACGGTTCCCAGATCGAGGAGCACCATGCCGTGCGACGCGATGCGGGCATGTTCGACGTGTCGCACATGCTCAACGTCGATGTCGTGGGGCCGGATGCCAAGCCCTACCTGCGTTATCTCTTGGCGAACGACGTGGATCGGTTGGCCGAGCCGGGCAAGGCACTCTACACCTGCATGCTCAATCCGCAAGGCGGGGTGGTGGATGACTTGATCGCCTATCTATTCACGCCGGAGCACTATCGCATGGTGGTCAACGCTGCCTCGGCCGACCGCGACCTGGTCTGGATGGCGCGCGTGGCCCAGGCGGGGGGCTACGAGGTCTCGATCGAGCCCCGGCGCGAGCTCGCGACGCTTGCCGTCCAGGGGCCCAATGCCCGCGAGCGGCTGGCGCAGGCCCGGCCCAGCCTGGGCGAACTTGTGCGCACCTTGCATCCTTTCGCCTCCGAGATGGTCGATGGAATGCTGGTGGCGCGCACCGGTTATACCGGCGAGGACGGCGTGGAGATCATGCTGCCTGGCGGCCAAGCGCCGGCTTTGTGGGCAGACCTGCTCCGCAGCGGCGTCAAGCCGTGCGGGCTGGGCGCGCGCGACACGCTTCGCATCGAGGCCGGCCTCAACCTATACGGCCAGGACATGGACGAGCTGACGCAGCCCGCCGAGGCCGGGCTGGCCTGGACCGTATCGGACCACGACCCGCAGCGGGACTTCGTCGGCCGTCCCGCACTTGCGTTCGGCCTGAAGTGGCAGCTGCTCGGGCTCAAGCTCCTCGACCGGGGCGTGATCCGGCCTCACATGGCTGTCCACACCGAGCTTGGCAATGGGCTCGTCACCAGCGGCACCATGTCCCCGACGCTGGGCACGTCCATCGGTTTTGCGCGCCTGCCGGAGGGCGTGGCGCCGGGCGACCGGGTCGAGGTAGAAATACGCGATCGTCGGGTGCCGGCGCTCGCCTGCAGGCTGCCTTTCGTGCGACGGGGGCAGGTCATGGAGACCTCGGCGCCGTGACCCGGTGGGCCTCGCCCGCGTCCAATACAATTCTCCCGTACCCGTTACCAGGATCGCCACCGATGAATCTCCCTCCCGAACTCAAGTACGCCAAGACTCACGAATGGATCCGCGCCGAAGGCGACCTGCTCCTGGTGGGGATTACCGACCATGCGCAGGAACAGTTGGGCGACCTGGTCTACGTCGGTGACGTCAAGGTCGGCGCCAAGCTGCGCGCGGGCGAGACCGCCGGCGTCGTGGAGTCGGTCAAGGCTGCGTCCGACATCTACGCTCCCGTGGCGGGCGAGGTCGTTGCCTTCAATGAAGAGCTGGCGGCCAGCCCTGAGCTGTTGAACCAGTCGCCCTATACCGCCTGGATCTTCAAGCTCAAGCCCGACAACATGGCGGACACCGCGGGCTTGCTCGACGCCTCCGGCTACCAGGCCGCCGTCGACGCGGGCTGACCGAAGACGGCCGCCGGGCCGCATCCCGGCAACCCCGCCCGGAATGGCTTGCCATCCATCGCAGGCAACGGAGAGGACGCCCATGCTCAAGGCGCTCGAGAACGAAGCGGCATTCGCAGCCCGTCACATCGGGCCTTCCGAGGCAGACCAGGCGCAGATGCTGCGCGTCGTCGGGGCCGACAGCCTCGACGACTTGATACGCAGGGTGGTGCCCGACAGCATCCTGGAGTCCGCCCCGCTCGACCTTCCCGCGCCGCAGGCCGAGGCGGAAGTGTTGGCAGAGCTGGCCGGCCTGGCCGATCGCAACCAGTTGTTCCGCAACTACATCGGCCAAGGGTATTACGCCACGCATACGCCGCCCGTCATCCAGCGCAACATCCTGGAGAATCCTGCGTGGTATACGGCCTATACGCCTTACCAGCCAGAGATTTCACAGGGCCGCCTGCAGGCGTTGCTGGTGTTCCAGACCATGGTGTCGGACCTTACCGGCCTGGACATCGCCAATGCCTCGTTGCTGGACGAGGCCACGGCCGCCGCCGAGGCCATGTTGCTGGCGCGGCGCACCGCGTCGAGCGCCAGCAAGGTGTTTTTCGTATCGTCCGGTTGCCACCCGCAAACCATCGCGGTACTGCGCACGCGCGCGTCCGCCCTCGACATTGAGCTCGTCGTCGGGGACGAAACGGCCGGCGTGCCGGCCTGCTTCGGCGTATTGCTGCAATACCCGTGCAGCACCGGGGAGGTGCGCCGTCACGAGGCCGTCGCCGCCGAGGTGAAGGCGGCCGGCGGCATCGTGGCGTGCGCGACCGACTTGCTGGCGCTGGCGCTGCTGCAGCCGCCCGGCGAATGGGGGGCCGATATCGCCATCGGGTCTGCCCAGCGCTTCGGCGTGCCGCTCGGTTTCGGCGGTCCGCATGCCGCGTTCATGGCCTGCCGGGATGCCTTGAAACGCCATTTGCCCGGGCGCCTGGTGGGCGTCTCGCGCGACGCCGCCGGCCGGCCCGCCTTGCGGCTGGCCTTGCAGACACGCGAGCAGCACATCCGGCGCGAGAAAGCCACCTCCAACATATGTACCGCGCAGGTCTTGCTGGCCGTTATTGCCGCCATGTATGCGGTCTGGCACGGCCCGGACGGGCTGCGCCTCATCGCCTCGCGCGTGCATCGCAGCACCGCCGCGTTGCGCGCCGCCTTGGGCGAGCTGGGCGTGCAGGCGGAGAACCCCACTTTCTTCGATACGCTGCACCTGCGCACCGGCGCCCACACCGCGGCCATCGTGCGCGCGGCGCAGGCGGCGCGCATCAACCTGCGCAGGCTGGATGCCGGCCACCTTGCGGTGTCGCTCGACGAGACAGTGACGCGCGACGATTTACAGGCGCTCATCGACGTATTCGCCGAAGGTTGCGGCCGTCCTTCCACCCCCGTCGACACCGCGCTGGCCGCCGCGAGGGACGGCATCGCCGAGCCGCTGGCCAGGACCTCGCCCATACTTGCCCACCCCGTTTTCCGTTCCGTGCGGTCCGAGACAGACATGCTGCGCTGGCTGCGCCGGCTCGCCGACATGGACCTCGCGCTGGACCGGACGATGATCCCGCTCGGCTCCTGCACCATGAAACTCAACGCGACGGCGGAGATGATGCCCATTACGTGGCCCAAGTTTTCCGGTTTGCATCCGTACGCCCCCGCGTGGCAGGCCGAGGGCTACCGCGAACTGATTTCCCGGCTCGGCCGGGCGTTGTGCGAGATTACCGGCTACGAAGCGATCAGTTTCCAGCCTAATTCGGGCGCGCAGGGCGAGTACGCGGGACTGATGGCCATACGCGCGTATCATGCGGCGCGCGGCGAATCGTGCCGCGACGTGTGCCTGATTCCCGCCTCGGCCCACGGCACCAACCCCGCTTCTGCGCAGCTGGCCGGCATGCGGGTGGTGGTCGTCGCCTGCGATCGCCAGGGCAACGTGGATGTGGAGGATTTGCGCCGCAAGGCGGCCGAGGCCGGTTCGCGCCTGGCGGCCTTGATGGTGACCTATCCCTCGACCCACGGCGTGTTCGAAGATGCCATCGGGGAGATCTGCGAGATCGTGCACGCCGCGGGCGGCCAAGTCTACCTGGACGGTGCCAACATGAACGCGCTGGTGGGCTTGGTCAGACCGGGGCGCATCGGCGCGGACGTATCCCACCTCAACCTGCACAAGACCTTCTGTATTCCGCACGGCGGGGGCGGGCCGGGCGTGGGCCCGATCGCGGTCCGGAAACACCTTGCCCCTTATTTGCCGGGAGTCCTGGGCGAGGACGGCCGGCCGGACCCGGAAGCGGCATGCGGTCCGGTGGCGGCCGCGCCGTTCGGTTCAGCCGGCATTCTCCCCATCTCGGCGGCCTATATCGCGCTGATGGGTGCCGAGGGACTGCGCCGCGCTTCCCAGGTGGCCATCCTCAATGCCAATTATGTGGCCCGGCGCCTGGCTGGCTACTATCCCGTGCTGTATACCGGGCGCGGGGGCTACGTCGCCCACGAATGCATCCTGGACCTGCGGCCCATCAAGCAGCGCTGCGGCATCGATGCCGAGGACGTGGCAAAGCGGCTGATCGATTACGGCTTCCATGCGCCCACGATGAGTTTTCCGGTGGCGGGCACGCTGATGGTGGAGCCCACTGAATCGGAAAGCCTGGCCGAATTGGATCGCTTCATCGAAGCCATGATCGCGATCCGCGCCGAGATTGCCGAGATCGAGGCCGGCACGCAAGACCGCGACGACAATCTCCTCAAGAACGCACCGCATACGGCGCAGGTGCTGCTCGCGGACGCCTGGCCACATGCGTATTCGCGCGAGCGGGCCGCGTATCCAGTGCCGCGCCTGCGCGAGCACAAATACTGGCCTCCCGTGGGCAGGGTGGACAATCTATATGGCGACCGCAACCTCGCGTGTGCCTGCCCGCCCGTGGCCGATTATGCCTGAGACCGTCCCGTGGGTTCATGCAAAAACAGCACTCCGGCAGCCGCACGACTCATCCGCATAGTCATCTAGCTGCGCTCGAGCATTGCACTTATAGTCGTTTTCGTCAGGGCGGATCACTTCCGCGGGAGCGCGATGGAAGGCGACATAAGTTTCGAGGACTTAGCCAGGCTCGATGCGGCATGGAGGGGTCGTGCCGAGCTTGGCTTGCAAAAATTGGAAGCACAGCTCAGGGCCTACGGACGGCAAGGCAGCCGGTATTTGATCCTGCGGTTCGAGCAACGGGGCGAGGCCGGTAGGCTGCAAGTCAAGTATGCAGCGACATGGCTGCGCCGGCGTCACCTGCATGCCACGGTTCATTTCGACCGGAACACCGGGGGGGTTCAATTGCACGTGCGCTTTCCGCCCCAGCCCGGGGAAAAGGCAACCATGAATCCCACTAGGATTGGTTTGGTGTCCGCAAGTTGGGAGGTAAAGCAGGACGCCTGAACGGCGTCGCCAGTTCGTGCCCGTGGCTTGCCCCCAACGGAAGCATTACCGAAATACTACGGTTCGGTATGTCTTGGAGCGCGAATTCTCCCCCCATCGCTTGGCCGCCCCTGGTGTGTGCGGCGCGGGAACGCTAGAGGCAAGGGTCAATGGCCCGGCGGCCCGCAATGGGCGCGAATTGCAAAAAGCCCCGCAGCGCCTAAAATGCTGCACATGCGTCATCGGCTCCTGCTTCTTTTTCTGCTGCTTTTGCCCCTCCAATGGGTGTGGGCGGGCGCTGCGGCATGCCGACATGAAGCCGGCGCTGCGGCCAGCCATGCGCAGAGTTGGGCCACTGGCGAGGCGCCGGCGAACGTCCCGTGGACGGCCGGCGCGAATGCTGCGGCCGTGGCGCTTTCTTTCTTGGATGCGGCGCCCGTTGCCGCGATGCCGGCGCTGCCGGGATGGGAGTTCGAGCTCTACGAGGAATTCGAGGTCGTCGAGCAAATTTCCCAGCCCGATTGGAGCGACGTTGCCATCGACACCTTTTCCTGCCGGCGTGCAGCTAATGAACAATTGCCGTCTGCGCCGCCGCCCGATCCCCACGAATTCGATCTTCCCCTGTGCCTGGTCGTGGTCGCGCCTTCGCTGTCCGACGCGCGGGCCTGCGCGGTCCCGCTGCAGCCTGAATCGGCGCCGGTATTCCGGCACGACCGGCCACCGTCACTGACGGCTTGATCTCCCGTTTCCGCCTGCGGCGCCGTGGCTGCCGCGGGTGCTTGGCCGGTGGCCTTGGGCCGCCGCGCGTTCCCGTTCTTGAAGATCATGAAATCCGTCACACTCGTCGTTTTATCCGTGTGGCTGGCCAGCGTATGTCAGCTCGCGGCGGCCGCGCCGCAGCCCTATACGCTCGACCAGCTGCTGGCTCTCGCCTTGCAGGGCAACAAGGGCGTCGATGCCGCGGCCGCGGGCGTCGATGCCGCCCGGGCCGGCATTACGAGCGCCGAAGCCTATCCCAATCCCGAAGCCGAATTCACGACTGGCCGCGTATCGGCGCGGCAGCCCGGCGCCGGCACCGGCATCGGGCAGACGCTATCGATCACCCAGCGGATCGACCTTCCCGTCCAACGCGCGTTGCGCCGCGAGCTTGCGACCGGAGCCCTGCGCGCCGCGACCGCGGAGCAGGAGCTGTTCGTGGCCCGGCTGGTGGCCCAGGTCAAGCGCGGGTTCTACGAGACGCTCCGCCGCGAGGCCGAATTCGCCGCGGCCCAGGAAGACCTCGCGCTGACGCAACAACTCTATGATCGCGCGCAGGTGCGCGTGGACGTGGGCGATTCGCCCAAGTACGAAGCCATCCGGGTCGCAGCGGAATTGCTCAACGCGCAGAAGAACAGCCAGAGCGCGCTATTGCGCGTGAACCAGGCCAAGTCGTTATTGCGGCAGCAGGTGGGAGGCATCCTGCCGGCCAGTTTCTCCGTGCAGGGGGATTTGGGCGCACTGCCGGCGCTCGAGCCCCTTGAGACGCTGCGCAGCGTGATGCTGGCGAGTAACCCGGAACTCATCCAATTGCGGGCCGAGCTCGACCGCGCCCGCGCAGCGCTGGAGTACGAACGCGCCCTGCGCTGGCCCTCCGTCGCGCTGAAAGCCACGTCCAGCAGGGATCCGGAGGTGCGCGATACCCAGGTCGGCGTCGTATTGAGCGTGCCGCTGTGGGACCGCCGTCGCGGCCCGATCGACGAGGCGGCAGCAATGGTCAACCGCGTGCGGAGCCTGCTCGAGGCGCGCGAGTTCGAGCTGACGCAGCAATTGGATGCGGCCTACCAGCAGTATCAGATCGCGGCATCGCAGGTCGAGGCGCTGCAGTCGGGCATCATGCGGCAGGCGGAGGCGGCGTTGCGCGTGGCCGAAGCCGCCTATCGATATGGCGAGCGGGGCATCATCGATTACCTCGATGCCCAGCGCGTGCTGCGCACGGCCCGCAACGACCTCATCGCCGCCCAGTTCGATCTGCAAGTCGCTGCCATAGAGATAGAGCGGCTGCTCGCCAATTCTTCCGCAGGTAGTTCATCATGATCCAGCGTTTTTCTCCTACCGTTGCATTGCTCGCGCTGTGCCTGGCATTGGGTGCCTGCGGCAAGAAGCCCGAGCCGGCAGGCGCCCCCCAAGAGCGCATCGATCCCAACATCGTCGTCGCCGACCAGGCCATGATGGCCCGGATCAAGGTTGCACCGGCAAGCGTCGAGCCATTCAGCGAAGTGCTGCGCGTGGCGGGGCGCATCGATTTCGACCGCCAGCGCATGGCGCGCATCGGCGCTTCCGTGACGGGGCGCGTGACGGACATCACGACCATGCTCGGCGCGAACGTCAAGCCCGGCGATGTCTTGGCCCGCTTGCACAGCACGGAACTTGGCAGCGCGCAGCTGGCCTACCTGAAAGCGAAGGCGCAGTCCGAGCTGCAGGAGAATGCGCGCGAACGCGCGCGGTTGCTGTTCGCCGCCGACGTGATCGGCAAGGCCGAATTGCAGCGTCGCGAAAACGAGTACGCCGTGGCTGCCGCCGAGCTCCGCGCGGCTTACGACCAGCTCAGTGTCCTAGGCATGTCGCGGGCGGCCATCGAGCGCATGGGCAGGACGGGGGAGATCAGTTCCTTTTCCCCGGTCGTCTCAACGTTGCACGGAACCGTCGTCGAGCTGAAGGTCGCGCCGGGACAGGTCGTGCAACCGGCCGACGCCCTGTTCACCGTAGCGGACCTGTCCAAGGTCTGGGCCGTGGCCGATGTTCCCGAACAGCAGGCGGACCTGGTCGCCGAAGGCCAGACGGTCGACATCGAGGTGCCCGCGCTCGGCAACCGCCGGATCCAAGGGCAATTGATTTATGTGGGCCAGGTCGTCAATCCTTCCACCCGGACAGTCCGCGTCCATACCTCCATCGACAATGCGGACGGCCGCCTCAAGCCTGCCATGCTGGCGACGATGCTGATCACGAGCCGGCCCACCGAACAGCTCGTGATCCCGGCCTCCGCCATCGTGCGTTACGACAACGAAGACTTGGTCTACGTCGAGATCGCGCCTGGTCGCTATCGTGCGACCCAGGTGCAGCTGGGCGGGACGTACCACGACAGGCGCGCCGTCGTGTCGGGCCTGAAAGCCGGCGATCGCGTGGTGATCGAAGGCGCATTCCATCTCAATAACCAGCGCATCGGCGTCGAAGTGGAGTAACCGCGATGCTAGAGAACCTCGTACGCGCTGCCTTGCGGCAGCGCCTGATCGTGGTCGTGCTCGCGGCGGTTGCGCTGGCTTTCGGCTTGGACGCCGTGCGCAAGTTGTCGGTCGACGCATTTCCCGATGTCACGAACATCCAGGTGCAAATCGCCACCGATGCGCCCGGCCGCTCTCCCGAGGAGGTCGAGCGCTTCGTGACCGTGCCCATCGAGATCGCGATGACCGGGTTGCCCGGCCTGGAGGAAATGCGGTCCTTGAATAAGCCGGGACTCTCGCTCATCACGCTGGTCTTCACGGATTCGACCGACGTGTACTTTGCACGGCAACTGGTGATGGAGCGCCTGATCGAGATCGGCTCGCGCATGCCGGCCGGCGTCACGCCCGTGCTGGGGCCGGTCTCCACCGGGCTGGGGGAGGTGTATCAATACACGCTGGACCGGCCGGACGACGGCGACCGCGAGCTGACTCCCAAGGAACTGACGGAGCGGCGCATCGTGCAAGATTGGGTGGTCAGGCCCTTGCTGCGCTCCATCCCGCAAGTCGCCGAGATCAACTCGCAGGGCGGCTACGTGAAGCAGTACCAGGTGCTCGTCCACCCGGACCGCATGAGCCACTACGGCGTGACGCTGCAGCAGGTGTACCAGGCGCTTGCGCGGAACAACGCCAATTCGGGCGGCGGCATCCTCCCGCACTATGCCGAGCAGTATCTGATCCGCGGCGTGGGCCTGATCGAGAGCCTGGAAGACATCGCCAACATCGTGCTGGCCGAGTCCAACGGCACGCCAATCTACATGCGCGACGTGGCCGAGGTCACCATGGGTCACGCCGTGCGCTACGGCGCGGTGATCAAGAACGGCGTGACCGAGGCGGTCGGCGGAATCGTCATGATGATGCGCGGGGGGAACGCGAAAGAGGTCGTCGAGCGCATCAAGCAGCGGGTGCATGAGATCAATACGCAAGGGATGCTGCCGGACGGCCTGCAGATCGTGCCCTACTACGATCGCAGCGAGCTCGTCGATGCGGCCCTGTGGACCGTGGCCAAGGTGCTGCTGGAAGGCGTGGTCCTGGTCGTCTTGGTCCTGTTCCTGTTCCTGGGCGACGTGCGCTCTTCCCTGATCGTCGTGGCGACCATGGTCCTGACGCCGCTGTTGACGTTCTTTGCGATGAACCGGCTCGGCATTTCCGCCAACCTGATGTCGCTCGGCGGCCTGGCGATCGCCATCGGCCTGATCGTCGACGGTTCCGTCGTGGTCGTGGAAAACGCATTCGCCCATCTCGGCCATGCCAGGGAAAGCGGCGAAAGCAAGGCGCGGATCGTGCTCAAGGCCGTGGCCGAAGTGGCGACGCCGGTGGTCTTCGGCATCGGGGTCATCATTCTCGTGTTCCTGCCGCTGATGACGCTGCAGGGCATGGAGGGCAAGATGTTCGCGCCGCTTGCCTACACCATTGCCATTGCGCTGGCGATTTCGCTGGTGCTGTGCCTGACGCTTTCGCCCGTGCTTTCGTCGTATCTGCTCAAGGGCGGCGCAGAGCACGATACGCGCGTCATCGCTTTCCTGAAGCGCCATTACCTGCGCATGCTGGACTGGGTCCTGCGCAATGCCAAGAAGACCGTGGCGATGGCCGTGCTGGCGTTCGCCGCCTCGGTCGCCATGCTGCCTTTGCTGGGCACCTCGTTCATTCCTGAAATGCAGGAAGGCTCGATCGTGCCGGCCATCAACCGCGTGCCCAATATCTCGCTGGAAGAGTCCATCGAGCTGGAAAAACAGGCGATGCGGCTCATCATGGAGGTGCCGGGGGTCAGATTGGCGGTTTCCAATGTCGGGCGGGGCGAGAGCCCAGCCGATCCCCAGGCCCAGAACGAGTCCACGCCCATCGTCAGCCTGAAGCCGCGCGATGAGTGGCCCGACGGCTGGACGCAGGACACCATTGCGGAAGAAATACGCAAGCGCCTGGCCGTGATCCCGAGCGCGCAAGTCGTCATGGCCCAGCCGATCTCCGACCGGGTGGACGAGATGGTGACGGGCGTGCGGTCGGACGTCGCGGTCAAAGTGTTCGGCGAAGACCTCGACCGCTTGCTGCAGAAGGCGCAGCAGATCGCGCGCGTGGCCGAAACGGTGCCCGGGGCGCGCGACGTACGCGTGGAACGGGTCAGTGGACAGCAATACCTGACGATCAACATCGACCGGCAGGCCATTGCCCGATACGGGCTCAATGTTTCCGACGTGCACGACGTGATCGAGGTCGCGATCGCCGGCAAGGTGGCGACCGAGATCTTCGAAGGCGAGCGGCGGTTCACCGCAGCGGTGCGCTTGCCCGAGGCGTTCCGCGGCAGCGTGGCCGACATCCGGCAGATCCTGCTGACCACGCCGCACGGCGTGCGGGTGCCGCTGGAAAGCCTGGCCAAGATCGAAGTGCGCGACGGGCCCGCTCAGATCAGCCGCGAAGGCGGCAAGCGCCGGGTCGTGGTCGCCATCAACGTCCAGGACCGCGACCTGGGCGGGTTCGTGGCCGAGCTGCAGCAAGCCGTCCAGGAAAAGGTTACTTTGCCGCCCGGCTACTACCTGGAGTGGGGCGGACAGTTCCAGAACATGGAGCGCGCGCTGGGCCACCTCGCGCTCATCGTTCCCGTCACCGTGGCGGCGATTTTCTTCCTGCTGTTCCTGCTCTTCAATTCCGTCCGGTATGCGACCCTGATCATCACCGTGCTGCCGTTCGCCTCCATCGGCGGCATCATCGGCTTGTTCGTCACGGGCGAGTACCTGTCGGTCCCTGCCTCGGTCGGCTTCATCGCGCTGTGGGGCATTGCGGTGCTGAACGGCGTAGTGATGGTGTCCTACATACGCAAGCTGCGGATGGAAGGCCAATCGCTGGCTGAAGCCGTGGTGCAGGGTGCGACGATGCGTTTCCGCCCGGTCATGATGACGGCGACCGTCGCCATGCTGGGGCTCGTGCCCTTCCTATTTGCGACCGGGCCGGGCTCGGAGGTCCAGCGCCCGCTCGCGGTCGTGGTGATCGGCGGGCTCATTACTTGCACGCTGCTGACCTTGCTGGTGTTGCCCACCTTATACCGGTGGTTCGACGAAGAAGCGCCGGAGGCGTGAGGGAGTGTCCCGGCGCTATTGCCGGGACTTCCCATCACCGGGTTGGATGAAGGAGATCCGAATGAAAGAAATCAAGGCCGTGATACGTCCGACCCGCCTCGATGACGTGCGGGCCGCATTGATGAAAACGCCGGGATTTCCCGGCATGACCGTATCGCACGTGGAAGGCTGCAGTGCGCCCGCCCGCCACCAGCCGCAGAACCTGAAGGAAGAGCTGCTGGACTTTGCGCCCAAGGTCCGGATAGAGATCGTCGCGGCGGACGAGCACGCAGGCGCCCTATACGAAACGATCCGCCAGGCCGCGAGCACGGGACACGTGGGCGACGGCCTGGTCTGGATGAGCGACGTTGGCCGTTGCAGTTTCCTCTGGCACCCGGACGATCAGCTCACGCCCACGCGTTCGTAAGTGACGAAGTCGTAGGCCAGCCCGTCTTCCGGCGGTTGCGGCTCGCGCGCCGTTTCGCGCCACTGGCCCGCCGGAAGCGAGGGGAAATAGGCGTCTCCTGGCACTTCGGCATGGATTTCGGTCGCGATGATGCGGTCCGCGCGGTCAAGCGCAGCGGCGTAAACCTGTGCGCCGCCGATGACATAGATCCGCTCGGCCGTACCCGCCGCAGCGATGGCCTGGTCCAGGGTCCGCACGACCGTCGCGCCTTCGGCGGAGTAGTCCGCGTCGCGGGTGAGCACGATGTTCTGCCTGCCAGGCAAAGGCCTTCCCAGGGATTCCCAAGTCTTGCGCCCCATGATGATGGGGTGGCCGAGGGTGGTGCGCTTGAAGTGGGCGAGATCGCCGCGCAGGCGCCAGGGCAGGGCGTTGTCGCGCCCGATGACGCGGTTGGCGGCGTAGGCGACGATGAGGATGAGCGGTGCGGGCATCGAATGAGGCATGACGGAGGAGGTCGCATTCAAGCCCGCAATCTAGCACGAACGGGGGAGCGGCCGCCCCGACGTCTCTCCTGGCGGGACGCAGGGCTGCCAGGAGGCTCATTTTCTGATACAACCTAGAGGCTTGGCCCCGTCCGTCGAAGGCGGGCCGCACCAAAGGATAGTCATCCATCCAATATCACATCATCAATAGACAAGGGAACCATGGGAACCAAGATCAACTTGACCGCTTCCGACGGCGTCACTATCTCCGCCTACCGTGCAGACCCCGTCGGCAAGCCGCGCGGCGGGCTGGTCGTATGCCAGGAGATCTTCGGCGTCAATCCGCACATCCGTAGCGTTTGCGACCGCTATGCGCAGGAAGGTTATCTCGCCGTGGCGCCGGCGTTCTTCGACCGTGTCCAGGCCGACGTGGAACTGGGCTACGAGCCCGACGACATCAACAAGGGCAAGGAGTTCATGCAGAAAATCTCCATCGATACCGCCCTCAAGGATGTCGCGGCTGCCATCGCCGTCGCCAGCGAGGCCGGCAAGGTCGGCATCGTCGGCTATTGCTGGGGAGGCACGATTGCATGGGCCGCTGCAGGCAGCCTGGATGGCCTGTCGGCGTCCATTCCGTACTACGGCGGCGGCATCGCGGGCATCGCCGATCGCAAGCCGCGCATTCCCACCATGGCGCACTTCGGCGAAAAGGATCACTCCATCCCGATGAGCGACGTGGAGAAAGTGCGTGCGGCACAACCGGACGTCATCGTCCACACTTACCCGGCTGGCCACGGCTTCAACTGCGACATGCGCGGGTCGTACGACAAGCCGAGCGCGGATCTCGCGCTTTCGCGCACGCTCGAATTCCTGCGCAAGCACGTAGGCTGACGATCGAACGCCGGGGCGTTTCGCCCCGGGTCCCGCAACGGAGCCGCGCCTGCCGCGAGCTCCGTTTTTTACACCGCCATGGGCGCCGTCAAGGGCGGGTGATGCTCATAGCCCACGAGGGAAAAGTCCCCGGGCTCGACGCGCTCCAGCCATTCCGGTTCGTATTTGCCCGTCACGGCGTAGTCAGGAATCCTGTCCGAAAGCGCCAGCTGCGGCAGCGGGAAGGGCTTGCGCGTCAATTGTTCGCGCAGCATGGGCAAATGGGTCTCGTAGATGTGGGCGTCGCCGATGAAGTAGCTGAACCAGCGCGGCGTGTATCCGGTTAGCCGGCCTACGAGATGCAGCAGCGCGGCGCCTTCGGCAAGGTTGAACGGCGTGCCCAGCCCCACGTCGTTGGACCGTATGTACAGGCACAGCGAGATTTCGCGGGTCGAGGCGTTGGGCAGGAACTGGTATAGCAGATGGCAAGGCGGCAGCGCCATTTCCTCGATCTGCGCCCAGTTCCAGCCATGGAACAAGATGCGGCGATCCGAGGGATTGCTGTGTATGGTGTCCAGGCATTGGCGCAGTTGGTCGACGGCCTTGTACAGCAGTACCTTGCGCTCGCCGCCTTCATCGAACTCGGTCACCCGGGCATATCCGCGCGACAGCGCGTCTTGCACCTGCGCCGCGCGCGAGGCGGGCAGCACCTTGTATGCGGGCCAGCGGCGCCATTGCACGCCATACACGGGGCCCAGGTCGTCCTCGCCTTCGCGGTAGGGATTGGCCCGCCATTGGGCGTTCTCATTGGCGTTCTGGTCCCAGACCTTGCAACCAAGGGCCCGGAAGTCGGCGGCACTGCGCGCGCCGCGCAAGAAACCGACGAGCTCGCCGATGGCAGACTTGAACGCCAGCTTCTTGGTGGTGACGGCCGGAAAACCCTGCTGCAGGTCGAAGCGCAAGGCCGCCCCTGGCATGCTCAAGGTGCGTATGCCTGTCCGGTTCGATTGCCATGAGCCCGTGTCGAGAATGGCTTGGACGAGGTCGAGATATTGTTTCATGGGCCTGGGGAGGAAACTTGAGCGTACAGGGGACGGCGGCACAGCGAACCTGCCGAGCCCGGCCGGCCCCATTCGATTATCGCACGCGTGGCGGGCAGTCCCCTGCCACCTCCGAAGGGCAAGCGCACCGGGCTCGTTGCGCGCGCGGCACGCCGGCACGCCTCCTGCATGCGATAGTTACGGTTGTTCCTTCCCCGCCCTATTCCATGCGTTTCGCCTCTTTATTCCATACCCTGCGGCGCCTGTGGGCGCACGATACCTTCGTCTATAGCCTTCGGGTTTTCATCGCACTGGCGTGCGTCATGGGCGTGTGCTGGGGCACGGACCGCATGGACCTGGTCATTCCCGCGTTTCTGGGCGTGATTGCGTCGGCGCTGGCCGAAACGGACGACAACTGGCGGGGCCGGCTGCTGGCCCAACTGGTAACGCTCGTTTTTTTCGGGGTCGCGGCCGTTTCGGTCAAAGCCTTGTTTCCCTACCCGTGGCTGTTCCTGCTGGGGATGGCGCTCTCTACGTTCTGGCTGACCATGCTCGGCGCGATCGGGGAGCGCTACCGGGCCATGGGGTACGCCACGTTGATCCTGGCGATCTACACTACGATCGGCGTGGAACAAAGCCAGGGTGCGGGCGGGTTCTGGCGGGAGCCGGCGTTGCTGATGGCTGGCGCGACATGGTATGGCGTGCTATCGGTGTTGTGGTCGGCCCTATTTGCCCACCAGCCGGTGCAGCAGCGCCTGGCCGGCTTGTACAACGTGCTGGGCGATTACCTGGTGCTGAAAGCCTCGCTGTTCGAGCCCGTGCGGGGCATAGACGTGGAGGCGCGGCGCCTGGAGCTGGCGCAGCTCAATAGCCGGGTGGTGGCAGCCCTGAATGCGGCCAAGGAGAGCCTGTTCAGCCGCCTTGGACGCAGCCGCCCGGGCCGCAAGACGACGCGTTACCTGCGCCTTTATTTCATCGCCCAAGACGTGCATGAGCGCGCCAGCTCCTCGCATTATCCATACAACGAGCTGGCCGACGTGTTTTTCCACAGCGACATCATGTTCCGCTGCCAGCGCTTGCTGGGCCTGCAAGGGCAGGCGTGCCGCCGGCTGGCGCGGGCCATACGCATGCAGCAGCCGTTCGAGGTCGGTGATGAGATGCGGCAGGCCAAAGCGGACCTGGATGCCTCGCTCGACTTCCTGCGCAGCCAGAACCGGCCGGAGTGGGCGAGGCTCCTGCGCTCGGTGAACGCCCTGTCGGCCAACCTGGCCGAGCTGGATAGGCGTCTTGGCAGTGCAAGCAATCCCGACAATCTCGATGAACAGCAGCAGGACAACAGCTTGTTCGACCGGTCGCCGCAGTCTTTCGGGGAGGCGGTCGATCGCGTGCGCGTGCAATTGACGCCGAGCGCTCCCGTATTCCGCTATGCCGTGAGGCTGACCGCCGCGATGGCGGCCGGCTACGGCATGCTGCACCTGGTCCATCCCGAGCAAGGTTACTGGATCGTGCTGACCGCGCTATTCGTCTGCGCGCCCAGTTATGGCGCGACGCGTACGCGACTGGTGCAGCGCGTGCTCGGCACGGTGCTCGGGTTGGCGCTGGGATGGGTGCTGTTCAAGTTGTTCACGAGCCTGTTCGTGCAGGCCTTGTTCGCGGTGTTGGCAGGGGTCGTGTTTTTTGCGACGCGCACGACCCGGTACACGGTGGGTACCGCGGCCATTACGGTGCTGGTATTGCTGTGCTTCAACCAGATCGGCAACGGCTACGACTTATTCGTGCCGCGCTTGGTCGATACCTTGATCGGCGCGGCGATCGCGGGCATTGCGGTGCTGGTGGTGTTGCCCGACTGGCAAGGGCGCAGGCTGAACCAGGTGGCGGCCAATGCGCTGGCGGCCAGCAGCAAGTATCTGCGCGAGATCATGATCCAGTACGAGGTCGGCAAGCGGGACGACCTGGCGTATCGGCTGGCGCGGCGCAATGCGCATAACGCCGATGCCGCGTTTTCGATGGCGGTCTCGAACATGCTCTCCGAGCCGGGGCATTTCCGGCGCGAGGCGGATGCCGCGCTGCGGTTCCTGACGTTGTCCCATACGCTGCTGAATTATTTGTCCGGCCTCGGCGCGCATCGGGAAATGTTGGCGGATCACGCGAGCGATGCCGAGATCTCTCGCTTGACGATGGGCGTGATCCGCGCGCTGGACAGCATTGCAGCGGGCCTGGCGAACCGCGCGCCCCTCGAGGCGAGCGACCCCGAAGACGAAGCCTTGGCGAAGACCTTGGAGTTGTCGCCGGATGACGACGTCGACGACGGCCATCGGCTGGTGCTGACGCAATTGGCGTTGATCGGCGGATTGCTGGGCCCTTTGCGGAAGGCGGCCAGCCGGCTCGTCAAGCAAGAGTCGCGGCAGGAAGAAGAAGGCGGGGCCGTCGCGGCGGTTTGAGGCTCCCTCGCCCTGGCTTTCCCGCCGGCTGCGATGCCCTCGGCGGCTCCGAATGCCCCGGGCAGGCCCGTGCGCCTGCCGGGCCGCGCCAGGGCGAGGAAGCGGCTTCAGTAGCCGACGGCTTGGCCGTCCCGCCGCGAGTCGGAGGCTGCGATGTAGCCGTCCTCGCTGCGATAAATCAGCTGCGCCGTGCCGAAATCCAGGCTTTGCGGCTCGGATACCTCCACGACATGCCCGAGCCTGCGCAGGCCCTCGACCACCGCTGCCGGGGTGTGCGACTCCACGCGGACCACGCCTTCGTCCACCCGGAAGCGGGGCGCGTCGCTCATTGCCTGCGGGTTTTGCTTGTAGGCGCCCAGGCGCACCATCATCTGCACGTGCCCCTGCGCCTGCATCGACCCGCCCATCACCCCGAACGCCATGACGGGCCGGCCGTCACGCGTGACGAAACCGGGAATGATGGTATGCATCGGCTTCTTGGAGGGGCCGACGCAGTTCACGTGTCCGGGCTGCAGGTTGAACCCGATGCCTCGGTTGTGCAGGGAAATGCCGGTGCCCGGCACGACGATGCCCGAGCCGAACCCCTGGAAGTTGGACTGGATGAACGACACCATCATGCCGTCTTGGTCTGCCGCGGCCAGGTACACCGTGCCGCCGACCTTGGGCGTGCCGGCGGTAGGCGCGTTCGCGCGGGCGGGATCGATCAGCGCCGCGCGCTGGGCGAGGTAGGCGGGATCGAGCAGCTCCTGCGGGGTGACGCGCATGGCAGCCGGGTCGGCGATGTGTTCGTGCAAGTCGGAGAAGGCGAGCTTCATCGCCTCGATCGTCGCGTGGTACATGGCCGGACTGTCCAGGCCCATGCCCTCGAGGTCGACGTGTTCCAGCATGCCAAGGGCGGCAAGCGCTGCAATGCCCTGCCCGCTGGGAGGAATCTCGTGCAAGGTGTAATCGCGGAATCGTTGGCTCAGGGGCTCTACCCACTGCGCCTCGTGCGCGGCGAGGTCCGCGAGGGTGATCGCGCCTCCCGTGCGGCGGGCGAAGTCGACGATCTGCTGGGCCAGTGCGCCGCGATAAAAACTCTCGCCCTTGGTCTGGGCGATGCTTTGCAGCGTGTCGGCCTGCTCGGGAAAGCGCCAGCGTTCGCCTGCCTGCGGCGCGCGGCCGCCCCGGAAGAAAGCCTCCGCGAAGCCGGGCTGGCCGGCCAGCTTAGGCGCCTGGCGCGCCCACAGCCGGGCAATTTGCGGCGTGACCTGGAAGCCTTGGCGGGCATAGTGCAGGGCCGGCTCGAACAGCCGTTCGAAGGGCAATTTGCCGAAGCGCTCGGATAGCGCCCGCCATCCGGCAACCTGGCCGGGTACGGTGACGGCGTCCCAGCCGGTGGCGGGGATGGCCGTCTTGCCACGGAAATGCTCCAAGGTCCAGGCGGCCGGGGAGCGCCCGCTGGAGTTCAGGCCATGCAGCCTTCCCTCATGCCAGACCAGCGCGAACATGTCGCCGCCTATGCCGTTCATGACCGGCTCGACCACGGTCAGCGCGATGGCGCAGGCGAGCGCCGCATCCACGGCATTGCCGCCCTCGTACAGCATGCGCAAGCCCGCCTGGGCGGCGAGCGGCTGGCTGGTGGCGACGGCGTTGTCGGCCAGGACAGGCATCTTCTGCGACGGATAGGGGAAGTTCCAGTCGAAAGGGAGCATGACGGTCGGACTTGGTGGATCAGGATCCCAGAGCATACCAAGACGGCTGGGGCGACAGCCCCTTGCGCAGGCGCGCCGCCCTACGCCGGGAGAGGCGGGCGAGAGCCGGAAGGCGTCGCGCCAGGATGTATCTTTATTGCTCAAATGTAATAAAACGATACAAAATAGCAAAATATTGTGATTTTCACAGGGAGGAGGTTATTCATGCCTACGCGTCCCCCGCCGGCTTGCGCCGGTATCCTGTTGCGCCTTTTCGCCGTTTTTTCCTTGCTCCTGGCGCTTGCCTCGTGCGGGGGCGGTTCCGGGGCGGTCCAGGCGGAAGCCGAAACGACCGTCCTGGTCTACGTCATCGCCACCGACCTCGAAGAAGGCGGAGGCGAAGCGTCGGCAAACCTCGCAGAAATGCAGAGCGTGGCGCCCAACGAAAAGGTCAACCTGGTGCTCGCCACCGGCGGCGCGCGCAAAGACGGATGGAGGACGTTGCAGCGCAAGCGGGTGCTCGGTTCGCGCATCGAGCTGCTCGAGGACCTCGGCCCGCGGGACATGGGGCAGGCCTCGACCCTTCAAGATTTCATCGAGTGGGGAGTGAAAGCCTATCCCGCCAAGCGGTACATGCTGGTCCTCTGGGACCACGGCGGCGGGCCCAACGCCGGCGTGGGGCCGGATTCCACGACCGGCTCGGTGCTGTCCTTGCCCATGTTGACGCAGGCCATCTCCAATGCCCGCGCCCAGACCGGCGCGCATTTCGACCTGATCGGCTTCGACGCGTGCCTGATGGCTTCGGTGGAAATCGCCAAGGCCCTCTCGCCGCACGCGAACTACATGCTGGCTTCGCAGGAGCTCGAACCCGGCGGCGGATGGGATTGGCGCGCCTTCATGCGGGAACTCACCGCCGATCCGGCCATCGACATCGAGCCCTTCGGCAAGGCCGTGATCGACGGCTACATCGCCAAGCAGGAGAAAGAGGAGCCCAACGGCCAGTCCACCCTCTCGCTTACCGACCTGCGTCGCCTGGGGCCGGTCATGGAGGCGCTCGACGAGATCGGCGGGTACCTGGAGGAACGGCTGCAGGCCGATCCAACGCAGGCCTGGTACGACATCACCATGGCCCGGGCACGCGCCACGGCCTTCTTGTCGCCGCGGCTGATGACAGGCGTGGACCTCGTCGACTTGCTCAGTTTCTTCAGCTGGAGCAGCTTGAACCTGCCAGCCGGCCAATACGAGAAGCTGGAAGCCGCGATGGGGGAGGCCGTGCGCTATGAGCGGCATACTGCCGTCTACCCGCAGCTGTCGGGCCTGACCATGTTCATGCCGCAACGCACGATCCTGAAGGACTCCACGATAGAGGCTTATTCCGAATTGGATTTCTCGGTGCCTATGCAGGCATTCGTGGGCGAGTACGTCAAGGTAGGCAGGAACGAGGACCTCGTGCCCCGCCCCGGGCTAGGCCCCTTGATGAAGGAGGGCGAAACCGGCATCCGCGCCACGGTCGCGAACTTCGACTCGATGGTGTACGGCTTCGTGGCGAAGGGTGTGCAGCAGGAAGGGCGGCAGTTCATCATCGCTACCAAGCCTCCCTCGGAAATCACCCGGGACGAGTCCGACCAGCTCGTCATCCGGGATGCGAATGCCGACGAGGGCTGGTTTGCGCTCGGCACCGACCGCAAGGTGCCGGTGGTCATGATCCCGGACGGCGAACGCTACGCCGTCGACGATCCCTATCGGTACATGGTTCCGGTCGTGCTGCAGTCCAAGGAGGATCCCGATGCCGTGGCCGGCGGCCTGCTCTTCGTCCGGTCGGACGAGGAAGGGGTCTTGCGCGCCTATAGCTTCCTGCCGGACATGCTGAATGATTCGCCCACCGTTGCGCGTCCGGACGAGTTGCCCACGGATGCATTGGTCGCCCCCCGCTTGATGGAAGTCGACGCAAACGGCCAGGCCTCCTGGATCTACGATCCGTCGAGCTTCGTCGACCTAGGCGACGATCCCGTGGTCCACCAGAACGTGACGTTCACGGAAGGCACGAACCACATCGGCGTCGAAGACCACCGGGGTTACGTCATCCTCAGCCAACCACCGAAATAGCCGCAGGCCGGGCCGCAAGCCGGCGGCCCGCGCATGTTTTTCCGGGCGAACCGGCCTACACTGTGGGCTTCGTCAAGCGCCGGCCGCAGGATCGCGGCCGGCGCGTTCTTTCTCGATGTGGTTCACCCATGGCTCAATACGTCTACACCATGAATCGTGTCAGCAAGATCGTGCCGCCCAAGCGGCAGATCTTGCGCGACATCTCGCTGTCGTTCTTCCCGGGCGCCAAGATCGGGGTGCTCGGTCTGAACGGTGCCGGCAAATCGACGCTGCTCAAGATCATGGCCGGCGTCGACAAGGATTTCGAGGGCGAAGCCCGCCCCATGCCCAACCTCACCATCGGTTATCTGCCCCAGGAGCCCCAGCTCGACCCCGAGCACACCGTGCGCCAGGCGGTCGAAGCCGGGCTGGGCGGCGTATTCGCAGCCAAGAAACGCCTGGAAGAGGTTTATGCCGCCTACGCCGAGCCGGACGCCGACTTCGACGCGCTGGCGACCGAGCAGGCCGAGCTCGAGGCCATCATTGCGGCGGGCAGCGGAAGCGGCAGCGATGACATCGAACACCAGCTCGAGGTGGCGGCCGACGCGTTGCGGCTGCCACCCTGGGATGCGGTGGTCGGCCACCTGTCCGGAGGCGAGAAGCGCCGCGTGGCCCTGTGCCGCCTGCTGCTGTCCAAGCCCGACATGCTGCTGCTCGACGAACCCACCAACCACCTCGACGCGGAGAGCGTGGAGTGGCTGGAAGTTTTCCTGCAGAAGTTCCCCGGCACGGTAGTGGCCGTCACCCACGATCGCTATTTCCTGGACAATGCCGCCGAGTGGATTCTCGAGCTGGACCGTGGCCACGGCATCCCCTGGAAAGGCAATTACAGTTCGTGGCTGGAACAGAAGGAAGCCCGCCTCAAGCAGGAAGAAGCGAACGAGTCCGCCCGCCAGAAAACCATCAAGAAGGAACTGGAGTGGGTACGCCAGAATCCCAAGGCGCGCCAGGCCAAGTCCAAGGCGCGCATCGCGCGTTTCGAGGAACTCAGCTCGTACGAATACCAGCGGCGCAACGAGACCTCGGAGATCTTCATCCCGGTTGCCGAGCGGCTGGGCAATGAGGTCATCGAGTTCAAGAACGTCAGCAAGGGGTACGGCGACCGCCTATTGATCGACAACCTCAGCTTCAAGGTGCCGCCGGGCGCCATCGTCGGCATCATTGGCCCCAACGGCGCCGGCAAGTCCACGCTGTTCCGGATGATTGCGGGCAAGGAGCAGCCCGATAGCGGCGAAATCCTCCGCGGCTCCACCGTCAAGCTGGCCTACGTGGAACAGACGCGTGATGCGCTCGAAGACGCCAAGACCGTCTTCGATGCGGTCGCCGACGGGGCTGACCTGCTGACGGTGGGCCGTTTCGAGATGTCGTCGCGCGCCTACCTGGGGCGCTTCAACTTCAAGGGGGCGGACCAGAACAAGCTGGTGGGCAACCTGTCGGGTGGTGAGCGCGGCCGGCTGCACCTGGCCAAGACGCTGCTGGCCGGCGGCAACCTGCTGCTGCTGGACGAACCGTCCAACGACCTCGACGTGGAAACCCTGCGTGCGCTGGAAGATGCCCTGCTGGAGTTCGCCGGCAGCGTCATGGTGATCAGCCACGACCGCTGGTTCCTGGACCGGATTGCCACGCACATCCTGGCTTTCGAGGGCGATTCGCAGGTCGTGTTCTTCGACGGCAACTACCAGGAATACGAGGCGGACAAGAAACGCCGCCTTGGTGAAGAAGGGGCCAAGCCCAAGCGTGTGCGGTTCAAGCCGCTGAAGTAGTCCTGAAAGGCGGGCCGGCCTGCGGGCCGGCCCACCCTCCGAAGGAGGCTAGCCGTTCAGGCTCAGTCGATCACGAAGTCCAGATACTCGGCGAAGCTGCCGGACCAGGTGGCACCGCCGGTCGACTGGATGGCCACGTTGCCTTGTTCCCCGGAGATGGAGAACACCGTGCTGATGTCTTCGCCGCTGGCCTTGGTCAGCATCTTGCCGGAGCTGAACCCCAGTTCGAAATCATCGATGACGATAGGCTCCTCAAGCTGGAGAGTGTAGGAGAAGTCGTCGCCCAGCTCGGGATCGCTGCCCGTGTTGGCGTAGGCCAGCTCGTTGATCGTATGGCGGATGGAGTCGCCGCTGTCGCTGCAGAGGCAGTGGAGGTCCATTTCGCCGCGGAACTCGGTGACGGTCTGGGTATAGCCTTTGCCGTCTTCCTCGAAGGAAACTTTGAGCGATTCCACGCCCTCTTGGCTGGTGGCAACGCTGACGAGGAGCGTCTCCGTGTCGCCGTCCATTTTCGCGATGATGGCGGGCTCATCATCGGGGATGACAGTGGAGAAGCGGGCGCGCATGACTCCGTCGAACTGCGTATCGGTCGCATCGACCTCCTCGCCGTCGCCGATTTGCAAGGCGGAATAAGCCACCCGCGTACCGACGGACACGGTTTGTTCCGCGTTTTTCAAGGCTTTCAGGGCTTTGGACATGACGAAGCCTTCTTGGGCGGGCGCCGAGGCGACTTTGCCGAAGAGCTCCGGCACGTTGAACTCGGTGATGACGACCCGGACCCCACCATTGATGGTGACGATATCGTCTTCCTCGTCGTCGTCGAATATCGCGATGCCGAACCCTTCGAACTCTTGGCGGCATTGCTTGAAGGCGAACCGGACCTCGTCGCCCACCGCAATCCCTTCGTTGCCCGGGTCGACGGGCGTGTACCGGGCCTGGACGGATCCGCCGTGGTCGCACGGGAATTCATCCACCGATGGGCGGGGCGGCTCGTCTTCGCCGAGGGGAGAGTGGCGATATTCGGCGTACTCCAGCGCGAGGGATGACATGAGTACGGCAGGCGATTGAACGAGCAGGCCGGCGAACAGCGAATGGCTAGAGTATTGGTGAATTTGTTCCGAGGTCAGCTTCGGCGTCGGCTCCGGCTTGCTGCCGCTTCCTCCCCCACAGGCCGTCAAGATAGCGGCGATTCCCAATCCACAAGCCAATTGCCACGTGCTTCTCATGTGTTTCCCCCATTCTTGAAATAATCAAATAATCGCAAGTAAGCGACCTGACGTTACAACTGTTTTTATTTGTAATCTAACATCGAAGTCGACTAGAGGGAAGAGTATCGGCGTGGTTGGCGGCATTTCGCGACACCGGCCGCGACCTTGCCTTGACCGGCCGGTCTCTCGTGCCTAAAATTGAGCATGCTCAAAAATTAAGAACGCCTGCCATGGGGCAGGCCCGGGAGACCGAATGAAGATTTGCCGCTACGACGAAGGCCGGATCGGCCTGGTGGAAGGGGATCTCGTCTACGACGTGACCGCCGTGAAGGACCGTTTGCCCGCGCTGGCTTGGCCGGTGCCGCCGGGGGATTTGTTCATCGAACGCCTGGAGGAGCTGAAGCCCGCGATCCAGGCCGCCAAGGCGGGCGCGTCGTCCCGGCGCCTTTCCGAGGTCAGGCTGCTGAGTCCCGTCGCCACGCCGTCGAAGGTCATCGCTGCACCGCTGAACTACCACGCCCACGTGGATGAATCCCTGGCCGATGCCCAGATCCACAACAACGTGCACATCGCCCACTACGAGGGGTTCAAGAGCCCGGTCGCAAAGTTCGGGGTGTTCCTGAAGGCGGCGACTTCCGTGGTGGGTGCCGGCGAAGGCGTGAAGATCGCTTTCCCCGGCCGCCGCAACGACCACGAAGTGGAGCTGGCGGTGGTGATCGGGCGCCGCGCCAAGGACGTCGCGGCGGCCGATGCCATGTCCTACGTCGCGGGATATTGCATCGGCCTGGACATGACCGTCCGCGGCACCGAAGACCGCAGTTACCGCAAATCGGCGGACACCTATACCGTGCTGGGGCCCTACCTGGTGACGGCGGACGAGATCGCCGACCCGGGCAATCTCGATTTCTCCATCGAGGTGAACGGCGAGCCGCGGCAGCGCGCGAATACGCGCGATTTGATCACCGGCGTTGCGGAGCTGATCGAGGTGGCATCGCACGTCTATACGCTGTATCCCGGCGACGTCATCCTGACGGGCACGCCCGAGGGGGTGAATACCGTGAAGCCCGGCGACGTCATGCACGCCCGCATCCAAGGGCTGGGCGAAATGGACGTGGCCGTGCGCTAGGCGGCCGAGGGCAGGGGAGACACATGAACCATCCGAGCCAAATGCACGCGCCCGTCGCCGACAGGGCAGCCCGCGAAGCGTTCTACGCCCGCATCGGCGCGGATAACCTCGCGCCGCTGTGGGAGCAGCTACACAACCTCGTCACGCGCACGCCGCGCTCCGATTGCCAGCCGGCACACTGGTCGTACGCCAAGGTGCGGCCTTATCTGACCGAGGCCACCGAGCTGATTACCGCCGAGGAGGCCGAGCGCCGCGTCCTCATCCTCGAGAACCCCGGCCTGCGTGGCAAGGCGGCGATCACGACTTCGCTTTACGCCGGCCTGCAGGCCATCCTGCCGGGGGAGGTCGCGCGCGCGCATCGCCATAGCCAGGCCGCGCTGCGGCTGATCCTGGAGGGCGACGGGGCCTATACGTCGGTGGACGGCGAGAAGACCATCATGCGGCGCGGCGACTTCGTCACCACGCCGTCCTGGACCTGGCACGACCACGGCAACGAAAGCAATGGGCCCATGATCTGGCTGGACGGGCTGGACGTGCAATTGGTGGCCGCGCTGGACGCCAGCTTTGCGGAGTCCTCTCCGGCCGACCGGCAGGAGCTCAGGCGCCCGGTGGGCGACAGCCTGCTGCGCTACGGGAACGGCCTCGCCCCCGTGGACTGGACCCCGACCGCCAACCGGGCCTCGCCGCTGTTCTGCTATCCCTACGAGCGCACGCGCGCATCGCTGATGGGCATGCAAGCCGCCGGCGCGCCCGACCCGCACCTCGGCTACAAGCTGCGCTACGTCGACCCCCTCACGGGCCGGTCCCCCATGCCGACCATGGGTGCGTTCGCACAGCTGCTGCCCAAAGGGTTCTCCACGGCGCCTTACCGGTGTTCGTCGGGCACGGTGTTCGCCGTGCTGGAAGGGCGGGTGGAGGTGATCTTGGACGACCGGACATTCGAGGCCGAGCCGAACGACGTTTTCGTCATTCCCAGCTGGGCAGCGCACCGGCTGGCGGCCCGCGAGGACGCGATCCTGTTCAGTTTTTCCGACCGGCCCGTGCAGGAAGTGCTGGGCCTGTGGCGCGAAAGCCGCGACTGACGCGCGCCGGCTCCGAGAGCCCGGCGCGGCGCCGTTCGCCTCGTCCCGCGCGGGCGGTTTCCGAATCCTTTCCAATACTAGAACCGAGTCATGCAACAGCATCCCGTCGTCATTTCCGGAGCCGGTCCCGTCGGCCTGGTCGCCGCCCTCTCGCTCGCACAGAAGGGGGTGGACGTCGTCATCCTCGAAAAAGAGGACCACATTCCCCAGGACCTGCGTGCCGGCACCTTTCACCCACCCACCGTGGAGATGCTCGACACGCTGGGCGTGGGCGAAACCTTGCGCAGCCGCGGGTTGCGGGTGCCTGAGTGGCAGGTGCGCGACCGCAAGGAAGGGCTGGTCGCGCAGTTCGACCTGAACCTCATCGCAGACCTGACGCCTTACCCGTTCCGGCTCCACGTCGAACAGCACAAGCTGTCCAGCATCGTGGCCGAGGCGCTGCGGGAACACAGCAATGCACGGGTACTCTTCTCGCACCAGTGCCTGGGTTATGAACAGGACGACGACGGGGTCACCGTGCGCGTCCAAGGCCCCGGCGGGACGGAAGAGATCCGCGCCAGCTATCTCATTGGCGCCGACGGCGCGCACAGCATCGTGCGCAAGACCATGGGGACGGAATTCGAGGGCTTCACCTGGCCCGAACGCTTCCTCGTCTGCGCCACCCGCTATGACCTGCGCGCAGAGGGCTATACGGGCAACGCCTACATCGCCGATCCTGACGAATGGGTCGCCATTTTCATCCAGCCGCACGACGGACCGCCCCCCATCTGGCGCATCGCGTTCCCCATCGGGCCGGAAATGGACGAAAACGAGGTGCTGTCGATGCCCTTCGTACAGAGCAAGGTCCAGGGCTTCCTGTCGCCGGAGCGCGAGTACGACATTCCGTACAAGAGCATTTACCGGGTCCACCAGCGCGTGGCCAAGGAGTTCCGCGACCGCCGGGTGTTCTTGGCCGGCGATGCCGCCCATGTGAACAATCCCCTGGGTGGGATGGGGCTGAACAGCGGCATCCACGACGCCATGAACCTGACGGAAAAGCTTGCGCAAGTCATGCTGCATGGTGCGCCGGACGACCTGCTGGACCGCTACCACCGGCAGCGCCATACGGTCAACGTGGAATACGTGCAGGCCATCACCATACGGAACAAGCGCCTCCTGGAGGAGCGGGATCCCAAGGTGCGCAAGCAGCGCCTGGACGAACTTCGTGCCACCGTGGCCGACCGGCAGGCGCACCGGCAGTTCCTCATCAATTCATCCATGATCGCCAGCGTGCGCCGGGCCAACGAAATCCAGTAGGCCGGGCGCCCAAATAGACATAACGAGAGAGGAGACCGCTATGCAAGATGCCGCACACCGTCCCGAGCGACGGACCTTCATCGCCGCCCTGGCCGCGGGCGCGCTGCTGCCGGGGCGCCTGCCCGCGGCCCAGGACACCCTGGGCCTGTCCGACAAGACCGTCCAGGTCATCGTTCCCTTCACACCGGGCACCACCCCCGACCTGTGCGCGCGGCTGTTCTCGCCCAAGCTGGCCGAGCAATCGGGCCGCACGTTCGTGGTGGAGAACAAGCCCGGGGCCTCCGGCATCATCGGCCTTGCCGCGGTGGCCAAGGCGCCGCCCGACGGCCATACCATCGCGTTCAGCACGAATACGGCGCTGACGCTGCCGCTGGTTTACGCATCGGTGCCGTTCGACGTCATCGAAAGCTTTACGCCGCTCGCAATGCTGGGTTCGACCAACTTCGCGTTGTGCGTACATCCCTCGCTCGGCGTGAACACCGCCAAGGAGTTCATCGATTACGTCAAGCGCCATCCCGGCACGGTCAACTACGGCTCGCCGGGCAAGGGAACCTTCCATCACTTGTGCATGGAAATGCTGGTGGCCCAGCTGGGGCTGAACATGGTGCACGTGCCGTACAAAGGGTCGGCGGGCGCTACCACCGACCTACTGGCGGGCCATATCAAGGCGATGTTCCAGCCCATGCACGTGGCCGTGCCGCACCAGCAGGAAAAGCGCCTGGTCATCCTCGGGGCCTCGCGCCGCGAGCAGGATGCCGCCTATCCCGCCATCCCCCCGCTGGCCACGGTGGGCGTGCCGAACTACGACGCCGACGCCTGGTACGCCGTCTGGGGGCCGCGCGGCATGAGCCCCGATCTGGTCACGCGCTACAACGCCGCCTTCAACCGCCTGCTGGAGCACCCGGAGGTGCGGGCCACCATGCTCAAACAGGGCATGACGCCGCGGCCCATGAGCTCCCGGGAACTGGGGGATTTGTCCAAGGCGGAATACGCCAAGTGGGCCGAGGTCACCAAGGCCGCCAACATCCTGCCCGAGTAGGGTTGCCGGCGCAGGCTTGATACATTTTTCGCAAAAACGCAACAGCCCCGGTCCTTTCGGACCGGGGCTGTTTGCCTTGGGGCAGGCTGCCCCTTTAGCGGCGCTTGCCGACCTGGTCGCCGACGACGCCGCCTATCGCGGCGCCGCCCACGGTGCCCAGGATGCCGCCGTCAGAGATGGCAGCACCTGCCACGCCGCCCAGTCCGGCGCCGACGACCGCGCTCTTTTCGCGGCCGGACATGCTGTCCCAGGTGGAACACCCGGTTGCCGCGACCACGAGGGCGGCACCGATCATCAGTTGGGCAAATCGTTTCGCGTTCATGAGGTGACTCCCTGAATGTGTGAGGTATGCGGCGCGGCCAGCGCGCCGCGGCTTGGAATAACAGTGACAGAATCGCCCGGCGATGTCTGTGAACGAACTCGACAAGCATTACACAAAGTAACGTCGGGGATGCACCTCCGAAAAGCCTGGAGGGACTCGAATCTCGCCGCGATTAGGCTTATCCTGCAAGGACTGCGAACTCGGAGAAATTTCGGTGGACGCTGTTGCTACTGCGATGCCCTGGCGGCTAGAAGACATCGATCTGTCGCGCATCGACCCGAGCTTGGTCGAGTCGGACGAGGCGCTGTTTTTCCTGCTTTGCAGCGCTTCGTTCATCGAGAGTGGGTCGGACCTCTACACGCGCAACCTCATCGAATATTACCAGGACGACCCGGACGTGGCCGGCTGGCTAGGGTCGCGTTGGGAGCCGGAGGAATTACAGCACGGCCGCGCCTTGCGTGCGTACATCGAGCACGTCTGGCCCGACTTCGATTGGCAAAGCGCGTTCGACAGTTTTTTCAGCGAGTATTCCCAGCGCTGTACGCTGGAGGAGTTCGAGCCCACCAAGGCGCTGGAACTGGCGGCCCGCTGCGTGGTGGAAATGGGGACGGCGTCGTTGTACCGCAGCCTGGCCGCGTACGCGCCCGAGCCGGTGTTGCGCGAGATCACCACCCACATCCGGACGGACGAAGTCCGCCACTACAAATACTTCTACCTGTACTTCAATCGGTATAACGCCCAGGAAGGCAACGGCCGGATGAAGGTGCTGCGGGCGCTGGTGCGGCGGTTGCTGGAGATCCGCAACGACGATGCCGAGTGCTCCATCCGCCATGTGTTCAATCACCGGCATCCCGGGCAAGCCAACGACAAGGCCGCCATCGACCGCATCCATGCGGCGTGCCGGCGTTTGGTGCAGCGCAACGTGAGCCCGGACATGAGCGTGAAGATGTTCCTCAAGCCCCTCAACCTGCCCCCCCGCATACAGCACGGCCTGGAGGCCCCGCTGACGCGGATGGTGCACTACGCGCTGCGCTGAAGGCCGGCGGCGGGGCGGCCGATCGTCTCCGCGTAGCGGCCGCTCAGGTAGTTGAGGATTTCGTCCGCACGGCTGGCGGGCCAGTTCCAGATTTCCGTCCAGGGCAGGTGGGGGGCAATGCCGAAATCCCGCTTGAGCGCGGCCACGACGGCGCCTTGCGCTGCATAGCCGAACTGCCGCTCACGTGCCTTGCACAGCTCGTTCAAGGCCGATTCGATGCGGTGGCGCAGGCGGCTGTCGGCGCCTATGGTGCCTGGGGCGTCGTCGCCCGCGCCGCATTGGGTTGCGGCGCCATCGGAGAATACGGACTGGTTCACGGCATCGCTCCTCGGTGCGAGGGTCTGCGGAAGGGATCTGCGGTCCATTAGTTCCGGCCGCGGGGGCGGCGGGGCAGCCATTCTTCGGGCCGGACCACTTCTCCGGTCACCGGATGGATGTAGAGCTTGATCTTGGCGCCGTTCTTGTCGAAACCCTCGACTTCCCAGCAGCCGTCGTCGGGCTCGACTTCCCGCACCTCGTAGCCCAGTTCTTCCGCCTTGCGGATGGCCTGGTCAATGGGGATCCAACGCTCGCGGGGCACGTATTCGCATTTGTCGGCCGCGTAGGCAGCGGGGCTGGCGGCGGCAGTGGCGGCAAAGGCGATGATGAAGGCAGGCAACACGCGCATGGTGGTCCTCAGGATGATTCGTTGACGATGGCTCGAAGCATAGTCGCAGCTCGCCCCGTTTCCCTGACCGCCGATGTCAGCGTCTTATCAGGCAGCGCCTGTTAGTGTGCCTCCCATGTTTGCGACTTTCTTCCCCCGCCGCCCGCGGTTCGCGCCGCGCCTGGCCGCGCCCATGCTGGCGGCGGCGCTCGCCTGCCCGGCTATGTTGGCCCATGCGCGCGACGAATCGTGCAAGAACGACCAAGACTGCGCCCGGGCGGCGTTGGTGCAGGGGGAGATCCGGCCGTTGTCCCAAGTCTTGCGCGTCGTGCGCGAGCGGGTGCCGGGCGATATCATTGAGATCGAACTCGAGCGGGAAGGCGGCATCTGGGTGTACGAAGTCAAGGTGCTGCCTTCGAGCGGACGCCGCAAGAAGCTGGAAATCGATGCCCGCACCCTGGAAATTCTCAAGATCAAATAGGTCATGCGCATTCTCGTAGTGGAAGACGAGCCCCGCATTGCGGCGGACATCCGGGCGGGGCTGGAGCGGGCGCATTACGCGGTGGATCATGCCGAAGACGGCGAGAGCGCCTGGTTTCGCGCCGGTACCGAGGAGTACGACGCCATCGTGCTGGATCTCGGGCTGCCCAAGCTCGACGGGCTCACCGTGCTGAAGCGGTTGCGCGCGGCCGACATCACCACGCCCATTCTCATCCTGACGGCGCGCGACGGCTGGCGCGACAAGGTCGAGGGCATCGACGCCGGGGCGGATGATTACCTAGCCAAGCCGTTCCAGATGGAAGAACTGCTCGCGCGCCTGCGGGCCATCATCCGGCGCGCGGCCGGCCAGTCCTCGGCGATCCTGCGTGCCGGCCCGGTGGAGGTCGATACGCGTACCCGCATGGTGACCGTCCATGGATCGGCCATGACGCTGTCTTCCTTGGAGTACCGGCTCCTGGCGTATTTCCTGCACCATCCCGGGCGGGTGTTGTCGCAGAGCGAACTCATTGAACACGTCTACGAAGCCGGAAGCGATCGCGACGTCAACGCCATCGAAGCGCTGGTGGCGCGCCTGCGTCGCAAATTGGGCGTGGATCTCATCGAGACGCGCCGCGGCCACGGTTACCTGATTCCCGACAGCACGCGATGAGCCGCCGGTCGCTGCTCGTCAGGCTGAGCTGCGCCGCGGCGTTGATGATCCTGCTCGCGCTGGCCGCGGGCGGGGTCGGACTGACGCTGATCTTCGACCGGCAGATGGAGCGTCGCGCCGTGGCCGAACTCGATCTGTATCTAAAGACGCTGGCCGGGCAGGTGCGCGTGGATGCGGGCGGCGTCCTCTCGCTCGAGGCCGCACCGTCTGATCCTCGGTTCGAACAGCCGTACAGCGGGCTGTACTGGCAAATCGACGGCCCGGACAACCAGCAATTGCGGTCACGGTCCCTGTGGGACACGGTCCTGCCCACGCTGGCGGCCGATCCCGCGCGGCCCGTCACCATTGGCAAGGTGGCCGGGCCTGAAGGCTCGCAGCTGCTTTCGGCGGAGCGGACCATCGCGCTCGATGACAGCGCTACCGGGGCCACGGTGCACTTATTGGTGGCCCTCGACCGGGCAGACCTGCAGGCCGAGCGCCGTACCTTCCTGAGCCTGCTGGTTCCTTCGCTGGCCGGGCTCGGGCTGCTGCTCATCCTCGCGATGGCCGGCTTCATTCACCTCGCCCTGCGTCCGTTCCGCGATTTGCGCGCCCACCTGCAGGCGGTGCGCAGCGGGCGCACCCGGGAGCTGCCGCGGGATGTGCCGGATGAGGTCCAACCGGTCGTGGACGAGCTGAACCGGATGATCGCGTTCCATGATGCCTCGCTCGAACGCGCACAAACGCAGGCCGGGGACCTCGCGCACGGCCTCAAGACGCCGCTCGCGGTCATGGGCGCCGCCGCGCGGCGGGCCCGCGCGGAGGGCAGGGACGCCCTGGCGGACGACATCGAAGAACAGGTCAACGCCATGCGTCGCCAGGTGGACCGGACGCTAGCGCGGGCCCGAGCGGGCATGGCGGCGGCCTTGGGGAATCGCTCCACCGTGGTGGCCGACGCCGTGCGCAAGACCTTGCGCGCCATCCAGACGCTGCCGGGGGCGCAGGCGCTCGATTGGGAAGAAGACGTCGCGCCTGACCTGCGTTTCGCCGGAGACGAGGGCGACCTGACGGAGCTGCTCGGCAACCTGCTCGACAACGCGCGCAAATGGGCTCGCGGACACGTGCGCGTGACGGCCCGGGAGTCAAGCCGTGCCGCGTGGATGTTGACCATCGAGGACGACGGCCCGGGCTTGCCCGAAGACGAGGCGGTGCGCATCGAGCGCGGAAGGCGCTGGGACGAATCCCGTCCCGGAACCGGCTTCGGCCTGGCGATCGCGCGCGACCTAGTCGAAGCCTATCGGGGAACCATCGGTTTTTCCCGCGCTCCGGAGCTGGGCGGGCTAAGGGTTTGCATCACCTTGCCGCGCCCGGCCGGCGGCGCCTAGCGGGCGCCTCCAGGGCGGCATGCCGCCGGCGCCAGGGCAAGGGGGCTCAGGTTGCCGACGGCATTTCGATCTTGACTTCCAGCACTTCTAGCGTGTCCTGGCGCTCCAGGTGCACCTTGATGTCGTCCGGATTGATCTTGACGTACTTGGAGATGACGGCCACGAGCTCTTTCTGCAGCTGGGGCAGATAGTCGGACGAACTCGAGGAGGCCGACCGTTCGTGGGCGAGGATGATTTGCAGCCGTTCCTTGGCGACACCGGCGGAGGACGGCTTTTTTTGTCCGAGGAAAAACGAAAGCAAGGACATCGATTATTTCCCTCCGAACAAACGCTTCAACAGGCCGGGCTTTTCATAGTCGATGAACCGCAGCGGCTTGTCCTGGCCCAGATAGCGGTCGACCACGTCCTGATACGCTTCGGCCACCGGCGTGCCTTTCAGGTGAATGGCGGGCAGGCCTTGGTTCGAGGCTTGCAGCACATCCTCGGATTCGGGAATGACGCCGATCAGCTTGATGCGCAGGATGTCTTCGACGTCCTTGAGCGAGAGCATCTCGCCTTCTGCCACGCGCTTGGCGTTGTAGCGGGTGAGCAGCAGGTGTTCCTTGACCGGCTCTTCGCCGTTGACGGCCCGCCGCGACTTTGCCGAGAGTATGCCCAGGATGCGGTCGGAGTCCCGTACCGAGGAGACCTCGGGGTTGGTGACGACCAATGCGTCGTCCGCGAAATAGGCGGCCATCAGCGCACCGGACTCGATGCCCGCCGGCGAGTCGCAGACGATGTACTCGAAGTCCATCTCCTTGAGGCCCTCCATGACTTTTTCCACGCCTTCCTGCGTCAGGGCGTCTTTGTCGCGCGTCTGTGAAGCAGGCAGGATGTAGAGGTTCTCGAGCTGCTTGTCGCGGATCAGGGCCTGGTTGAGCGTGGCTTCGCCTTGGATCACGTTGATCAGGTCGTACACCACGCGTCGTTCGCATCCCATGATGAGGTCGAGATTGCGCAGGCCCACGTCGAAATCGATCACGGCGGTCTTGTGTCCGCGCATGGCCAAGCCCGACGAAAAGCTCGCGCTGGTGGTGGTTTTTCCGACGCCGCCTTTGCCTGAAGTCACGACAACGATACGTGCCATGGAGAGTGGATCCTTAACGAGTTAAATGGGCAACGGTTCGACCAGCAGTTTCTCGCCTTCGAGGCGGATCAACGCCGGTTTGTCCTGGATTTCGGGCAGAGCCGTGGTCATCGGGCGGTAGACGCCCGCGATGGCGACCAGCTCCGCCTGGAATTGGGTGGTGTAGATGCGCGCCTTGGTGTCGCCGCGCGCGCCGGCCATGGCTTTGCCCCGCAGCGGACCATAGACGTGAATATTGCCATCGGCGATCACTTCGGCGCCATGGCTTACCACGCCGAGGACGATGAGATCCGCGTGCCGGGCGTAGACGCGCTGCCCGGATCGCAGCGGCTTTTCGATCACCAAGGTCGGGACCGCTTGCGGCGGCGCCGGCCGCTGTTCGGCCACCGTTTCCATCACGACTTCGGCCGCGGGCGGTGGCGAGGCCGGCGCTTGCGCCGAGGCTGGCGCTTCGCTTTTCGTCGTTGCGGTCTCGGTCGGTTCGACGGCCGGTGAGCGCGTCGGCGCGGCGGGCAGCGACAGCAGCGTCAGCCCCGCCTGCCTGGCCGACTCGGCTAGGTCCTCCGGTGCCATGATGCCTATGGCGGGCAGGTTGTGCCGCCTGAGCGCGTCGACCAGCTGCGTCCAGTCGAGCGGCGCGGTCAGGCGCGATGCGTCGATGACCACCGGCTCGTCTTCGAAAAAGCCGGCGGCTTCCTCCATGCGCTGATCGAGCGCGGCCAGGACGGCCTGGAGGTCGGAGGTGTGCAGCACCACGCGGATGGCGTAGAGCGAGGTGCTCTTGATGTCGAGTACGGGACTGGCTTCCATGGGCGGCGCCGCAAGGCGCAATTGCGCAAAGTCCAGATTCTACCGGGACAAGCGGGAGGATGGGTTAGAGGTTGTGTCCGCGGGGGCACCCCCGCGGGTTTACTTGCCCCAGGAGTCCCGCAGGGTCGTCGTGCGGTTGAACACCGGCGCCAGGGTGGAGGAGATTTCCCGGTCGGCCACGAAATAGCCGAAGCGCTCGAACTGATACGAGGTGCCGGGCGTGCCGTCCGTGCCCGGTTCGAGGTAGCCCTGGACGATTTCGATCGAATTGGGGTTCAGGTGCTCGATGAAGTCCTTGCCGCCTGCGCCGGGGTTGGGGTCGGTGAACAGGCGGTCGTAGAGGCGGATCTCGGCGGGTACGGCCGTTGGCGCGTACAGCCACGTGATGTTGCCCTTGACCTTGACGCTGTCGGCACCCGGGGTGCCGCTGCGGGTGTCGGGCAGGTATTCGGCGTGGACTTCCACGACTTTGCCGGACTCGTCCTTGACGCAGCCCGTGCATTTGACGACGTAGCCGTACTTCAGCCGGACCATGTTGCCCGGGAACAGCCGGAAGAATCCCTTGGGCGGCGTCTCGGCGAAGTCTTCCTGCTCGATCCAGAGTTCGCGCCCGAAGGGGAACGTGCGCCGGCCCATCTCCGGATGGTGGGGATGGCGCGGTGCCGAGCATTCTTCGCTCTGCCCTTCGGGATAGTTGGTGATGACCAGCTTGAGCGGCCGCAGGACGGCGACGGTGCGCGGCGCCTTGGGATCGAGGTCATCGCGCAGCGCTTGTTCCAGTAGCGAGTAATCGATGACCGACTCGGACTTTGAGGCGCCGGTGCGTTCGCACAGTAGGCGGATCGACTCCGGGGTGTAGCCGCGGCGCCGCAGGCCCAAGATGGTGGGCATGCGGGGGTCGTCCCAGCCGGTGACGTGGCCCTCGTTGACCAGCTGCGCCAGCTTGCGCTTGCTGGTGATCACGTAGCTCAGGTTCAGGCGCGCGAACTCATGCTGGCGTGGCAGCGGATCCGCGAGCAGGCCGAGGTCGCGCAGGCGGCCGAGCAGCCAGTCGTAGAAGGGTCGCTGGTCTTCGAATTCCAGCGTACAGATGCTGTGCGTGATGCCCTCGAGCGCATCTTCGATGGGATGCGCATAGGTGTACATCGGGTAGATGCACCATTTGTCGCCCGTGCGGTGGTGCTTGGCGTGACGAATCCGATAGAGGACCGGGTCGCGCAGGTTGATGTTGGGCGAGGCCATGTCGATGCGGGCCCGCAGCGCCATCGCGCCGTCCGGATGCTTGCCGTCGCGCATTTCGCGCAGGCGCGCGAGGGATTCCTCGCGGGGCCGGGAACGCCAGGGCGAATCCTTTCCCGGCTCCGTGAGGGTGCCGCGCATGGCGCGGATTTCCTCCGGGCTTTGCTCGTCCACGTAGGCATCGCCCGCCATGACGAGCGCTTCGGCGGCTTCATACATGAAGTCGAAGTAGTCGCTCGCATGGTAGTAATGCTCGGTGCCGAAACCCGTCCAGTCATAGCCCAACCAGCGGACGGCGTCGACGATGGCGTCGACGTAGCGTTGTTCTTCTTTCTCGGGGTTGGTGTCGTCCAGGCGCAAATGGCAGACACCGCCGTAGTCGCGGGCCAGCCCGAAGTTCAGGCTGATGGCCTTGGCGTGGCCGATGTGCAGGTAGCCGTTCGGCTCCGGCGGAAAGCGCGTGCGTATGCGCGCCGGGTCCAGCGGCGCTTCGGCGTGCGTCGCTGCCGGCCCGGGTTTGCCGGCCCAGCGCTTCCCGGCATAGCGTCCGGCGGCGAGGTCCGCTTCGACGATGTTGCGCAGAAAGTTGGTGGCCGGAGCTGCGGCGGGTTTATTGGGTGTGGTCATCGTTTTATGGGTGGACGAGTAGTCCTTTATTCGATTTTGCCATAATTAGGGTTCCCCCTTACGGCCCAAGGGCCTGCCGCGGGGTCAGTTCTTGGCAAGAGGCAGCCTGACGTCGACCTTCAGGCCCCCGTGCGCGGCTTGCTCCAGGGCGATGCTGCCGCCATGGGCGCGCGCGATGGCCTCCACGAGTGCCAATCCCAACCCGACATTGCCGGTCCGGCTGCGCGCCGCATCCAGGCGCGAGAACGGCTGGAGCGCTTCGGCGCGCCGCTCGGGCGGGATGCCCTGGCCGTGGTCCGTCACGCTGAGCAAGGCGTGGCCATCGAGCGCGGCGAGCGCGACGTGTATGGGCGGGGCGCCGTGCTGGAGGGCGTTGTGTATGAGGTTGTCCACCAACCGGCCCAGGGCGACGGCGTCGCCCGCCACCGTTACGTCTTCTTGTAGCGAGGTCAGTTCCACCTCGCAGCCCGTGCCCTTCCAGGTGTGCAGGCGTTCGCGCAGCCACGCGCCCAGGTCGAGGGGCGCGAAGTGGTAGGTGGCCGGATCGGTGCCTCGCACGAAGCTGATGAACTGGTCGACGATGTGCTGCATGTCTTCGGCGTCCTGCCGCAGCCCCTCCTTGACGGACGGGTCGTCCAGCATTTCGGTGCGCAGCCGCATCCGCGACAGCGGCCCCTTGAGATCGTGGGGCAGGCCGGCAAGCAGGGTGCGGCGCACGCGGTCCGACTCCTGCAGCGCGTCCAGCATCGCGTTGAAGCGTTCGCCGAGCACCCGCGTCTCGTGCGGGCCGGAGGGTTCGACCCGCTCCGGCGCGCCGGAGGCAAGTCGGTCGGCGGCGTGGGCGAGCGAAGTAATGGGGCGGGTGATGTGCCAGGAGAACCAGGCGGCCAGCAATAGGATCGCCCCGAGTCCCCCCAGCCACATGACGACCAGGGGCGTGCGGACCGGAGGATTGATGCGCTCCAGGGATATCACCAGCCATGAGCGCATCACCGGCTCGTCGTCGTTGCCGACAGCCGGGTTGAGGGAAATGAACAGGGCTGGTTCGGGCCCGCGGGAGAGGGCCACCCGCGTGCCGTCCGCCAATTGTTCGTTCAGCCGGCGGATCAGCCCGCGCAGCGCGGGCCGGGGATCGTCGTCGGCCCATCGCGGCGCCTCGCGCGGGCCGCGGCGCTCGGGGGTGAAGCGGAATTCCCCGGGCTGGAAGTCCGGGGGCATGCGTCCCCAGGACAGGGGCTCGAAGCGGCGCCGGGGCGGGTGTCCCTCGCGGCGGGGCGGGCGTTCTTCCCCGAACCGGGGCCGGGGTGGGACGGGGCGCGACACCAGGCGCCATTCGCCGCCCGAAGCTGCCGCCACGAAGGCGGCGCGCTCGCTCTCGTCGATCTGGGAGAGGGCCGCGCGCAGGGTGCGTATGGTCGTGGCGATGAAATCCGGGGCGACGTTTTCCAGGACGTCGCGCCGGTAGTGCTCGATGGCGAGGAAGGTGGCGGCCTGGGCGACCAGCACGGAGCCGAGTATCAGCAGGACGAGCCGCGCGCGCAGCGTGCGCGGCACCAGGCGTCCGCCCCAGCGTCGAAGCGAAGTCGCGCTCATGAATGCGGCGGCGTAGCCGACGCCGCATCGCCGTTGCTGGTCAGGGGCGCGAAGCGGTAGCCGATGCCCCAGACCGTCTGGATCCATTTCGGCTGTTTCGGATCGTCCTCGATCGCGCGGCGCAAGCGTAGGATGGCGATGTCGATGGCGCGATCGTTGCGCTCGCCGGCTTCGTCGTCGCGCGCCAGCGCGAGCAGCCGCTCGCGCGACAACGGCTTT
>NZ_CALFCW010000075.1:0-5781 GCF_937950555.1 uncultured Pigmentiphaga sp. | reverse complement strand
AAACGACCGTTATCCATGTGCATAGTGAACTAGAAGCAGCATGACTCATGTTCCAACTACATTGACAGACGCCGGGGGCCTCCCCCGGGGAGGTCGTCGCGCTCGCCGGTCACGCTCATTAACCCACCCATGCCCTGGATCAGATAGTCGTAGCCGGCGCGATGGCGGTACGGACCAGTCTGCCCGAAGCCCGTTATGGAGCAGTAGATCAGTCGCGGATTGATTTCCCTCAAGGATTCGTAGTCCAGCCCATATTTCTTCAGCCCTCCGACCTTATAGTTTTCAACGAGCACGTCAGCCTTACGGGCTAGCTCGCGCACGATGCGCTGACCGCGCGGGTCCGCGAAGTCGATGGCCAATGATTTCTTGCCACGGTTGCAGCATATGAAGTACGCGGCATCGCCATCCTCTCCAGTTCGCGCGTCTTTCAGGAAGGGCGGCCCCATCTGGCGTGTGTCGTCCCCAATGCCGGGCTTTTCGATCTTGATGACTTCCGCGCCGAGGTCCGCCAGATTCTGAGTTGCCCAGGGGCCGGCAAGTATTCGCGATAGATCCAATACGCGGATGTGGCTCAATGGTTTCGGCATCGCAGTCTCGATGAATGAACGTGTATAAGAAAAGCGGCGACGTGATTACGCGTCCTGCAGAAGCTGTTCTGCGTCGGATTCAGTAGCGCCGTAGGCCAACTCGACGATGAGCTCGCCTTCGCGAACGCTCTCCCCTTTGCCATATCGCACGGACTGAACGATTCCCTCGGCATCTGCCGTAATGGCATGCTCCATCTTCATGGCTTCAATAACGACCAGGACGTCACCTGGGTGAACCTTGTCTCCCGGTTTCACCGGCAGCGCGGATATCACTCCCGACATCGGTGCTATCGCTGCCCGTGGTTTCCCCTTGGTTTCGGGCGGGAGGTATTCGAATGGCGAGAGAATGTAATGGTCGCCATCTACCTGGGCAAACCAAACTGAGCCGTGGTGACAGGCATGCCACTTAGTGTCTTGCACCGTTCCGCAGAGGCAGAATTCGTCCCGAGAGACGGTCCAGTCCCGGCCCATGCATCGGACGGTCAGCGAATCACCATGAAGTGAGATGATGCGAACTTCGGCGGGGTGCATATCAATACGTGCACGGACGCGTCCAAACGGCGCATCGGTATCGAGATGACGACGGTCGAGAATGTCGACGGTGCCTGCCGCCCAGGGCGAGCGGGGATCCGCAGGACGAGGAAGTAGCAACGCGGCCATGACGGCTATTGAAGGTCCTGCGTCTGGTACCTGCAGTTCTTTGTGCTGGTCCAAGTAGCGCGTGTGAATGCGTCCTTCGCGCACGCCGGGATCGTCTAGGACCCGCAGCAGGTATCCCATGTTGCTCTTGATTCCGAGCAAGACACTATCGCGTAGCCCTTGCCGCAAGCCTGATAACGCGGCATTTCTATCGCAGCCCCGCGAAATGATCTTGGCCACCATGGGGTCGTAGTACGGCGGCACATTCCCAGCACTAGAGAACGAGGCATCTACGCGGAGGTTCCCAGGCCACCGGACGCTGACTGCTCGGCCTGGTGCCGGACGAAAATCCTGCGCCGGATCCTCCGCATAGATGCGTGCTTCCATCGCGTGGCCAGCATACGAAATCTGCGCTTGCGACAGGGGCAGGCCATTACCCGCAGCTACGCTAAGCTGCCATTCGACCAGGTCCAGTCCAGTTATTTCTTCGGTGACCGGGTGTTCGACCTGCAGCCGGGTGTTGACTTCAAGAAAATAAAACTGGGAGTCAGGGCCCACTATGAATTCGAAGGTGCCGGCATTCCGATAGTTCAGACTACGCGCGCCCTGGACCGCGGCTTCCAGCAGTCGTTCGCGTGTGTGTGCCGGAAGATTGGGAGCAGGTGCCTCCTCGATGACCTTTTGGTGCCGTCTTTGGAGAGAACACTCGCGTTCGAACAAATGCACCGCATTCCCGTTCCCGTCGCCAAAGATTTGGACTTCTATGTGGCGCGGGTTCTCGATATACCGTTCTGCAATTAGCCTTCCGTCACCGAAGCTGCTGCGCGCGACCCGAATGGCGGACGCAATCACATCGCCCAGCCCGTGAAAATCGGCGATGACCTGCATACCCTTGCCGCCGCCCCCGGCAGATGGCTTGAGCAGCACCGGCAATCCGATCGCGCGTATCTGCTCTTCCAAATGGCGGCGGTCATCGCTCGCTTCCATGGTTCCAGGAACAACCGGCACCCCAGCCTCCGTCATGAGCCGCCTGGCCCGGGCTTTGTCCCCCAGCGCGGCGATCGTTTCCGGAGCCGGCCCGATAAAGACTAGGCCGGCATTTTCTATGGATGCCGCAAACGAACTGTTCTCAGACAGGAACCCGTATCCGGGATGTACGGCTTCACATCCGGTGCGAAGTGCGGCTTCGAGCAACTTCGCTCCATCGAGGTAACTGGCGGTTGCGGGACCGTCTCCTATACACATGCTGGCAGCCGCGCTCTTCAGGTGTTCGGCGCCAGCATCAGCGCTGGAATAGACGGCGACGTACTCGATACCGAGGCGCCGGCAGGTTCTCGCAATGCGGCAGGCGATCTCCCCACGGTTGGCGATGAGGATTCTCTTGAACATAGTTACATCCTGAAGACGCCGAAACGGGTGGTGTCCTGAGGTCCGTTCGCTGCCAGGGCGAGGCCGAGGGTCAGCCAGGTGCGGGTCTCGGACGGCTCGATCACGCTGTCAATCCATAGGCGAGAGGCCGCGTACAAGGCGGAACTTTCTTTGTCATAGATGGCGCGAATGGGGTGCTTGTATGCCTCTGCCTCCTCCTCGGAGAATTCTTTCCCCTGCCTGGCGCACTGTTCGCGGCGCACGAGGGCAAGCACAGTCGCCGCCTGTTCGCCCCCCATTACGGATGTGCGAGCGTTGGGCCACATCGCCATCAGTCGGGGCCCGAAGGCGCGTCCGCACATTGCATAGGCACCTGCCCCGTAACTGCCTCCGATGATGACGCTAAATTTCGGCACTCGCGCAGTCGATACGGCATTCACCATCTTGGCTCCGTCTTTGGCAATGCCTCCTTGTTCGTATTGGATTCCCACCATGAACCCGCTGATGTTGTGAAAAAAAACAAGCGGTATGTTTTCCTGGCAGCACAACTCGATGAAGTTGGCAGCCTTCTGGGCGCTTTGCCCATAGAGCACGCCGTCGTTCGCGATTATGCCGACCGGATACCCACCTATCGCTCCTGTTCCACAGATGATCGTCGTGCCATAGCGCTCCCGATAGGGAAGCAGTTCACTTCCATCCAGCAGCCTGGCCAGCACGTCACGAATGGGAAGCGCCTGTTTGGGGTTTGCGGGAATAAGCCCGGGAAGTTCTGATGGATCGAAAAGCGGTGGCCTCGGCTCCTGGGGTGGCGGAGTGAGCGACGGTGCTCTTGAGCGCGCGACGATTTGGCGCACAAGGTCTAGCGCATGCAGGTCGTCGTGCGCGTAGTGATCTGCTACGCCTGATAGGCGGGTATGTACATCGGCTCCACCCAGTTCCTGAGCGTCCACGATTTCGCCGGTCGCTGCCTGAACGAGCTGGGGGCCGCCGAGGTAAATCGCTCCGGTTCCTTGGACGATGATTGTTTCGTCGCACATCGCAGGGATGTACGCGCCTCCGGCCGTGCACGCGCCCATGACCGCCGCGATCTGTTTGTATCCGAGTGCGGACATCTCGGCGATATTGCGAAAGATGCGCCCAAAATGATGCTCGTCAGGGAAGATTTCTCCCTGCATGGGAAGGTACGCGCCTCCCGAATCCACCAGGTAGATGCACGGCAGGCCGTTCTCCCTTGCCACCGCTTGTGCGCGTAGTTGCTTCTTGATGGTGAGGGGGTAATAGGTGCCGCCTTTAGCCGTGGCGTCGTTCGCCATGATCATGCAGGCACGTCCCGCAACGATTCCCACGCCAGTGATGATGCCGGCCGATGGCGAATTGTTGTCGTACAGATCATCGGCCGCAAGCTGCCCCAGTTCGAGGAAGGGAGTGCCGGGATCGAGCAGTACGTTGATGCGTTCACGTGGCAGGAGTTTTCCGCGCGCTAGGTGAGATTCTTTCGCCTTGGCGCCGCCGCCGGCCAGAGCCCTTTGTCGGGCTTCCCGCAGAGATGACAGCGTAGCCTCGAATGCCGCGGTGTTCTCCGCAAATCCTGCTGTGTCGATGAAAGGCCTAGAAGAAATGGTGGGCATCTCAGCAAATCATCCTCGTTGAGGTCATGGCTGGCCCACGGTTTCGCGTACGGGCAGGTGCAGCAGCGCGTGTCCCAGCGATTTTCCGGTTTGGTCGAGCCGCAGGGTCTTGGTAGCACCGCCGCCCAGGGCGTTGCGCATGATGACGACCAGCGCACCGAGGTTGTCCATGGGATGGCACTCCACTTCCCCCTGCACCCAGTTTCCGTATAAGGCTTTCACGGCTTCGGGCGTTACGCTGGCAAGCAGCAGCCGGTATTCGTCGGGCCCGCGGGCAATGAGGCCCACGCTACAGACGTCGCCTTTGTCTCCAGAGCGCACGTATGCGATGTCTTTGACTTGAAGTGGCATTTCCATGCTCCTTAGGCCGTCAACAGACTCACGGTCTGTTCGACAGCGGTTTTCGGGATCAGCGTCGGCCACAGCGATATGACGGGACGTGGCTTCAAGGGGCTTCCAAATGACGTTCCTCCGGGTCCCATGATCCACAGATGTGCGCCAGCCCTGCGTACTTTTTCCGCTTCCTCTGCAGTGCGGGTGCGCACTGCGCAGCGAAGCCCGACTTCGGGGAGCTCGTTAGCTTGGGCGCGTCCCATGAAACGAGCGGCTGGACCATGTAGTGTGTTCAGGCCGATGAAGTCGAAATGAATTTGATCCGCGACTAGTCCCATGCGTTCGAAGCGTTCGAGCATGGTGTCCCGAGCCTTCACCGCCCGGTCATAGGCGTCAGGCCAGGGGAAGAAAGCCATGGCTTCACCGATCCACCCGTCCTCGTAGCCTATCACCAGCTTCCAGAGATCCGGGGATGGTTCGCCTCGCACACCACTGACGCGAACACGGTCTTCTCCCACTTCTTCAAGCTTTACCGACGTGAAGTCGGCCACTGCATCCGGCATAAGATAGCGACGCGGGTCCCCAATCTCATAAACGAGGTGTTCCTTGATCGTCCACAGATCCACCTTGCCTCCGGTGCCCGGCAGTTTTGTCACGATGGCGCTGCCATCCTGCTCAACCTCCAGGATCGGGAATCCGGCCCGGCCCATGTTGGGCATTTCAAGAAAACGGGAAGACATGCCTCCGGTGCAACCGGCCGCGCATTCGACGATGTGCCCAAGGGTCACCGCAGCTGCGAGGTGATGGACATGCTCTCTGCCTCGCCCCCAGCCGAATTCGTACGCCAGGGGCCCTACGTACAAAGCGTTGTCCGTCACTCTTCCGGTAATGACGATTTCCGCTCCTTCAGCCAACCCTTCCGTAACGCCGGAACTATCGGTGTACACGTTGGCGCAGACGACCCGGTCGCGAATAGCAGCAAAATCGTCGTCGCCAGTATCCATGTTCCGCAACACGACGCCTTGCGCTATCAGTCCATCCAACTTGCCTAGCATGTCGTCGCCTTCGACCACGGCAATTCGAGTGCCTGTCAGTCCTGCTGCACGCGCGCCTTCAGCGATGCGTTCGGCAGCCGCGCGGGGGTTCACTCCCCCACCATTAGAAATGAGACGCAAGCCCCGAACCTTCGCCCTAGGCAGGAATTGCAGGATGGCCTTGACCGCGTC
>NZ_CALFCW010000074.1:0-12773 GCF_937950555.1 uncultured Pigmentiphaga sp. | reverse complement strand
CGGCCGGCTGCTGAACTTCGGCGGTGCCGTCGCGCGGGAAAAACCCGCGGATGAATCGTGGACGTTGAAGCGCCCCTGGGAGGAGCTCAAGGCAGACTTCGAGGGATGGCACCCCATCGTCCAGGCAGTGATTGACGCAGTCGACAAGGACCAATGCTACCAGTGGACCTTGAACAGCCGGCCCGCGACCTCGCACTGGAGCACCGACCGCGTCACCCTGCTCGGGGATGCCGCCCATCCGACCTTGCCTTACATGGCCCAGGGCGCAGTGATGGCAATCGAAGACGCCGCAGTGCTCACGCGCGCGATCGTCGAGGCCGGCTCCCTGCCCGAAGCGCTAAAGATGTACGAGCGCGCGCGCATTCCCCGCACCAGCCGCATCGTCAATGAATCAGCGGGCATGCGCGGGATCTATCGAATCGAGAATGTCGACGAAATGCGCAAGTCCTTCCAAAAGCGGGACATCACCAAAGAGCGCAACAGCTGGCTCTACAACTACGACCCATTGACCGTACCCCTGCAGTACGACCCCGCCCAAGCAGAAACCGTATAAAGCAAAACCATGTTGCGCGCCCCGGGGCATCGCCTCGGGCAAGCGCACGGAGAGGAAGATGAGACTGAATTTTTCCAAACGCGCGACGCTTGCGTCCATCATTGCACTCGGACTGGCCGCCATCGGATCGACTTATTCCGCGGAAGGGCACGCCCAGGGCACACCCAACTCCCGGATCATCAAGATCGTTGTTCCGTTCACCCCGGGAACGGCCGCTGACACCCTCGCCCGGACGATCGGGCCGAAATTAACCGAGAAGCTAGGGAAACACGTCGTCGTAGAAAACCGGCCAGGTGCCAGCGGATCCATCGGCATGGCAGCCGTGGCGAACGCTGCGCCTGACGGAAACACGCTCCTGATGACCGCCGATACCATCATCACCAATGTCCACTTCCAGGATCACGTCCCCTACGATCCGTTCAAGGACTTCGTTCCGGTCGGGCAACTCGCCATCGCTACCTTCGCGCTCATCGCGAACCCGTCATTCCCTGCGAAAACGCTGGACGAAGCAATACGCACCTTGAAGGCCAATCCCGGCAAATACACGTACGCCTCACCCGGCACTGGTACCCCGCAGCACATCGGCATGGAACTGCTGCAATCCGGCACGGGAACCAGCATGGTCCACGTTCCGTACAAGGGTTCCGCCGGCGCGGTCACCGATGTGATAGGCGGCCAAATCGACATGATGATGGTCCCCCTGCACTTCGCACTGCCCTACGCCAAGGCAGGCAAAGTCCGGCTGTTCGGCATCGCCCAGAGCGACCGCGTGAAATATGCGCCCGAAGTCCCGACTTTTGAAGAACAAGGTGTCAAAGGCGCGAATCTCGATACCGCATGGATTGCCTTGTTCGCGCCGGCAGGTACCTCGCCTGAACTCATCGACACGCTTTATGCAGAAGTGGCAAAGGCAATGGCCACCCCCGACGTGTTGAGCGTCATCGACAAGCAAGGCCTGACGGCAAAGCCTGAACCAGGGGAGAAGCTCGCCTCGACGATGCAGGCCGACTTCAAACGCTGGGGCGAGTTGGCGAAGATCGTGAAAAGCAAGGCGAAGAACGAATAAAGGCAAAGCCCTTTGGCGCGGACCACCTCGAAAGGAATTGAGTACTGCCTCAGGGGTGATTCGCGGTTAGATATTCGATTATTCAAGCCGGCCTCCGCACGAACTTACCCTGCCCATATCGGAGGTGCTCTCGGCCGCAGCGGGTACATCATAGCGCCTTGAAAGTCCCGACGACGCGGTGCACGTAACGTCGTTCCCACCGGCCAGTCAGCCCTGCACGCTCCCCCACCCCGTTCTTCATAGAACCAGCCCACGACCGGGAGGAAGATTACACCCCCAAGAACGGCACCCTCATCAACCTGGAAACACCCCCACGCACGTGGGGAAGACTCGGGGCCGCCCAGTCCATCGGCGACGATGCGGGAAACACCCCCACGCACGTGGGGAAGACCAGAACCCCTCGCACCCCGCCCCCGCGCTCGAAGAAACACCCCCACGCACGTGGGGAAGACCCGCTTGAGGTGAGCGTGGTTGGTATGCCTGAGGAAACACCCCCACGCACGTGGGGAAGACGTCCAGCAGTCGCTTCGCCACTTGCAATCCGCAGAAACACCCCCACGCACGTGGGGAAGACCTCTGGCGCGTACCTTCCGTTCGATTCGCGTGGGAAACACCCCCACGCACGTGGGGAAGACCCGCTGTAGCGTGCCGAAGTACACATGGGGAGGGAAACACCCCCACGCACGTGGGGAAGACATTGCCCGCGAGCTTGGCATGGATGCCGACGAAGAAACACCCCCACGCACGTGGGGAAGACTGCATTGAGGATTTCTTGGTCGCGGAGCTGGTAGAAACACCCCCACGCACGTGGGGAAGACTGGACGAGTTGGAGCGCAAGCAGGCGGACAAGCGGAAACACCCCCACGCACGTGGGGAAGACCTGCGTAGAGAGATGGATAACTTCGGTCGTTGGGAAACACCCCCACGCACGTGGGGAAGACACGCTGATCGGGTCGCACTTCTGCAGAACCGGGGAAACACCCCCACGCACGTGGGGAAGACTTCGTACACCGTCATTCAGTCCTCCTCCACGGAGAAACACCCCCACGCACGTGGGGAAGACCCAGTTTCGGGCTTTATCTAATCCATCCCTTTGGAAACACCCCCACGCACGTGGGGAAGACTTAGATGTTCACCCTGGGCTAAACACGGCAAAGGAAACACCCCCACGCACGTGGGGAAGACGAAATCCGCGCTCGCGAGGTTGACGGCGATTTGGAAACACCCCCACGCACGTGGGGAAGACAGTGCTATCTAGTGTCGAAACCATGCTGATTCACTAGATCTAGTGCATCAGTCCAATTTCAGGGTTTCGACGATAAGCTCCAAACCTGAAATTTTGATCGGAGGTTTGCGAGGCGGGCCAATGATGCGCATCTCAAAGCCGGGGGCCCTACTAATAGACTTGATGAGCAGCACTCCAGACTCAGGCGGGCAGTGCTTATGAAGATATTCGACGACGCTCGTTGCCACGGAGTCCTTGATGCCCGACACAAAAACGTTGGGCCTAGGTTCAATGAACCATAGCTTCATTCGACCCCGTACCGCGGGAGGAAGGTCATTTGCGATAACGACGAGCACGTCCGCTCCCTAGCATCTCCGTAATGTCTTCTGAAATTCTGGCCAATAAGTCCATTTCGATAACTCTCTCGCGAAAACTCGCGGCCACTTTGTATTTGTCGTAGCGCCCCGCGAGCTCCCTCGTTAGCGCAAAAGCCAGGTCAATACAAAGCTCCTCCTTGTACAAATCAGCCAAATCGTATACGAACGGCAAAGGGCTGCCTGAGTGAATGAAACCGATGTGCGGTGAATAACCCATACTGTGCACGGCGGAGCTCAAGATGCCATATAGCGCGGCATTGGCAGCGGTCAGGATCTGATTGGTCAAGTCGCTCGCTTCAAATTTCCCGGGCGTAAACCGGCGGCCCTGCCATCCCACCTGATACTGCTCGGCTTTTTGCTCATACAAACTCCGCACGCGATTCCCCTCCATCCCCATCATTTCGGGTAGGGATTTGTTCTCCAAGTCCACATCGGGAAAGCGCCGGGCAAACATGCGCCGTGCGACCTCCAGGGATTTGACGGGATCCGCAGCAAGGCTGAGCTGCAATTTCATGTTGCGGGTGTCTGCCGTGGGCAAAAAGCCTGCGGCATAGAACAGCAGACTGTCCTCTCCGACCCAACAGACGGGACAATTTGCCGCTGTAGCTGCCTTGATGGCTTCGTGGGTAATAGTCGTTCCCGGCCCGAGGAGCAAGGCATTGATAGTCGCCACGGGCAGGGGAACAACGTGCCCATCGGAATCGATCCATTTGACGCTACTGTCATCGACCTCCAAACGTCCCCGCTCTAGATAAATAAACGGATATTTATCTTTCACCTGGGGCAGGGAGTCGCGTGTGATCTTGATGAACAAACGCTGATCTGACGTCATTGCTGCGCTCGGCTGAGCATGGGCATCTCTGGTCGTTGCACGGTCACGCGCCGGTTCCGATAACTCTTGACCGGCCCGAACCGAACTGGCACATCGTTAAGCACCACGACCTCGCCTTCGTGCTCCCCTTGGAGCACACGCAATGCCAACCACCTATTCTTTTTCTCTGCCAGGTCTGCGCCAGCCCGTAACGCCGCCTCGGCGCTATCGAACAGCCCCTGATAGATGAATTCGGTGGGCGCACAATTCTTCCGCCCGAGGTACAAGTCCCACACAGGCATCTGCAACGCTGCGACGGTTTCTTCGAACAGCGACGCTGGAGCCTGTATCGCCACTGCATAGGCCATGTCCTGTACGTAGTAGCGAAACGTCAGCTTCGCGCCGCCCCCCACTGCCTTGCTGCCATCCCGCTTCTTGGGAATCAGCAGCGTTTGCCAGGGATCGCCATCGTCGTAGCCGTTGCCGACCATGTGAAAGTCCCGCAGTAAAGGAAGCCGCGCCAACGGGCGACCTTTTTCGTCTCGCGGCACGTAGCCCTCGACCTGCATGTCCAAGTCTGCCCATGCGGCCAACCATTCCGACTGTGGGCCACCTGCCCCGCGCGCGCAGCACAGCAGCCCAAGCACCCCGGACTTGGTCGGAAAATCCAGACTGTCTCTGCGCCCGAACCTGGAGTCGTGGCCCCAGGCTTGCAGCGGACCTTCCAACCAAAGCAGAAGATAAGGATTCGCCATAGGAACCTCACTGCACGTGGCTTTGCAAGGCGGTGATCAGCGAATCGATGTTAAAGCTTTCGTCCTCTCCCCAATCGTAAGCGGCGACCTTTCCGAACAAGGAACCACACAATTTTTCCTTACTGTCGAGATAACTCTTGAGCACCTCTTTGCTGGGTTGCAAATAACCAGAGCCATTGGCTTTGACGGGTTGCTCGAATGGCACTTGCAGGCGTTGCCCTTTGCGTATGAGAACGCGAGCAAACTCCCATGGAGATGCCCCGGATTGCGTGGTTTGCCGGGCAGTGGGGATCGCGACAAACAAGGCCTGGGTAAAGACAGCGATGGCTTTCTTGAGGTCATCGGTGTTGCCGCTGTGAGAGATGCCGAGCGTGTCAGCCAACTGGCCCAGGTCCAGGCTGACGTATCGGTAGTACGTGGCTGAGTTGAACTCCAAGCTGCCCATGTGTGCCGAACCCGGCTCCTCTTGCAGGTCATCGAGGGCAGTGAAGAACTCCACTTCATTGCTGACCCGGTGCGTAGAGATGGCGTGCGAAAACGAAGCCGCCGCTTCCACGTTCATGTCCGTAGCCTTGGCCACCATGCGGCCGAATAAAGCAATATCCAGCGCATCCTGGGCGGGATTCAAAGCCTTCTTCGCAATTTTCCCGAGCTCCTTGTCTTTGAGCTTCTCTGCGTCGAAACCATTCTCCTTGGCATAGGCAGCAAACGCAGCTGCCTCAGTCTCGCTGATGAACAGTAACGTGTCGTCAGAGAGCGAGCCGGCCAGTTTTTGGCCGCAGGCCTGCGCCTGTGCTTCGTCGGCCCCGGCTTGTCTACAAGCTTGGGCGAAGATGCTCGCGGCATGCTTCGTCCGCGTGCCCAGTTTGACACCGAACTCGTGCATAGCGAGGCGTACTTGGCGCTTCCAGCATTGCGAGCTCACTCTTGCCCGGGTGACCCCGCCTACCACGGCGGTCTTGGGAGCACCGACGTCGTCCCGGTTGAGGCAAGTCACGGGGAAAGACTGCAGGATGTGATACTCGATGCGGAGGTTCTTGTAGGCTTTGTCCATGGTGAAGGTTTCCTAATTCTCAAATGGAAGAGGATAGAACGAGGGGAACGAGCTGCAGCAAACCGCAACCAAAGGCCCGCCCCCGGCCGATGCCGCAGCGGAAGCTGTGCTGGAATTGCTCCGGGTCCGTCACATCGAGGACGCCCTGCACGGTGGCTTGGGATAGCGTGACGCTACGCTGTGCCTTGTCCTTGAACTGCAGTACCTGGATCCGATCTACCTGCAAATGCCGCGGACTGACGGCGAAACCCCAGCTCTTAGGCGCGCGCGCCATGAACCAATCCGATACGGACTCACGCCCTTTGATGGGTACTAGCTTGCGGCTGGCACTGTCTCGCCGGGTGGGGTTGACGATGACTTTGAAACGGTAGCGCCCGTGACACAAAAAATCGTCCGGTATGGCGCGGCTCCGCACCAAGCCATGCCGTCCGTCGACGCTACTAGCCGGCGCCCTGTCCGAAAGCAATAAAATCGTCCGTTGATGAAAATCGCCGCCCTGGTCTGCGTACAGAATCCCGCTCGACTCACTGCCCGCTTTCTGCGCATCGCTGCGTACATCCTCAAAAAGGCTGTACACCACGCGGTGTACGGAATAGGCATCAGTGATGCGGAGCGCTTTGACCGCCGTGCGATCCAGGTGGAGGATGCTGGCAATGAGGTTCATGGTGCCTCCCGCCCCGCGGTATCCCGGACACGTCCATAAAATTCCTGTGCCCATTCGGCCCTGACGGCTTGCGCGTCCCAGGCAAACCGGGACATCTGCCGCAGCAACCTTGCGTAATCCAGCGACATCCCCGCGATGCGACTCTCAATGAGCGTCAATACCGGACGCAGGATCCGGCACAACTCAGGCACGTTGTCACACGCCAGCACCCGGCGCAGCTTCGTCTGGGCCTGGCTGTCCTGAACGTCGCCGTAGCAAGCGGCAATGGCCTCCCCCAGCCTCATATTGCCGTTGCCAGCCGCCTTTGCCCTCGCCATCGCAGCGGCTACCGTGGCGTAGCTCAAGCGTTGCGCAGCGTTTTCCAGGTCGATGCCAAAGCCGGCAAGAACGTCCCAGCTTTGGAACTCGGTAGCAGGGTTGTCTGCGCGACGCAGGCGCGCCGCCAATCCTTTGTCCTTCTGGATGCCGGCCAGCACATACTCCACGAAGCGCTCTTCACGGCTAGCTGAGGCTCGGTCTTGCTGGGACATGAATCAATCCTCCTCTTTCAGGTACTTGCCAAGGCGCGGGCGGCTTTTCGCCCAGGCCTCGAGCTGGCGGGCGGTCTCTTGGGGACAAAGCTGGTCGAAAATCCGCAACGCGTACCCCATAAATCCGGAACGCAACTTCTGGCGCACCGCCCGATGCTCTTCCCCATTACTGCAATGATCGAGCAGGGATTGCACGTCACGTTCGCACATTTGCCAAAACCGGTGCACTGCCTCTTGCGCCGTCTGTTTGCCATCGACCTTCAATGCCTTGTAGTAAGCCGCAACACAGCCGTACACAACTTTTGCAAGGTCTTCGAGAACTGCCATTTCGGCCTGAAGCTGGGCAAACTCGGTTTGGCCGAGTAAGTCGCTATGCAGCCAAACCTGCGACTCCACGAAGTCGTCACTTTGCTTGACGGACTGGTCCCCTGAGTTCGATGAAACTTTGATTCCCCCGCTCCATATGGAGAAGAATCCGAACTTCTCTGCCAACCTGCTCACGCCTACTTTCAGGGCGATGCATTCAAAGCCTTTCGATGTCCCCAAGACGTTATAGGCCAACATGGCCTCGAGCTCCCTCCACGGCCTTCTTTCGGGATCCACATACTTAACCTTGAAGGGGTTCTGCGTTTTGTCGACCAACAGGCTGGATTCCATCCACCCGTCGGAGACTTTGGGATACCGTATTCCGTCCAGGTAAAACAGTCCGTCGTCTTTCAGCAAGACAAAACGCGATAACGCCAAGAGACTTGCCAGATAAGTGCTGCGATAAGCGTTGGCGACATCATCGCTTTCTGACGCTGGCATTTTTTCCCACAGGGGAGTTCCAACCTCGCTCCAGTAATTGAGGCCCTGGATATCGGATCTGGTCAGCAGATTGACCCACAGGCTTCCCAGCACGGAATCTGCCAGCGGGAAGCAGTGCAATTGCCCGGCCCATCCTCCCAGGCTCGGTCCGGCCGGCGCCGTATATCGGTTTCCCAATGCGTCGCCGCCGAGGGATACCAGGTCAGACTCCACCCTTTTCCCGCCGAACGCAAAGTTCATCAGCGAAACCAAGAACAGTGCCTTGTCTGCATCGGACAGTTCCCGAGCGGACATCGTGTAGGAAAATTCTGTATTGTTCTCGCTGGGTAGGTCGGGATAGAAGCCTGCCCCATAGTTCTTAGGGCGCCCGGTTGCCTCAATCTCCACGATTTTCCCTGGCGTCTTGGCCGTAAGCAGCCGTTTTCTCGTTCGCTCGGCAATCAACTTCTCGATGGCAGGCATCTGCAAGAAGGGCTGGTCGCCATACAGAAAGAACCGATCGTGCCATCGCTCCAAATAGGCTAAGCAATGCCGTGCGAGCCCGTCAGTTCCCAACGCCTCCCATTGCGGTTCGTCTTCAGGGGTACATGCCGCCTGCGCGATCGCTAGCAGCAGTTTCATCAACGCAATTTTCTGTACTGGATTCCCCCCGAGCGCACGATAAGAAGAATTGCTGAAAACCTCCCGCAGACTCACCCGCCCCACATCCACGATGGGCAACCAGGGTTCATCGATGAGGTTGAATCGTCGCTCCATTAGTCGTCATCTCCTCGACTGTCATATGCTCTTGAGCCGTCGGTACCCGAGGTCCGCCCGGTACTCCAGCCGATAGCGTTCATGCACCGCGGCGCCGTACAGCCCCTGGAGCGTACCGGCTTCGTCCACGAGACATACATGCAAGCTACAGACATCGTCTTCCCAGTTTGGGCTTCCTAAATAAAAACAGTGACCAAAGCCGAGCTTTTGGAGCTCCGAGCGAGAGGGCGCCAAAGGAGCATCGGCGGCACGCACGGGAACTTGTTGCTGCATGAGCTGGGCGGTCAGGGCCTTCCACCCCTGTCTGTCTAGACGATGCCTTTGTATCGGCAATTGAAGCGTGGAACCATCCAGTAACGTCAGGAATGTGGTCTGAGTAGCACTGTCGTAATGCAACCTGCGCAGAAGCAACACCTCGCGGGTTTCGCTTTCGCTATAGCGAGTCGGTGCGTCGACGTCCGACAAGGTCTTGCCATCACGTGCCAACCCGATGCGCGCCAGCCGCTGCAAGGTCTGGCGGCCTTTTCGGCTTGGCCGCCCCGGTGCGCTGGGCACCCCGTGCTCCAACTCGCGCAGCCAGCGTGCCATGGCGCCCTGTTCCGCGCGTGGCATATAGGTAGCGTCGATCAAGATTGGAATGTCGTCTGGTAGCGTGACCTGGGTCAACGTTCGCCAAACTTGGAGACTCCGGCACAACACGTATGGTGCGTACACGAAAGCACTGCCACCAAAGGCCAGCATGGGCTGGGCAACGGCCTGCTCCGTATCGGGCGCCAGCACCCAGGCCTCGCACACCGCCGACGAAGGGCGCGGGGTCCCGTTGTGCCGCCACAGGCGCCCAAGGCGCTGCACCAACATGTCTGTTGGAGCGAAAGCGGTCACCAGAAAATCTGCGTCGATGTCCAGCGACTGTTCCAGCACCTGAGTGCCGACGAAAATCCGCCCTCTCTCTGCGCGCCGCGACCAGCCGGATTTTCCGTACAGGCCGACCCAGGCATCCTCGATGCGCTGGCGATCCGCAGCGGTAAATCGAGAATGCAACAACCCGCATTCCACGCCAAGTTCGTGGGCGCGCGCCGCCAGGTCCAGATAGCGATCCTGTGCGGCATCGACCGTATTCTCGATCCACAGCACGTACTGGCCTTCCGCGGCACGATCTAGCGCCGCTTGCAGCGCCGATGCTTCGTCTTGCACCAGCCGTAGCTGGACCTGTGTCGATGGCGGAGGCTCGGCTTCGTACTCCTCTACCCTAGGTGCGTCGAGGGTGCCTCGCAGCGCCGTGATCAGTGGGTAGCCTCGACTGTGCGTCGAAGCTTGGAGGAGCTGCGCCCTCCGGTCTTGATTGAGCGTGGCACTCAGGATAATGACCGTACAGCGCAGGCCGCGCAGCATGGCCACTAAGGCATCGAGCAGCGTACCCGTATAGGCATCGTAGGTATGCACCTCGTCCAGAATCACCACCTTGCCGGCCAAACCAAAGGCTCGGACGAAGCCATGCTTGACATTCATGGCGGCCATCAGGGCCTGGTCGACCGTGCCCACCGCAAACGGCGCCAGCAGGCCTCGCTTTGCCTGGTTGAACCACGCCCCTCCCGGACAACCTTCTTCCCCCATGTCCGTGGCCTGCAGCCATGCCTTGCCGTGTAGCAGCAATGCTTGGCGGTGAGGACATTCTGGCGCCAAGATCTGCGCGAGGAATGCGTTGAAGCGTTCGTAGATTTTGTTGGAAGTCAGTTGCGTCGGCAGGGCGAAGTAAACACCACTGGCATAGCCGCCAACCAGCATTTTGTACGCCACATAGAGCGCCGCCTCTGTCTTTCCCAGCCCCATCGGAGCTTCCAGGACATAGACGCCGGGTTCGCGAGCTATTTCGACCAGCTGCTTTTGTACTGCCCGAGGCTCGAATCCAAAGACATCCGCGAAACTCAGCCCGCTGCGGTAAGAAGGCTTTACCCAACCTGCCTCTTGCAAAGCCCGCTCGATCAACGGTTGCCAATCCTGTTCCGGATCTTCGAAGTGGCGGCCGGAACCGATCCAATCTGCAACGCTGGTCAATCCCGCCAATAGCCTCGCTTGGACGGGATTGTCGATCTTTGGCCATTGCATTTCCAAGCGCCGCCGGAGTTCTTGCACCAGGGCAGCGCGTTGTGCTTGCCACGCCTCACCTCCGAAAATTTCCGCGTCGGCGCGTTTGCCGACCAGCAGGCTGTCTGGGGAAAATCCGTGGTGCTGCCCCAGGATCTCAGGCACCCACTCCGGCGCGCCGAGCGCCTTGGCAGCGACCTGGCTTACGCCAGCGTGGCCGCCCCACTGTTTTTCGAGGTCGGGCGAGATGGGCTGTCGAGGAATATCCTCCATTCCGCCGCTGCATGCCTGGCGCAATTTTTCCAAGAAGGCCGGGCTGACTTTACCAATATCGTGGCAAGCTGCAACGAACGGAGCATCGGGAGGAAACAGCGCCTTTTGTAATGCAGGCGGATAGAACTCGATCAGTCGTCGCGCGACCGACCCGACGATTTGGCAATGCTCAGCGACGCGGCGGCCCGGGACGGTGCTTCCGTCGCTGCGCAGAAAAGTCTTGGCTGGACATACAGAAAAATCGACTGCCGGGCTTGGGTTACGTTGGGAAGATGTAGTTTTTCTTCTATGAAACATATGGTTGAAGCTGCTAGTACTTACCGGTGCCTTCTTTCGAGCCCGGCTAGAGATACTGATCTGCTGGAAGCAGACTCATGCACGCTCGCCCAATTGTCCGTTCAGCGACGAGCCATAACACTCCCTAACGCGTTACACCCGACTACCCCGACTTATGACCAGCAGAACCGCACGAAGTCAACAACCGGCTTTCACTGTCATAAGTCCGGTTCTAGTTTTATATGCGACAGCTTTTTCCAAAACTCTGGAAAACACTTACCGTTCACGATCGCCTAGCCGCATCATTCCGCGGATTTCTCATTATGTCCGCCTATCCCTTAAATAGATGATAAACATCTACCCGATAATCGCCACGAACTGAGTCCGAAATACCCGCAGGCATCGCAGCTAGCTGATCCCGCTATTGCGCGATCTATCCACGTGCAAGAACAATCATGCTCGCCCCACACTCAGCGCGCGTAGCGCACTGCGCTCGCTATTGACCACGGGAGACGGCAATGAATGTACGGAAACAGGGAAACAGGATGGCATCACCCTCGTGCCCGCAGAGCTTCGGTTGTTTGCTTGACGCTTTTCGGGGAGCTAGCTGAACGCCCTTGCTTTGCTAACTAGCGATGCGCAGCGCTGCTTCGGGCATGAGAACGGATGGGACAAGCAGCTAGGGAATCCCTCCCTAACTGCCCGATTTGGCTGGTGCCGGTGAAAGGAATCGAACCCTCGACCTTCTCATTACAAGTGGCAGAATAAGAACGTTGATTGGTGTTGATGACCGTTGAAAAATATCGATAAATTCGTTATTTATCAATGACTTATATTTGCAACACCGCATCATCGACATTGATCGAACATGAACGAAATGGGACAATTTGGGGTACATTAGGGGTACACAGAGGGTACACAGAACCATGTCCCGCGTTCGACTCACCCCCAAACGTATCGACGATTTCACCTGTCCGCCCGGCAAACAACAGGCCTTCCTACGAGACTCGGAACAGCCAGGACTCGGACTGCGCGCGACCGCCGGCAGCAAGACCTTCATATTCCAAGGCAAGCTCGCAGGCGAAGTCGTGCGCATGAGCATCGGCGACCCCAAGACCTGGACCGTTGAAGAAGCGCGTAAAGAGGCACGTCGTCTCAAGGCCATCATAGATGCTGGGCGCGATCCTCGACAGGAAAAGGCAGAACGCATCGCCGCCGAACAAAAGGCCTACCGACAGACAGTTCAGGCGCGACAGCTAGCGCTTGTCGCCTGGGACGAGTATGTACAGACCCGGGCCCCACACTGGACCGCCCGCTACACAGAAGACCACAGGCGGGCCGTAAGCCCCGGCGGGACACCGATCACTCGTGGCCGACGGCCAGGAATGGGCTCCAAGACCCAGCCCGGCATCCTGCATGAGCTGCTGTCGCAGCCGTTAAATGAAATCCGTCGGGATAAAGTGATCCGTTGGTTGGATGCCAACGCGGCAATCAGGGCTGAGGCAACCAAGCGCGCTCTCGCCATGCTGCAAGCGTTCATC
>NZ_CALFCW010000073.1:0-4132 GCF_937950555.1 uncultured Pigmentiphaga sp. | reverse complement strand
CACCGAGATCTACACTCTTTCCCTACACGACGCTCTTCCGATCTTCGAGTTTCGAGAACCTCAGGAGACACCATGAAATGGATCGCAATCCTGGCCGCCTGCATGGCGGCCGTTGTTTCGCCGTACCCGGCGCAGGCCCAGATGGGCGGACAGGTGACCCGCATCATCGTTCCGTTCGCACCCGGCGGCGCGCGTGAACTGCTGGCGCGCACCTTTTACCAGGAGCTGGGCCAGGAGCTGGGCCAGGAGCTGGGCCAGACGATCATCATCGAAAGCCGGCCCGGTGCGGGCGGCGCGATCGGCACCGCCGCTGTGGCGCGCGCCGAGCCCGACGGCCGCACGTTGCTCATGGCCGCTTCCAGCCACTTCGTCACCGCGGAGCTGGGCGCCAAGCCGCACTATGATCCGATCAAGGAGTTCCAGCCGGTGGCCAATATCGGCACGCAAAGCTATGTGCTGATGATCAACGGGAACCTGCCGGCCAAGAACGTGGCCGAGTTCATTAACTACGCCAGGAAGCGCCCCGGCGAGCTCAACTACGGATCGGCGGGGATCGGCAGCTCCACGCACCTGGCCATGGCCTATTTCCTCAGCGCCGCCGGGCTGGACATGCTGCACATTCCCTATAAGTCGACCCAGGAAGCCGCCAACGACGTGGCCGGCGGGCGGGCGCAGGCGGTTATCGTGCCCAATGCGGGGGTAGGCGCCTATCTGCAGGACAAGCGGCTGCGGATCATAGGCGTGACGTCCAGCCAGCCCTCGCCGCTGCTGCCGGACGTGCCGCCCGTCGCCAGGGCGGGGTTGCCTTCCTATGTATTCGAATCGTGGTTCGGGCTGCTGGGGCCGGCCGGTATGCCGCCAGCCACGGTGGAGAAGATCAACGCCGCGGTCGCCAAGGTCCTGAAGCTGCCGGTCATCCAGGAACGCCTGGCCACCCAGGGCGTGGCGCCCGACGCCATGGGCGTCGATGCGTTCTCCAAACTGTTCGCCGAAGACCGGCAACTGATGGCGCGCATCGTCAAGGAGGCCAAGCTGACCCGGGATTAAGGCCCCCGGTGGGCCGTGCCGCCGCCGGACCCGGACGGGCCGGGTTGCCCGGCCCGCGGGGATGTGCGATTCAAGCGCCTCCCACGGTGCTAAACTGGCTGGCTTATCCCATATCCCGGCTGGGAGGCCAGGCATGAGCCTGGCGTCCTGGTTGCTTGCAAAAATCGCGCATGGTTTCCTCTCTGCTCAAGAAAATTTTCGGCAGCCGCAATGACCGGTTGTTGAAGCAGTTCGGCAAGTTGGTCAGTCGCATCAACGCGCTGGAGCCCCAGACCGCCGCACTCAGCGACGAGCAACTTGCAGCCCGCACGCAAGAGTTCAAGCAACGCTATCAAAACGGAGAGTCGCTCGACGACCTCCTGCCCGAAGCCTTTGCGGTCGTCCGCGAAGCCGGCAAGCGGGTGCTGGGCATGCGCCACTTCGACGTCCAGTTGCTGGGCGGGATCGTCCTGCATACCGGCCGCATCGCTGAAATGCGTACCGGCGAAGGCAAGACGCTGGTGGCGACGCTGCCCGTCTACCTGAACGCGCTGGCCGGCCGGGGCGTGCACGTGGTGACGGTCAACGACTACCTGGCCCAGCGCGATGCCGCCTGGATGGGGCGGCTATACCGTTTCCTCGGGTTGAGCGTCGGGGTGGTGGTTTCGCAGCAACCCAACGAGGAAAAGAAGGCTGCGTATCAGGCAGACATCACCTACGGAACGAACAACGAGTTCGGGTTCGATTACCTGCGCGACAACATGGAATACCGCGTGGAGGATCGGCGCCAGCGATCGCTGTTCTATGCGGTGGTCGACGAGGTGGACTCCATCCTGATCGACGAGGCCCGCACGCCGTTGATCATCTCCGGCCAGGCCGAGGACCACACCGAGCTCTACATCCGGATGAACGCGGTGCCGCCGCTGCTCACCCGGATGCCGTCCGAACCCAAGCCGAACGAACCCGAGCCTCCGGGCGACTTCTGGGTGGACGAGAAAAACCGCCAGGTCTACTTGTCCGAGGCCGGCCACGAAAAGGCCGAGCAGATCCTGGAGCGCCAAGGCTTGCTGCCGCCGGGCGAGTCGTTGTACGACCCGCGCCACATCAGCTTGATGCACCACCTGATGGCTGCCCTGCGGGCACACAACCTGTTCTTCCGCGACCAGCACTATGTGGTGCAGAACGGTGAAGTCATCATCGTCGACGAGTTCACCGGGCGCCTGATGGTCGGCCGCCGCTGGTCCGACGGCCTGCACCAGGCGGTCGAGGCCAAGGAAGGGGTCAAGATCCAGAACGAAAACCAGACGCTGGCCTCGATTACCTTCCAGAACTACTTCCGGATGTACGAGAAGCTGGCCGGCATGACCGGTACGGCCGACACGGAAGCCTACGAGTTCCAGGAAATCTACCGGCTCGAAACCGTCATCATTCCGACCAACCGGCCCATGATCCGCGTGGATCAGAACGACCAGGTCTTCAAGACGGCGCGCGAAAAGTACAACGCCATTCTGGAAGACATCCGCGACTGCCAGAAGCGTGGCCAGCCCGTGCTGGTGGGGACCACCAGCATCGAGAACTCCGAGCTGCTGTCGGCCATGCTGACCCAGGCCGGGCTCAAGCATGAGGTCCTGAACGCGAAGCACCATGCCCGCGAGGCCGAGATCGTGGCAGAAGCCGGCAAGCCCGGCCGCATCACCATCGCCACCAACATGGCGGGCCGCGGTACCGACATCGTGCTGGGCGGCAGCGTCGACAAGCAGGTGGACCTGATCCGTGCCGACGAAACCCTGAGCGAAGAGGAGAAGGCCGCCCGCATCGCCAAGGTGCGCGAAGAGTGGAAACCGCTGAACGAGCAGGTCAAGGCCGCCGGTGGCCTGCGCATCATCGGCACCGAGCGCCACGAATCCCGCCGCATCGACAACCAGCTGCGCGGCCGCGCCGGACGCCAGGGCGACCCGGGTTCCTCGCGCTTCTACCTGTCGCTGGAAGATCCGCTCATGCGCATCTTCGCCGGGGATCGCGTGCGGGCCATCATGGAACGGCTCAAGCTGCCCGAGGGCGAACCCATCGAGGCCGGGATGGTGACCCGCTCCATCGAGTCGGCGCAACGCAAGGTCGAAGCCCGCAACTTTGACATTCGCAAGCAGCTGCTCGAATACGACGACGTCGCCAACGACCAGCGCAAGGTCGTCTATGCGCAGCGCAACGAGGTGCTGGAGGCCGAGTCGGTCGGCGACATGATCGCCAATTTGCGCAACGCCACCTTCACCGAGGTGTTCCGCCAGTACATACCCGAAGACTCGGTCGAAGAACAGTGGGACGTCCCCGGGTTGGAGAAGACGCTGGAGTTGGATTGGCAGATCCAGCTGCCGCTCGCCTCCATGCTCGAGAGCGAAGCCAACCTGACGGACGAAGACCTGCTCGAACGGGTCCTGAAGGCTGCCACCGAGGCCTACGAGGCCAAGGTCGCCCTGGTGGGCGCCGAGATGTGGAATCAGTTCGAACGCTCGATCCTGCTGCAGTACATCGACACCCATTGGCGCGAGCATCTCGCGATGCTGGATCACCTGCGCCAGGGCATCCACCTGCGCGGCTATGCGCAGAAGAACCCCAAGCAGGAATACAAGCGCGAGGCCTTCGAGCTGTTCTCCAACATGCTCGACCGCATCCGCAACGATGTGATCAAGGTGCTGATGACGGTGCGCGTGCAAACGGCAGAGCAGGTCGAGCAGGCGGAACAAGAGGCGCCGCAAGTTCAGAACGTGCAGTACCACCATTCCGACTACGACGAAGCGCTGGCCGCGGCGAACGCCAATACCGCATCGCACGGCGCCGCCGGGACGGTGCAGAACGTCATGCGCAAGGTGGGCCGCAACGAGCCATGCCCCTGCGGCAGTGGCAAGAAGTACAAGCACTGCCACGGCAAGCTCGGCTGAGCCCGTAACGCGGCAGCCAGTGCGGCGACAAAAAAGCCTCCGAAACCGGAGGCTTTTTTCTTTGCGCAGGTCCGCTTGTGTGTTCAGCGCCGTGGCCCCATGCCCATCATTCCGGGCTGATGCCCTCGGTCTTGATGACGCGGCTCCAGCGCTCGAATTCCGTGCGCGTG
>NZ_CALFCW010000072.1:0-157745 GCF_937950555.1 uncultured Pigmentiphaga sp. | reverse complement strand
AAAGACAAGGACGGCTGCGCCGTCCGCGCTATCCTTCCCCGCCCTGAACGGCGGGGCTTGTCGCGCACCGGGTCAGCACCCGCAGAAGCCGCGACCCGGGCTGCGAACGTCGCAGGGGAGAGCTCATGGTCCGCGCACACGACGAGCGCGGCATTGATCACGGCCGCGCGCTCCTCGACCCGCTCATCGCCCGCAAGGCTGCGCGCGAGAATTTCGGCGATGGGCATGGCACGCTTCGGCCGAAACACCTTCCTCCGGGGCCCCAGCAACCCCATCGCGCATGCGCAAAGGCGAATCAGGCGCGCGGCATCCGCCGCCGTCGTTCCGCGCTCGAAATCCGGTTTCCCGGACAAGGTCGTCGTCATCACCGAGGAGGCCAGCGACATCAGGCCCGCTCCGGTCAGGCTCTCGCTCCGCTGCGCGGTTCGCTCGATGTCGTCCAATACCTTCGCCGGCGGAAAACTGGCGTCCCACGCCAACAGGCCCGGCACATCCACCCCCGTCCATAGCAATTCGGCCACGGATTCGAAACTCCTGCCCGCCCGGGCAAGCTCGATTGCCAATCGCCCCCGATAGCGCGGTCCCTCTTCCGACAAGTCGGTGATCGACGTGGTCAGTACCGGCTGCCCCCAGCGCACGGCCGACTCGACGGTCTCGGGTATGCCTGCCCGCCCGCCCATGCGCGTGGCAGCGCGCTCGACATCCTCTCGGAAATACAGCCGCGCGCGGGTGCCAGGCTGCGTGACGGAACGAATCAAGCCCCGGCTCACATAGGAGTACAGCGACGCGACCTTCACTTGCAGGAATTCTGCCGCCTGTGCAGCGGTGAGGTATTCAGACCTGGCACTGGGCATTCGGCCGTTCCTTCGGATTTATGGATTAAATAATCAATCTTGATCCAGTATAGATTCAATCTATACACTGCGCCAAGAACCGCGCGTGCGCGGCATCCGCGCCCGAACAATGGAGACACCAACATGCTCAGACTTTCTCTTATCCGCCGAGCCGCGGCATTGGGCCTCGCCCTCTGCGCTGCATGGTCCGCCGCGGCGGGGGCCTCTCCCAAGCAGCTCCGCGTGATCGTCCCGTTTCCGCCCAGCGGAAATCTGGACACCATCGCCCGCCTAGTAGCCGAGGGGCTGCAACCCGCCTTCGGCGTCGTCATCGTGGAAAACCGCCCGGGCGCCAACGGCAATATCGGAGCAGACCAAGCATTCAAGAGCCCTCCCGACGGATCGACGTTGATGTTCGCCCCCTACGGCCCCATCGCGGTCAACCAGCACCTGTATCCACGGCTCAGCTACGACCCTGCCCAATGGGTGCCTGTAGCGATGCTCGGCACGGTACCCAACGTGCTCGCCATCCACCCCAGCCTGCCCGTCCAAGACCTGGCCGGATTCATCGCCTACCTTCGGGCCAACCCCGGCAAGGTCGCCTTTGCCTCGCAAGGCGCGGGATCCTCATCGCACCTGGCCGCCGAACTGTTCATGCAATTGACCGGCACGAGCATGCTGCACATCCCCTACAAAGGCACGGGCCCTGCCCTGGTTGACCTGTTGGGCGGTCAGGTCACGGTGTTCTTCGACACCCTCAGCTCCAGCGGCAAGTACCACAAGAGCGGCAAACTGCGCATTCTCGCCGTGGCGGACGACAAGCGCTCGCCGGTCCTGCCGGAGGTGCCGACCTTCGCCGAAGCCGGTCCGCCGTCGATGAGCCAGATGATGGCCAATGCCTGGTACGCCGTCGTCGCCCCGCCGAACACTCCGCGCGAGGTGGTCGAAAAATATGAGCGGGCAATCAATGAGGTGCTTTCCTCTCCCGCCATCCAGAAGAAGTTCGAAGAAATGGGCATCGCCCCCTTGGTTGCCACCTCTGCCGAGGCAGGACGTTTCATGCGGCAGGAAGCGGAAAAATGGGGGCGGGTGATACGCGCCAGCAAGATCACGCTGGATTGACCTGGGGCTCGACGCATGCACACGACTCACTCCTCCGACGATCCACGCCGGCGCATCGCCGATGCGCTGGCGATGATGGAGGCTGCCGGCATCATCGACTTCAACGGTCATTTCAGCGCACGCACGGGGCCCGATCGCTTCCTGATCAACTCTGGCGCATCGGTACGTAGCGCCATCGGGATCGACGACATCATCGAGGTCGACCTGGAGGGCAGGCCGCTCGACGGCGGCCCCAAGCCTCCCATGGAATTCCACATTCATGCGTCCATCTACCGGCGTCGCCCCGATGTCGGGGCCGTTGCCCATACGCATCCGCTCTGGTCCACGCTCTTTAGCAGCGTCGGACGCAAAGTGGAAGCGGTTACCATGCAGGCAGCGCTGCTTGGAGAAATACGCGAATTCCCGAAAACGGCGTCGATCAATACGCGCGAATTGGGCGATGAGTTGGCCGAGTGCCTAGGCGATGCGCGCGTCGCAATGCTGAAATCGCATGGCGCCGTCGTCGCCGCCGAAGGGGTGCTGGAGGTGTTCGTGCTGGCTTGCTACCTGGAGGAAACCGCCCACAGGCAGTACCTGGCGAGCCAGCTGGGCGCGCCGCAGGTCTTGGATGCGGCGCAGCAGGAGAAGATTCGCGCCAACCTGTGGAAGCCGCACTTATTGCAGAAGGTCTGGGATTATCACTACGCCAAGCTGCAAAAACGGGGCCGGCAGGAGGGGCCGGCCCTGAGCACCGATTAAACCGCGGCTTCGCCGGTTTCGCCGGTGCGGATGCGGATGACCTGCTCCACGGGCGTCACGAAGATCTTGCCATCGCCGATCTTGCCCGTACGCGCTGCCTTGATGATGGCCTCGACAGCCTGGTCGACCAGGCTGTCGGCGATCACGAGCTCGATGCGGATCTTGGGAAGGAAATCCACGACGTACTCGGCACCGCGATAAAGCTCGGTATGCCCTTTTTGCCGCCCGAAGCCCTTGACTTCCGTCACGGTCAGGCCATTGACTCCCACCTGGGCCAGCGCCTCCCGGACCTCGTCGAGTTTGAACGGTTTGATGATGGCTGTGACTTGCTTCATGGCTGAACCCTTGTTGAATTCTGGCGGAAGTTCGAAGATCCTGTCATTGTAGCCGGCCGCCTCGCGTCAGGCATCGGCCGTGCGATCGGGAATTCGGGTGAGATCGGCCTTCCACACCACTTCCTCGGAATCGCTGGGCGCACGCCAATCGCCTCGCGGCGAGAGCGACCCGCCCGACCCGACCTTGGGCGAATTGGGCACGCACGACCGCTTGAACTGGCTGGTCTTGAAGAACCGGTGCACGAAAATGCCAAGGTTGTGCTTGATCGCGGCCAGGTCGTACTGGTTGCGCTTGACGTGGTCCTCCTCGGGCCAAACGCCACGTTCTCTGTCCTGCCACGCAGTAAGCGCGAGAAATGCGACCTTGGACGGCGCAAACCCGTAGCGCAGGATGTAGTACAGATTGAAGTCTTGCAGTTCGTACGGGCCGATGAACTGCTCTGTCCGCTGCGCTGGCGCATTGCCGTTTTTCCCAGGCACCAGCTCGGGGCTGATCTCGGTATCGAGGATGTCGAGCAGTACCCGGCTGCCGTCGGCGCCAACGGCGCCGGTCTCGGCCACCCAGCGCACAAGGTGCGCGATCAGCGTCTTGGGCACGCTGGCATTGACGTTGTAGTGCGACATATGGTCGCCCACCCCGTAGGTGCACCAGCCGAGCGCGAGTTCGCTCAGGTCGCCGGTACCGATCACGATGGCGTTGTGGAAATTGGCCAGCCTGAACAAATGGCTCGTCCGCTCGCCCGCCTGCACGTTTTCGAACGTGACGTCATAAACCTCCTTGCCCTCCGCATACGGGTGCCCGATGTCTTTGAGCATTTGCTCGCAGCTGGGCCGGATGTCGATTTCGAGCATCGTGCAGCCGACGACGCGCATCAACGCGCGAGCCTGTTGCAAGGTTCGCTCGCTGGTGGCAAAGCCGGGCATGGTCACGCCGATGATGTTGGAGCGCGGCAGGTTCAGCCTATCCATGGCCTTGGCGCAGACGAGCAGCGCATGCGTGGAATCGAGGCCGCCCGAGACCCCGATCACGACCTTGTCGGTCCCGATGGCCGAGAGTCGTTGCAACAGCGCCTGGACCTGAATGTTGTAGACCTCGTCGCAGCGTTCGTCCCGCCTGCGCCTATCGGCCGGCACGTACGGGAAGCGCTCGACCCGGCGCACCAGGGGCAAAGGTTGGTCCATCTGCAGGCCGATCTCGAAGGAAACGGTCTGGAAGCGCGCGGCTTCGGCTTTGTGGCGCAGCACGGACTGGCCGAAAGTGGTCTGCCGCATGCGCTCGTGTGCCAAGCGCTCCAGGTCCACGTCGGCCAGGATGAGGTGCGACTCGTCCAGGAAACGCTCCGATTCGGCGAGGAGCTCGCCGTTTTCATAGATAACGGCCTGGCCGTCCCAGGCCAAGTCGGTAGACGACTCGCCCCGCCCCGCCGACGTATAGAGGTAGGCGGCCAGGCATCGGGCCGATTGCTGGCTGACCAACTGGTGGCGGTAGCCCGACTTACCCACGACCACGTTTGAAGCCGACAGGTTCACCAGCACATTGGCACCCGCCAGCGCGGCGAACGAAGAAGGCGGAATCGGCACCCACACGTCCTCGCAAATCTCGACGTGAAAGCGCAAGCCAGGCACATCGGCAATTTCGAATAGCAGCGACGCGCCGAACGGCACGTGCTGGCCGGCGAGCTCCAGGTGGTCGGCTACGGTGCAGTCGCCCGGCGTGAATTGGCGCGCCTCATAGAACTCGCCGTAGTTGGGCAGGTAGGTCTTGGGCACGACGCCCAGGATCCTGCCCCGCGCCACGATTGCGGCGCAATTGAACAATGCGTGCCCCACGCGCAGGGGAAGCCCGACCACCAGCGCAGCGGGCAGCGAGACAGACTCGGCGACGATGGCTGCCAGCGCCCGCTCGCAACCCTCCAGGAGCGCCCGCTGGTGGAAGAGATCATCGCAGGTATAGGCGGAAAGTCCAAGCTCGGGGAACGCCACCAGGGCTGCCCCCTGCGCGGCAGCCTGCCGGGCCAGGTGCAGCGTCTGCGCGGCGTTGAACTCGGGATCGGCGACCCGGCAGCGAGGCACGCCCACGGCCACGCGCGCGAATTGATGCGTATAGAGATTGAAGAAATTGCCTTGCATGGTGGAGTTCCTTCATGCGCCGGCCCAGCGCGGCGCCACGGATCAACCGACATGATAAGGCGGATGGACCTTGGTCGTCCCGGCCCCCGCGCCCCACCGCCCTCAGCCAAGCGGCGCCTTGAAGGGCGTATGCGATTCCAGCTCGTCCAGGTACTGGTTCATGCCGTCGGTTTCGCGCTCCAGGAAGTCCGCGATGGCGCTCGCGAAACGCTCATCGGCGATCCAGTGCGCGGACCACGTGGGTACGGGCAACAGGCCGCGCGACATCTTGTGGATTCCCTGCGCTCCGCCTTCGAACACCGAGATGCCTTGCGTGATGCAATAGTCGATGGCCTGCATGTAGCAGGTCTCGAAATGCAGGCCCGGCACGAATTCCACGCACCCCCAATAGCGCCCGTACAGGGTATCGCCGCCGATCACATTGAGCGCGCAGGCAATGGGCTCGCCCCCCCGCTCAGCCACGATGAGCAGCCACGCGTCCGGCATGGCTTCGTGCCAGAGCGAGAAAAACTCCGGGTTGAGGTAGGGCCTCGACCAATGATTGGCGTAGGTGGACGCGTAGCAGCGATAAAAGAAATCAAGATGCTCAGCCGTAATGGCCTTGCCTCGCAAGTGCCTGAAGCCGACGCCGGCTTGGGCCACCTTCTTGCGATCCTGCCGGATCTTCTTGCGCTTGTCATGGCTCATCGCGGACAGGAAGGCGTCGAAATCGGCATAGCCTGCGTTGCGCCAATGAAACTGCACGCCCTCTCGCATCATGTAGCCCGCTTCGCGCAACGCGCGCCTATCGTCCTCGCGGGGAAAAAGGACGTGCAACGACGACACGCCAGCCTGCCGGGCCACCTCGATCGCTGCCCGCGCCAGCAACACGCGATCCTCGTGCGATGCGGCGAGCAGCCGTGGCCCGCCGACCGGCGTAAAGGGCACGGCGCACAACAGCTTGGGGTAGTACGGCAAACCGTGCCGCTCGAATGCCTCGGCCCAGGCGTGATCGAACACATATTCACCGCGGGAATGGGCCTTGACGTAGAGCGGCATGGCGCCCACGAGCCGACCGCCCCGGCGCATGATCAAGTACGTGGGCTGCCAGCCCGTGCGCCGCACCGCGCAGCCAGTCGCGTGCAGGCCGTGGAGGAACGCATGGGTCACGAACGGATTGCCGGCGGCCAGCCCGTCCCAATCGGACGGATCGACGGCGCCGAGATCGTCAACCAATTCGACGGCTGTTTGGGTCAAAACGCCTCCGTGAGTGAAGAGCCGACGCCGCTGCGTGGCACGCAGTCCCGGACCTGGGGCCAGCGGCGGCGCGCCACGGGAATGCGCTCGGGCACGCCGTCCAGCACCAGTTCCCAGTAGGGATCGGCGTCGCCGCCACTGAGCTCCGGCGTTACCAGGGACGCCCCGGCGATGGCGGCGCGCGCCACGATCGCGCTACGATGCACTTGGAGGAAACGGTCGGGAAACGTGCGCAGCAGCTCGGCGAGGGAGCGGTCCGTCAGGAACTCGCCGTGGCGGGTGCGAAGGAACGCGTATTTTCCCTCGGCCCGCACGTAAACAACCTCTTCCACGGCCAAGGCCGTCGTTCCGGAACCGTTCCAAGCCGGGAGCGCATTTTCGGCATGCAAAGGGCCGATTGCCTGGAGCGCGCGGGAGAGGGTTTGCTCCAGGCGCTCCAATCGTATGGGAGGCAACAGCGAATCCACGGCGCGCAGCGTTTCCGCCTCGGAGCGGCAGTCGGCGGAAGGCAGGATGAGCACGAGCTGCAGGCCGGGCCGGCGCTCCCAGTGCCGGGCCAGGGCATAGCCCGCCGCGTCCGGCAGCCCGAGGTCGAGCAACGCCACCGCCGGACCGTCGCATCGCACGTGCTGCGCCTGCTCGGCGCCGACCACCGGTGGCATCAAGCACAGGGGCATGTGCCGCGCCAAGGTTTTTACCTGGGAAGACAACCGGCGGCAGAACGACGCGTCGCGCCCCACGATGAGCACTGCCGGGGAGCCCCACCGAGATTCAGTAACCGCCATAACCCGCTTTATAATCCGCGCCATGTCTAAACCGACCGACTCCCGCCCCCAAGACCAGTTCGCCAAGAAAGCCGAAGCCTGGTCGGCCCGATTCTCTGAACCGGTGTCCGACCTCGTCAAACGGTACACCGCTTCGGTGGACTTCGACAAACGCCTGGCCAAATTCGACATCCAGGGCTCCCTGGCCCATGCCGAGATGCTCCAGTCCGTAGGCATCCTGACGCAAACGGACCTCGACGACATCCGCCGCGGCATGGCCGCCATCGAGGCCGAGATCGAAGCCGGCCGCTTCGAGTGGCTGCTCGACCTCGAAGACGTCCACCTGAACATCGAGCGCCGCCTGACTGAACTGGTTGGCGATGCCGGCAAGCGCCTGCATACCGGTCGGTCGCGCAACGACCAAGTCGCCACCGACATCCGGCTCTGGCTGCGCGCCGAGATCGACACCCTGCTCGACTTGCTGCGCCAGCTCCGCCATGCCCTCGCGGCACTGGCCCTGGAACACGCCGGCACCATCCTGCCCGGCTTCACGCACCTGCAGGTCGCGCAGCCGGTCACCTTCGGCCACCACCTGCTGGCCTATGCCGAGATGTTCGGGCGCGACGCCGAGCGCCTCGCCGATTGCCGCAAGCGGGTCAACCGCCTGCCGCTCGGGGCCGCGGCGCTGGCCGGCACGTCCTATCCCATCGACCGCGAAAGGGTGGCCCGCACGCTGGGCTTCGAGGGCGTGTGCCGCAACTCGCTCGATGCCGTGTCCGACCGCGATTTCGCCATCGAGTTCTGCGCTGCCGGCGCGCTCATCATGACCCACATCTCGCGCCTGTCCGAAGAACTGGTGCTGTGGATGAGCCCGCGCGTTGGATTCATCGACCTCGCGGACCGCTTCTGCACGGGCAGTTCCATCATGCCGCAGAAGAAGAACCCCGACGTGCCGGAACTGGCCCGCGGCAAGACCGGCCGGGTCAACGGCCACCTCGTGGCCTTGCTGACGCTGATGAAAGGCCAGCCGCTGGCCTACAACAAGGACAACCAGGAAGACAAAGAAGGCCTGTTCGACACGGCCGACACCGTACGCGATACCTTGCGCATCTTCATCGACATGGTGGGGGGCATCCAGGTCAAGCCGGAAGCCATGCGCGCCGCCGCGCTGCAAGGCTTTTCCACGGCCACCGACCTTGCCGACTACCTCGTCAAGAAGGGCGTGCCGTTCCGCGATGCGCACGAAGCCGTGGCCCTGGCGGTGCGCAAATGCGTGGAACGCGGGTGCGACCTGGCCGACCTCTCGGTGGAAGAACTCCAGGCCTTCCACGCCGCGGTGGGCGAAGACGTCCATTCCGTGCTGACGCTGGAAGGCTCCGTGGCCTCGCGCTCCCACGTGGGCGGCACCGCGCCCGTGCGCGTGCGCGAGGAAGCACAGCGGGTGCTGGACGAAACACGCGCCTGAGCCACAACGTCCGCCCGGGCATTTCCTCAGTCCGCCCCTGCACCCGGCTGCGCGCTTTCCAGCAGGCAGCCGGGTAAAACCACCATCCCCTCCTTCCAGCCCACGCGCGTGGCCTCACCCGCGGCGAGCTCGATCGTCGCCCATGCGCGCCAGCACCAGGCAAGGCGTCCTGGCCGCAGTCGATGCACGATGCGCAGCACGCGTGCGCGCTTGTCCACGAAAATGACATCGATGGCGTCGCCCAGGCCGATCGTATGCACGGCGCGGCAGGGCGCGATCCACAATGCCTCGCCGGGCGCGAGCGGAGCCTGCCCCAACAGGCCGCGCATCCTGTCCATCAACCCCGTCGCGCATCGCCACCGCACGCTCACCATCCCAGCTCCATCAGTTTGATGACGATGGGGAATGCGATGATCACGAACGAGCACGGAAAAATGCAGGCGATCAGAGGAAAGAGCAATTTCACCGGCGCTTCCATGGCCAGCTGCTCGGCACGCAAGAATCGCTCGGTACGCCGCTGTTCGGACTGGGCGCGCAGGGCGGGCGCCAGGTTCATGCCGAGGACGTCGGCCTGCGCCAGCGTACTCACCCAAGCGCGGACTTCGGGCACGTCGAGCCGGTCGGCCATGTCCCGCAGGGCTTGCGCGCGAGGCACGCCCGTACGCACGTCGCCCAGCACGCGGCGCAATTCATCCCGCAGCGGCCCGGCGGGCCCCTTCTGCGCAGCCTGTTGGAGCGCGGCCCCGACGTGCAAGCCGGCTTCGACGCACAGCGTGGTCATGTCCAGCACGAACGGCAAAGCGCGAAGCACCGCGACCCGCCGCTTGCGCCGGCGTTCCCGCAGCCATAGGCGGGGATACAGGGCGCCGGCGGCGGCAAGGATCACCGCTGCGGCAACGACCGTGTGCATCGCGGCTCCCGCCGCGGCCGTGAACGCCAGGGCCACCGCCCCGGCGCCACACCCGCAAAGCAGCTGGGCCCCCACGATGTGCACCGGCGCCAAGGCGTGGCGCAACCCTGCCTGCACCAAAAGGCGTTCCAGCTGCCGCCGGCCTTGCCAGGAGATCCAAGGACGGCTGTAGTAGGCGGCCGCGACGATGAGGCGCCAAATGAGCCGGAATGCCGTGGGAGGCGCCTCGACCGTTCGTTCCTGGCCGGGAGGCGGATCGGTCACGAGGAAATAAAGCAAGGCGGCTGCCGCCGCGACGGCTACGCCTGCCAACGAAGCAATCAACATCATGCACTCATATGTCTATCCGGACGATCCGGGCGATCATCCACAGCCCCAGCAAGTCCAGCGCCGTAACCAGCGCGAGAACGGCCCATCCTTCGGGCGTCGTCCACAGGTGTTGCATGGTGTCGGGCTCCAGTCTCTGGAGTGCGACGACCAGCATCCATGGCAAGACCGCCACCACCTTCGATTGCAGCCTGCCTTGGGCGGTCAGCGCCCTTATCCTGCCCTCCATGTGCAGGCGGGCGCGCACGGTCGCACCTATCCGCTCCAGGGTTTCGGCAAGGTTGCCGCCGGTCTCTGCCGCGATTCGCAAGGCGGCGACCACCAGGCTCGCCGCTTCCGTGGGAACGCGGCGGTGCAGGCTCGCGAGCGATTGGTCCATGCTTACGCCAAAACGCTGCTCGCGCATCATGAGCGCGAACTCCTGCGAAAGCGGTGGCTGGCTTTCCGCGACGAGCTGGCGCAACCCCGCTTGCAAACTGGCGCCCGCCCGCAGAGCGCTGCCCAGGGCAAGCAAAGCGTCCGGCAACTGCGCGTCGAACCGGCGCAGGCGGCGATCCCGCAGATGAGAGGCCAACCGGCGCGGCAACCATGCACCGGCGGCGGCCCCCACCGCCGCCAAGGTCCAACTTTGCCCCACCAACCCGCAGGTGACGGCCATGACGCAGATGACAACGACGTGTGCGCACCAAAGCTGGCGTACATCGATGAAGAAGAAAAATTCGCTCATGCGCAGGCGGGCGCGTTCGGTAAAAACGGCGCGATAGCGGGCCAGGCTATCGCGCACGAGGCCTTGCACCACCCACACCGACAAAGCCGCGCTCGCAAAAACCGCCACCACGATGGCCCAGTTCGCCCATCCGCTCATGACAGCCCCCGCGAGGCCGATGCTGCCGGCGTGCGTTGGCAAAAGCACTCGGGAGATATCTCGACTCCGCTCGCCCGCCACTCGTCGAAAAAACCGGGCATCAGCTCGCACCCCAGGAAATATCCCGGCGCCCCGGCTTCGGCGGCCCGTGCCCGCTCGAAACGAAACAGTTCCTGCAATTGGATGCGGCCGCTCTCGATACCCGTCACTTCGACGATGGACGTCACCCGGCGTTGCCCGGAAGCGCTTCGGCTCTGCTGGACGACGATGTCGACGGCCGAGGCGATCTGCTCGCGGATGGCGACCAGAGGAAGGTCCATGCCAGCCATCAGCACCATGGTTTCCAGGCGCGCCATCGCATCCCGCGGCGTGTTGGCATGCAAGGTAGTAAGCGACCCTTCATGCCCAGTGTTCATGGCCTGCAGCATGTCCAGCGCCTCCGCGCCCCGGCACTCCCCGACGACGATGCGGTCCGGCCGCATGCGCAAGGCGTTGCGTACGAGGTCGCGGATAGAAACGGCGCCACGTCCTTCCATGTTGGGTGGACGCGCCTCCAACGCGACCAGGTGCTCATGCGCCAACTTCAGTTCCGCTGCATCTTCGATGGTAATGATGCGTTCGCCCTCGGGAATGAAGTTCGACAGGATATTCAATAGCGTGGTCTTGCCCGAGCCGGTTCCACCCGATACGACGAGGTTCTTGCGCTGCTCCACACACAGCCGCAGGAACCTGGCCATATGCTGGTCGAGCGAACCGCGTTCGATCAAATCCTCGATTTTCAGGCGACGGCTGGGAAACTTGCGTATGGTCAGCGCCGGCCCCTTGAGCGCGAGCGGGGCAATGATCGCATTGACCCTCGATCCGTCGCGCAGTCGGGCGTCGACCATGGGGGAACTCTCGTCTATCCGCCGCCCCAGCGGGGACACGATGCGCTCGATGACGCCCAATACCGAGCGGTCGCTGCTGAACACCGCGGGATGCCGCGACAGAACCCCGTCACGCTCGACGTACAGCTCGTCATACCGGTTGACCATGATTTCGGAAATGCCGGGATCGGCAAGCAGCGACTCGAGCGGCCCCAAGCCGACCGCCTCGTCTACCACTTGCCTGCGCAAGGCTTCCCTGTCCAACCCCGCCGGAATATCGGCGTCGGCTTCGACGATGAGTCCGTGTAGCAGGCGGTCCGCCTCCCCGCGCAAAGCGTCGTCGCTCATTGCCGATACATCGCGGCGACGCAGGTCGAGCGCCTCGATCAATCTTGCGTGCAGGCGCCGGCGCCACTCTGCGAGCGCGGCATCCATGCCCTGCTCGCCCGGTACATCCGGCGGCACGGCGATTTCCGTACCCAACGATTCGCCAGGCTCCTGCCCCCAATGCGCGGCGGCCGGACTGGGCTCCTGGACCGAACGAACCCGAAGCATGGCCGAGCCCACGACGATTTCGTCCTCGGGCAACAGTGGGCCGTACTGCAAGATGCGCCGGCCATTGACGTGCGTGCCCCCCAGCGAGCCAAGGTCTTCCACGAATACGCCTTGCGGGCGTTCGAACAGGCGCGCATGTTGGCGTGCGACGCGCCAATGTCGCAGGCGTATCGGACACTCTTCACCGCGCCCGATCAGCGCCGGAGACGCCACGGCACGAACGCAGCGATCGCTCCCCTCGATCAGAATCTCTACTTCCAGCATCAGTGCTCCATGAAAGACACGTCCGGCCGTACCGGCACGTTCAACCTCTCCGGTCCGAAAGTCTCTTGCAGCAAGCGCTCGCTGCGACCAATGCGCTCGAGCAGGCCGGGATTGCGCTGCGTCACCACGGTAGGCGTCACGAATATGGCAAGCTCCGTTTCCCGCCGCTGGAAACGGCGGGAGCCGAACAGCGGCCCGAGAATCGGTAATTGCGATAGCCCTGGGAGCCCGTCGAGGTCCTCTGACTGCTCCCGGGAGAGAAAACCGCTCAACACCAGCGTCTCGCCCGACCGCACGTTGAACTCCGTCGAGGTGCGGCGCACCTTCAGCGCAGGGCCACCGCTGGCAACGAGGGAAGGATCGACGGCACTGACCTCGACGTCGATGACCGAGCGCACGGTGCCGCTCGCATCCACCCTGGGCGCGATTTCCAGGGTGACGCCGTAGGGCTTGAAGGTCGTGTTCGTCGCTCCATTTTTGTCCACGGTCGCATACGGCACCTCGCCGCCCGCCAGGAACCGGGCGGTTGAACCGCTGCGCGCCGAGAGCTGGGGCTGGGCGAGAATCACGGCTTCGCCACTTTGGGCCAGGGCCTGGAGGCGAGCGGACAATAGCGCATTCACGCCCAAATACCCCGCGGGCGAGGTCGCCGGAAACGGCAGTTCGATGGGGCTGTCCCCGGGGCGCATCGCTGAATCGCCCGCTGCGGCGCGCAATGGCCGTCCCACCGCCGCGTCCCATGCCAACCCCGCGTTCAGGCCGCCGGTGGTCGCGCCATCCCAGCGCACGCCAAGCTCGCGCAGCCTGGCGCGCGGCATTTCGACCACCTTGACGTCCATCATTACCATGCGCTCCCAGCCGAGCTGGCCCGTGAAATCGACGACTTGGGGATAGCGGCGGGCCAGCGCGGCCACCTTGGCTTGGTCGGCATCGCTCAAGTCGTCGCCTTCGACGATGACCTTGTCGCCTACGACGCGACTACGCACGGATGGAATGGAATCGAGGAAGGCCGCGATTTCCTGCTGCACGCGCGCGGAATGCCCCGGCACGACGGTGATCCGCATGCGCTGCATGGAACCGTCGCGGTCCCAAATGACCAACGAAGACGTGCCCGTGGCATTGGCGAACACCACCACTTCGCGATCGTCCGCGGTAGCGGCGCTGATGACCCGGCCGTTGCCCACCGCGATCCGCGCCACATTGGGCGCCGGAAAGACCTGGGTTTCTCCGACGAACATTTCGACGTCCGGCAAATCCTGCGCAACCGAGATGCCCGGCTGCGCTTCGCCATCCTCCCGCAGCCAGGCCGGCCACGCAGCAGGCGGCGCCTCGGAGCGCGAGACAACCGGCCACGCCAACAACACAAGCATTGCGACAAGCGCACGCTTTTCCCGGGCACCGCAGGTCATGGCCGTCCGGACGCCTCCGTGATCGTACCGCCGCCCGGGCCGGGGCTCGCTTCCGCACGAACGCTCTGCGACCACCTAGCGGAGTTGTCATACGTCGTTTCCCCCCCATCCGTCCACTCGCCCTCCGGGGCGGCCCCGACGCCATGCGGTTCATCCAGGCGAGGAATGCTGCGTGGTGCTTTGTCGCCATAGATCACCGCCACGCTGGACGACGGACGCCGCGGTTTCGGCGCAGGCGCCTTGAGGCCCAGCAATGCGGGGAGATCGCCTGCGGGCTTGGGGGGTGAGGAACTTCCGTCGCCGGGCCGGCGCAGCATCGCGGTCAGCACCCCCCCGTCACGCGCGGCGATGAGCTTGACCGCCTCGTCCGGGGTCGCGTCCAGGGTCACGGTGGAGAAACCACTCCGCCCGGATTCCCCTTCCGGACCGGAAGAGTCGGTATGGTGTCCAGTCGCCAAGACACGCATGCGCTGCAACAGCGGCACGGTCACGCGCTTTCCGCGATGATCCAAGGAAACGTATAAATCGATGACGTCGCCCGGTTGCAGCAAACCGGAGACGGAGCTGATTTCATCGACCGGGATGGTGACCGCCCGGCGGCCTTCTGCAAGCCGATCGGACAGCGCGGCGGGGCGGTCCGGCGCCAGGTATGCCCAAAGAATGGGGTCGCCGGCCCGCACAGGATGCGCCAGCACGCCACCCTCGACTTGCGCAAACTGCTCCGGCGCAATGAAGCCTGAAGGCAGCCATTCGCCCGGAATATCCCGCACGGCGACCGTTTCGATCGTTACGACCTGCCCCGGCCGCAAATCGACCGACGCCACGACAGCAGGGGTACGCGCTGCCAACGCTTCGGCTTCGATGGCCTCGATCCGGCCCTGAATGTGCCGCTGGCTGAGCCATGCCGCGGCGGTGCCCGCTCCCAAGGCCACGGCGAGCATCCACCACTTCCTGTCTACGCGCAACCGCAGGACTGCGAGCTTCATAGCGGCATCGCCACCGATGCGGCAAACCGCCTGTGGAACCCAGCCAAGGCATCGAGCAGCCATCCGAGCAAGCCGCCGCCTTCGCCCAGGAACCCCAAGCCCGCCAACGCGATCACCGCCGCGGCCAGGACGATGTATTCCACGGCGGATTGGCCGGCCTGCCGACGAAGAGCCCCGAACGAACGAGGCACGCTCATTGCAGCCTCCACCCAGACATCCTCCCCACGATTTCGATGCTCACCACGGCGCTACCGGCGCCGCTCTCCACGACGAGCAGCTGCAAGAGCCTGCCTGCCCGCCGCCATTGGCTTGCCGCTCCCGCGCTCGCGCTGGTTCGCCTCCAACCACCCCTGCGCAGTGCTGCATCCAAGGCCCGTGCCAAGGACACGGCGTCGTCCGGGTAGCCACAAACCTGCTGCACGACCTTGACCCCGTCTTCCACGGACTCGACGTCTAGCCACAGCTCGCCGCCTTCCGGCAGCCACGGCGCGCGCACTGGAGCAAACGGACGGGTGCTTTGTGCGATCGCGACCACCCCTGCCGAAACCTGTGGCCCTGCCTGGCGCAACTGCACCAGCCAGGGGCGAACGCCATCAGCGCCGGTCAACATGACGCCGTCCGGCATGGGCAACAGCCACGCGCTCCGGCCGACTTGCCGCGCCATGGCAGCGCCCACGGCAAGCGGAGAACCCGGGGCACGAAACAGGCGAACATTCATGTCGGCGCCGTTGATCCGCATCCGGCCGCCCCACCCCAGGTCCTTCGCACCCGGCGGCAGGGATGGCGCAGCAGCATGCGCACGGCTGGGCACGGCCGCGCCAACGAACAGCGCGACGACGCAGCCCGACGCCAAGCGCGCCCACCGGATGAGTGCCAGGCGATACGGGTACATCACCGAACCTCATCCAGGCGATCCGCCGGCACCAGGCCGGACCATGCGGAGAGCCAGTCGTATTGCGGCAGGGGCCGATTCCAGGCAGCATCCACCCTTCCCGTGGCCGACTCCACCCGCTTCCCCGCGCGCGCAGTAGCTTGCGCGGCCCTGCCCCAAGCGTGAGGCGACGCATCGATGCGCGCTTGGGCGTCGGGGTCGCTGTCGGCATGCCCCGCACCGGCGAGGATGGCAAACCGGCTCGACAATACCCCGCGCCCGGGTAAAGAAAAGTTGCGAGCAGCAGTAGAGAGCCGAGGCTCCGTCGACACCTCCCCGGATACGATGCCCGGGTAATCGTGCAACAGTTCTGTTCGCAAAACGGTTAGAGACGCCCCGCCCACTTGCGCGCTCTCGGAGAGATCCTTCCTCGAAAAAGCCGCCCGCATCCATTGGCCTTCACCGCCCGAACCCAACAGCGGGGCCCCGTCGTGATTGCGCCATTGGCGCGCATGCGCGCTGAAAAAATACGCCGGCGCCCTCGCGCGTTCGACCGGCGGTGACTCTTGGGCCGCGACGAATGCCATGTGCCGGCCGGCAAACTCCGTTTGCAGGGCAAGGTCCTGCAAGTGGCCCACGAGAGTCCCCAAGAGCCATATCAATGCGACGGCGCCCAGGGCCAACACGGCTTCCACCGCCGCTTGGCCGTCATGACGCGATCGGGCCGCCGCCTTCACTTCCCCGCTCCCTGCCGGTGCCACGCTTTGGCGCGCTCAGGCGGGTCGACCAGACTCAGGCGCGCTTGCCAGTACGGCATGAAAAGACTGGGCCTTTCCTCGCGCCTGTCGCTGCGAGGATGGGGCCGCCGAAAATAGGTTTCCGCCGCTGCGACCGCCGCCATGGCATTTCCGGGAAACTGGGTGCCGAACCACAGCCTTCCTGCGCCGGCACGCGGACCTTTGCCATCAGTGGTCGCCATCGTTGCGGCAGGCTTGACGGCACGGACGGCGAACCGCAAGGCCACCTCGCCATCCTCAGGCCTTCCGGCCTGCGCAATCTCGGCAAACGAGGGCAACCCCCGTCCGGGCCATGCGACCGACTCCGACATCGCATGGGAATTCGCGAGCGGGTTGGCATCGCCGTCGAGCAGGTCCCAATTCGTATGCCTGCGTACCCAACGCCAGAAATCCTCATCTGCAAAATCGGCGGGGGGATCCTCGACATGGGGGAGGTCATCGTCGGGCTGCTGTGGATCGCCCTTCGCGGCCCCCCAACCCATGGGGTACTCGCGGTAGTAGCACCCTATCCACCGATTCGAGCGCAATGCGTGAAACGACTCGGTATCGACGGACCGCCATACGCCCAGGTCCAGCAGCGAGGTTGCCCCCCGCCGCCGCAGCTCATGCTGCAACCATGGGCAGCGCCACTCCGACGGCAACAAGGCGCGACGCGTCGCATTGCGCGGAGCCAGGAACCCATGGCGGAAAGCGGCATCTTCGACCATGCCCTTGAGGCGTCCTCTGGCCTGCCCCCCGTAACGGACGACGAACCCCGGCAAGGTATCGGCCAATAAGGAGCTGTCGAGTTCGGCCTCCGCACCGGGGAAGTGCGCCGCGAATACTTCGCGCATTGCTTGCATGCGCGACGCGGCGAGTGTCTTCTGCACCGTGGCTTGCGCGCGAACCAGCACGTCGTGCACGATGCGGTCATGTTCGGCAAAAGCTCTTGCCAATGCGCCGTCCGGCCAAGCAGCGTGCGTGCCGGCGCCGGCTGCCGCTGCCGCGCTGCGATAGGCCTGGCCGTGGGACGGACCGAACAACCCACCGATCAACGAGGCCGGAGGATTGGCACGCGCCAGCTGTCGCGCCTGGGCGTCGCCGAACTTTGCCCATGAAGCCAAGGTGACGGCATGCGCCATCGCAATCTGGTGGGCGACGAGTGCGCGGTTGGTGTAGGCGAGGAAATTGAGGCCTCGTGCCTGGACCAATGCCCCGCTGTATGCCGCGGCATCCAGCGCGCTCGACAACCGCACTTTTTCTCGCAGCAGTTGGCCGCCGTTGAACGATTGGACCAGCCCGGCAGCCACCGCGGCGAGCAACACGAGGGCCAGGGCCAACGATTGTCCGGATTGCACGCGCGCCATGGCGTCGACTCAATGCGCGCCTGCCTGCGCCGCGTTACCGGTGAACGACTTGAGCGAGCGCGCGGCCGTTTGAGACCTAGCGCTCTTGGCGGCGCTCTGCGCGGCCCGGGACTCGGCAGAGCCGTCCTCGCCCGCGATCTCGCGGGCCATGGCCGCGGTCTGCGAGCGCACCACCTGGCCAAACAATTGATAGACGGCGATTGCTGCGACGGCCACCAAAGCGACGATGATGACGTATTCCACCATCGATTGGCCGCGCTGACGGATGCGGAAACTCGAACGGGAATGGACAGGCATGACGAGGCTCCCGCCCCGCGCGCCGGGCACCTGCCCGGCCGTCCGCGGAACGTCCCGTCAGTTTTCCGGGAGGGCCCCGCCCCCGCAATGCGAGGATCCCGTGACGGACAGAGATGTCATCCCCGCAAGTGGGAGAAAGGGCGCGCGGTCACCGGCGGCAGCCGCGCCGCCCGCCCATCGTTTCTTTCTCCTAAAGATCGAGCTTGCTGATCTTGGTGCCTTCCACCGAAAGATTGGCCATGAGCCCCGCGTTGGTGATTGCGAACGCCACGACGGGAGCACGCGCGGTGTTGGTGTCGATGGACGCGTTGATGCCGGCCTTCACCACGGCAACCGATCCGTCCACGCCTGCGGTCCAGCCGCTGCCGGACTTGAAGCGATCGAGCTCGGCCTGGTTCATGAACATGAAGATGAGCGCCTTGGACTGCGCGCCGGCCTGGAAGCCGAAGGAGCCGCTGGCGGTACTGTAATAGCCGGTGGTGCGCCCGCCCTCGCGCAGCGCGCCCTCGCCGTACTCGCCGCCCACGATGAATCCTGCCGCGACCACATTGGGAAACACCAGGATGCCGCGCGCCTTGTTTCCGAGTTCACGCGAACCCTGCACCGTGCTGTAGAGCCGGTTGAGCGCTTCGTCGACCCCGGCGTCGATGCGGGCTCGTTTGGCGGCAGGCGAGCCGTCGCCTTTCTGGGGGTCCGTAGTCGTGCACCCCGCCGCAGCGAGCAAGCTCCCGGCCAAACCGGCGTAGACGAACTGACGACGTTTCATGTGCTGTCTCCTTGGGTGGTCCTGCCGTCGAGCGGCGTGCGGAAGGCTGCGGCAAGCGTTACGATTCTGCCGCATAAGCGGCGAAACGGGAACAATGCGCCAACCCTTCGTCTTATCCGCCACACCCCCCTGCCCGGCACCCGCATGGGCGAAGACAAGACCCATTTGCGCGAATATCGCAGCGACGCGATGACCCTGCCATTTTTACGGCGCCGCACGGCCCGCCAAACGTAAACAATGGACAAAACGTACAAAATGTTGCCGTTAGGCTGCCCTTGTCGGGGCTAAGATCGCCTAGCGTAAGCGTTGTCGATGCATAACTAGAATGTTCACTGCACAACGACGCCTGATATCGGTTACACCAGGAGGTAAATATGAAAACAAGCACTCTCCCGAAAGTTGCCCTGGTAGCGGTGCTCGGCGCCTTCGTCGCCGGCTGCGCTACCCAGCAGCAAACCAATACGGCGATCGGCGCGGGCGGCGGAGCGGCTGTCGGAGCCGGCCTGGGCGCGCTGATCGGCAACACCCGCGGGGCGGCCATCGGAGCGGGCCTGGGCGCGGTTGCTGGCGGCCTGATCGGCTACAACTGGTCGAAGGTCAAGCAGAATGTCGAGCAGTCCGGATCCAAGGAACTGGGCATCGACATGACAGAGCAGCCCGACGGCTCGCTCAAGGTCAACGTGCCCAGCAGCGTGTCGTTCGACACCGGCAGCTACGCGCTGAAACCGGACCTGTTGCCCGTGCTGGACAGCGTGGCCAAGACGCTGAATGAGCATCCTGAATTGCGCGTGAAAGCCGTCGGCCATACCGACAACACCGGCCAGCTGTCGCTGAACGAAACGCTTTCGCGCAACCGGGCCCAGGCCGTCGCCAATTACCTGATCGGCAAGGGTGTAGCCGCCTCGCGGGTGACGACCGAAGGACGCGGACCGCATGACCCCATCGCTAGCAACGACACGGTGGAGGGTCGCGCGGCGAACCGGCGCACCGAGATTTACCTCTACGCGGTCAAGGGCTGACCGGGCGCACGCGCGCCGCGCCGCAACCATGCGCGAGCCGGCGGGCGCCCATGCCGGGTGCCCGCCGGCTTTTTCGTGCACGCGCGGTCAAACCTGCCTCAGCAGCGGTCTTCTTGGGTAAATTACGGGTTCCTTGCTGCCCGTCAACAACGTTGCCATGTCCCAATCAGCCCCCGCTGCCGCGTCGACGCTCATCGTGCGCGACGCTACCGAAGCCGACATGCCAGCCGTCCAGGCCATCTACGCCTTCCACGTGCTGCACGGTGACGCGAGCTTCGAAGAAATCCCCCCCTCCGTGGAGGAAATGTGCCGGCGACGCGAGACCGTGCTCGGCATGGGTTTGCCCTATCTCGTCGCCGAACAGGACGGGGCCGTCGTCGGCTACAGCTACGCCGGCAGTTATCGCACCCGCCCGGCCTATCGCTACACCGTCGAGAACTCAGTCTATGTTGCCAGCGATTCCGGTAGACGCGGCATTGGCTTTGCGTTGATGAGGGCCCTCATCGCCCGTTGTGAAACGGGCCCCTGGCGCCAGATGATCGCCGTGATCGGCGACAGTGGCAACGCCGCATCCATCGCCCTGCACCGCAAACTGGGCTTCGAGCACAAAGGCATACTCCGCAGCGTCGGCTACAAGCACGGCCGCTGGGTCGACTCCGTCCTGATGCAGCGCCCGCTTGGCGAAGGCGACCGCACCCCGCCACATCCGGCATGAGCGACATTCGCATAGGCATCTCCGGTTGGCGCTACGCGCCTTGGCGAGGGATCTTCTACCCCAAGGATCTCCCGCAGAAACAGGAGCTTGCCTATGCTTCGCGCGAATTCTCCACCATCGAGCTAAACGGTAAACGGCTCGTTCTACGCCCTGCAAACGCCCGAGCGCTATGCTCGCTGGTACGCGGATACGCCGCGCGGTTTCCTGTTCAGCGTCAAGGGGCCTCGCCTGCTCACGCACATGCTGCGGCTCAAAGCCGTGCAGGAGCCGCTCGCCAACTTCCTTGCCTCCGGCCTGCTCGAACTCAGGGAAAAGCTCGGCCCCATCCTGTGGCAGTTTCCGCCCAGCATGCGCTTCGATCCGGACCGATTTGCGTCCTTCTTCGAGGCCTTGCCGCGCGCCACGAATCAAGCCCGTGCGCTGGCCCGAGGCTGCGGCGCGCGGCTCGGAGCCCCGGGACGCCATCCGCATGGATGGCAAAGCCCGGCGAAGCACCGGCCGCGACGTATTCTGCTACTTTGACAATGACGTCAAGGTGCAAGCCCCGCGCAATGCCAAGACGCTGATGGCCAAGCTCAAGCTGCCCATGCAGGCCGCCTAAGCAAACCGGGCCGCACAGGGTACGCTACGCCTTGGGAAAAGGCCGGCTCAAGAAACGCGAGCCGGCCAAGCCGAAACGCCACGGTACGTCCCGCGCCTTGGTGATGCCTATCCGCGGCCCCGTGACGATGGGAGGCTCCTCCTCACGGGGATGCAATACGAATGGCGGACTATCCAGCGCCAGGCCGTCGAACCCCCGGTCTATGCCAAGCGCCTGTCCTACCCGGCCGGGCCCCGAACACAGCAGCCGCACGTCCTCCACGCCGCGACGGGCCTTCATGCGCGCTATCCCGTGGGTGGGCTCGAGGGCGCGAATCAACACGCCCGCCCCGTGGCCGGCTTCCCGGCACACGAAGTTGAGGCACCAATGGATGCCGTACGAGCGATACACGTAGGCCCGTCCAGGCGTACCGAACATCGACGCGTTGCGGGGAGTCGGCCCGGAAAAGCTGTGCGAGGCGGGATCTTCCCGATCGTAGGCTTCGGCCTCGACGATCCGTCCGCCTACGCCGTCGACCAATACGGTCACGCCGATCAGCTGGCGGGCCACTTCCGGGGCAGGAGCGTGGAAATCAATATGGGCGAGCAAATACGTGGGACGCATTGCGCCAATTTTGCCAAGACTTCCGCGTTCTTGACCTACACGGTACGCCAGGGCTGCGCGTCACTCGACCAACGCCTCCCCTTTCGCTTCGGTGGTAGCCACCGCGCGCAGCGCATCCTCGACGGTCTCGAGGAAAATGAACTGCAGCTGCTTGCGCGAATCCTCAGGAATATCGTCCACGTCCTTGCGGTTGCGGGCCGGCAGCATGACGGTCTTGATGCCGGCGCGCAGGGCCGCCAACACCTTCTCTTTGATGCCCCCCACCGGCAGCACCAGCCCGCGCAGGCTGATCTCTCCGGTCATGGCGCGGTCGGGCGGCACTGGGGTGTCCGTCATCAAGGAAGAGAGCGCGATGAACATGGCTACCCCCGCGCTCGGGCCATCTTTGGGAATGGCGCCTGCCGGCACGTGGACATGGATGTCGTTGCGCTCGAATAGCGAGGCATCGATGTTGAGGGACGCCGCGCGCGCCTTCAGCAGGGTGAGCGCCGCCTGCGCGCTCTCGCGCATGACCTCGCCTAACTGCCCCGTCAGGATCAGCTTGCCACTGCCCGGCGTCCGGCTCGCCTCGATGAAGAGAATGTCGCCGCCCACTGGCGTCCAGGCGAGCCCGGTCGCGACGCCCGGCAAGCCGGTACGCATGGCGATCTCGCTCTCGTAACGCCTGGGCCCCAACACGGTATGAAGATCGGCGACGTCGATGCGCACGTGTTCCGCCGTCCCCTCCGCGATGCTCATGGCGGCATGGCGGAAGGCGCTGCCGATCTCCCGCTCCAGGTTGCGAACGCCCGCCTCGCGCGTATAGCCGTTGATCACTTCCCGGATCGCGGCATCCGTGATCTCGCACTGTTCCGCCCGCAAGCCGTTTGCCTCCAGCTGCCTGGGCACCAGGTAGCGACGCGCGATCTGCGCTTTTTCCTCCTCGGTATAGCCTGGCAGCGAGATGACCTCCATGCGATCGCGCAAAGGCCCCGGGATCGAATCGAGCACGTTGGCCGTCGCGATGAACAACACCCGCGAGAGGTCGAACGGCACACCAAGGTAGTTGTCGCGGAAAGTGTTGTTCTGCTCGGGGTCGAGCACCTCGAGCAAGGCCGCGGCCGGGTCGCCCTGCACACTGGCGCCGAGTTTGTCGACTTCGTCCAGCATCATCACGCAATTGTTGGCGCCGGCCTTGTGAAGCGCCTGGATCACGTTGCCCGGCAAGGCGCCGATATAGGTGCGGCGGTGGCCGCGGATCTCTGCCTCGTCGTGCACGCCGCCCAGGCTCAGGCGCACGAATTTGCGTCCCGTGGCTTTGGCGATGCTCTGCCCGAGCGAGGTCTTGCCCACCCCCGGCGGACCGGCAAAACACAGGACCGGGCTCTTGCCGTTCGGATTGAGCTTGCGCACCGCCAGATATTCCAGGATGCGGCGCTTGATCTTCTCAAGGCCGTAATGGTCTTCGTCTAGGATGCGGCGCGCCTCTGCAATGTCTATCCTGTCTTCCGTGGACACCGACCACGGCAATTCGATCAGCCAATCGAGATACGTCCGGATCATCGAGTACTCGGTGGAAGCCTCCGGGATGCGCTCCAGGCGCTTGAGCTCCTTGCGCGCCTGTTTCTCCGCCTCTTCGGGCATCTGCGCTTTGGTGATCCGCTCGCTCAGTTCCGCCAATTCAGCGCTGTTGCCGTCCACTTCACCCAGTTCTTGCTGGATGGTCTTGAGCTGCTCGCGCAGCATGACTTCGCGCTGGCGGTCCTCAAAGCGCGCCTTCGTTTGCTGATCGATGTCGCGGCTGATGCGCAGGACCTCGATCTGGTGCGCCAATAGCGCGAGCACTTTGTCCGCCCGCGCGATGACGTCCACGGTCTCGAGCACCTCCTGCTTTTCCTGCGGCTTGATCTCCATCAGCCCTGCGATGAAGTCGGACAACACCGGGGTCGACGTCATGTTTTGAATCGACGCCGACAGCTCCGCAGGCGCCTGAGGAAGCAGCTGCAACACTTCCTGCGATTTCGTCTTGAGCTGGATCAGGCGTGCCTCGATCTCGGAGGTCGTGATCTCGGGATCCTCGAAACGCTGCACGCGCGCAACGAGGAACGGGAACCCCTCGAGCAGCTCGATGATGCGAAAGCGCTGCACGCCCTGGCAGATCACATGATGGGCGCCGTCCGGCGTCGTGACATAGCGAAGGATGTTCGCGACCGTTCCGAATTCGTGCAGGTCGCTGCCCTGGGGCTCTTCGACGTCTGGACTGCGCTGCAGGATGACGCCGACCTGGCGGTTGGTCCGGGCAGCATTCTGCGCAGCGCGCACCGACCCTTCACGGCCGACCGCTATCGGCGCCACCAACCCCGGGAAGAGCACGAGGTTGCGCACGGGGATGAGCGCAAGGGCATCGCTGGGAAGCTCGATGGTCGCCGCCCCGCTCGACGCGGAGGCCGGGGCGCCTGCGGACTGCGCAGGCGCTTCCTGTTCCGGCTGACGATCCCGAAATTCGTTTTCCATGGCTTTCACCTGTCCCGGTTCACGTTACAGCTATCCCAGCTTGAGCAAGGTCAGCACCAAGCAACCGTCTACCAGACGGGATTCGCGGATCTCGAACGCGCCGGGCGGCAACGTGATGCGGCGCTCGAAGCGCCCGTAGGGAATCTCGATCCGGCGGATGTGCGCCTCGGAAGGCGCTGGCAAGACGCGCTCGCCCACCACCGACAGTGTGGCGCCTTCGATCAAGACCTGCACCTGGTCGGCGGACACACCGGGCAACGCGACCACCACGGACAAGGCCCGCCCGGTCTCGAAAATATCGATCGGAGGTTCCCAGGTCGGCCCGCTCGCACTGCCCTGGCTCAGGCGGAAAAACTGCCGGTGGAGGTTGTCGGCCTGCTCCAGCAGTTTGACCGCATCGATCCACATGGTGTTGGACGGTTTGCGATAAATCATGGTCCTAGTCCTTGCACGAGCCTCGCCCCATGCCTCCAAGTTAAGGCGGCCGCCCGCGTCTGGCAATAGGGGCGACGATGCGTTCGCCGCCCGCGTCGGCTTGGGCGAGGCAGCACGGGATGGACGATTTGCTAACAAATGTGTCCCAAGGAAGGTGCGGGCGAACGCCTCGGTTTCAAGGCTCCGTGTCGATGCCGGGGCGGGCTGCAAGAGGCGTACGCAGCGACGCCCCTCCCTGCAGTTGCGGCGCCACGCCTTGCCCTCATATAGTCAAGCATGCTTCGCGCGCCCACCTCCCCCGACCCGTTGCAGGGCTTTCACCCGGCGGTCGCTACCTGGTTCCGCCGCGCATTCGAGGCTGCAACGCCCGCCCAGCGCCTTGCCTGGCCGTCCATCCGGGCCGGCCGGCCCACGCTCGTGGCGGCACCGACCGGTTCAGGCAAGACGCTCACCGCCTTCCTGGCCGCCATCGACGAGTTGGTGCGCATGGGCGTGGATGCCGGTGGCGCACTGCCCGACGCGACGATGGTGGTGTATGTCTCGCCGCTGAAAGCGCTCTCCAACGACATCCGCGCCAACCTGGAGGCACCGCTCGAAGGCATCACCCGCGAACTGGAACGACTGGGGTGCCCGGCACCGGTCATCCGCACGGCGGTGCGCACCGGCGATACGGCGCCCCAGGCCAGGCAGGCCATGCGCAAGCGCCCGCCCCACATCCTCGTGACCACGCCCGAATCGCTGTACGTCCTGTTGGGCTCGGAGGGCGGGCGGAACATGCTGACGGGCGTCCGAACCGTGATCGTGGACGAAATCCATGCGCTGGCGGGGAACAAGCGCGGCTGTCATCTCGCGCTGAGCCTGGAAAGGCTCGACGCGCTGTGCAGCCGGCGGCCCACGCGGATCGGGCTCTCGGCTACCCAGAGACCACTAGAGGTGGTCGCTCGCTTCCTGGTCGGGCGTGCCCGCGCAGGCGAGTGCGAGGTGGTGGACATCGGCCATGGCAAGCGTCGTGACCTCGACATCGAGCTGCCCCCCGTTCCGCTGGAGCCGGTCATGGCCAACGACGTCTGGGAGCGGGTCTACGACCGGATGGCGGAATTGGCGTCGCAGCACCGGACCACGCTGATCTTCGTCAATACGCGCCGCATGGCCGAACGGGCTGCCCGGCACCTGGCCGAACGCCTGGGCCCGGACGCCGTCGCGGCACATCACGGTAGCCTGTCGAAAGAGCATCGGCTCGAAGCCGAGCAACGGCTCAAGCAAGGCAGGCTGCGTGTGCTGGTCGCGACCGCCTCGCTGGAGTTGGGCATAGACATCGGCGAGGTGGACCTCGTCTGCCAGGTCGGATCGCCGCGCAGCATCTCGGCCCTCCTGCAGCGCGTGGGCCGCTCGGGACACCATGTAGGCGGGGTTCCCAAGGGGCGCCTGTTCCCGACCTCCCGCGACGACCTGGTCGAATGCGCGGCACTGCTGGATTGCGTACGCCGGGGCGAGCTCGACGCGCTGCGGCTTCCGAAAGCGCCGCTCGACGTGCTCGCACAACAATTGGTCGCCGAGGTCGCATCCCGGGAATGGAGCGAGGACGCGCTGTACGAGATGGCTCGCGGCGCCGAACCGTACGCGGACCTGGAACGCCCGGCATTCGACGCCGTGCTTCGCATGCTGGCCGAGGGATACGGCAGCAGCCGCGGCGTACGCGCCGCGTATCTTCACCGCGACCGGGTAACCGGCACCGTGCGGGGCCGACGTGGCGCCCGCCTCACCGCCGTCACCTCCGGCGGAACCATTCCGGACAATGCCGACTACACGGTACTTCTCGAGCCCCAGGGCTTGATGATAGGCACGGTGAACGAAGATTTCGCGGTGGAAAGCCTCGCCGGCGACGTGTTCCAGCTCGGCAATGCGTCATATCGCATCCTCCGCGTGGAAACCGGACGCGTGCGCGTCGAGGATGCACACGGCGCAGCGCCCAGCATTCCCTTCTGGCTCGGCGAGGCGCCCGGACGCAGCGATGAGTTGTCGGCGGGCGTATCGAGGCTGCGCGCCGACGTCGAACGCCTGCTCGGCCAACGTGGCGACATGCCCGGCCTCGAAGGTGCGACCCGCGCCCTCATGGAACGCATTGGACTGAATGAAGCCGCGGCCCGGCAGGTCATCGAATACCTGGCGCATGCCCGCGCGGCGCTGGGCCGGCTACCCACCCAGGATGCGCTGGTGATGGAGCGATTCTTCGATGAGTCGGGCGGCATGCAGCTGGTGATCCATTCGCCGTTCGGCAGCCGGCTCAATCGCGCCTGGGGGCTGGCCCTACGCAAGCGTTTCTGCCGCAGCTTTAATTTCGAACTCCAGGCGGCCGCCACGGAAGACGCCATCGTGCTGTCATTGTCGACGGGTCACAGCTTTCCCTTGGATGAAGTCTGGCGCTACCTGCGATCGTCCACGGCAGAACGACTGCTGATCCAGGCCTTGCTCGACGCCCCAATGTTCACTGTGAGGTGGCGCTGGAACGCTACGATTGCCCTCGCCTTGCCGCGCTACGTGGGCGGCCGCAAAGTGGCGCCGCCATTGCAGCGCATGAAAAGCGACGACCTCCTGGCGGCGGTGTTTCCCGACCAGGCTGCGTGCCTGGAGAACATTGTGGGGGAACGGGAGATTCCCGACCACCCGCTGGTTGCCCAGACCATCGACGACTGCCTGCACGACGCCATGGATGCGGATAGCTGGCTGGCGCTGTTGCGCCGGATCGAGCGCGGTGAAATCGAGCTCGTGGCGTGCGACCTGCCGAGCCCTTCTCCGCTCGCCATGGAGATTCTTAGCGCGCGCCCCTATGCCTTCCTGGACGATGCTCCGCTCGAAGAACGCAGGACGCAGGCGGTGATGGCGCGCCGCTGGGCGGCCCCGGCGTCGACCGACGAGCTTGGGGCGCTCGATGCCGGCGCCATCGAAGCCGTCGCAGCAGAGGCCTGGCCGCAAGTACGCAGCGCCGATGAAATGCATGAGGCCCTGATGAGCCTCGCATGCCTGACGGAGGCGGAAGCGGCATCCAACCCCGGCTGGCCGGACTGGCTCGAAGAGCTTGCGCAAACCGGGCGTGCGACCCGGCTCCTGCTGCGGCGCGGCGGCCTCTGGACGCCGGCGGAACGCCTGACCTGCATGCAGGCACTGTATCCGTCCGCCGATTGCCATCCTCCGGTCGCGCCGCCTCCGGGCTGCGACGAAGCTTGGGACGCCGAAGAGGCTGCCGTCGAAGTCCTGCGCGCGCGGTTGACGGGGTTCGGTCCCCTTGCGTTGCGGCGCATCGCCGCCGACCTCCTCCTGCCTGAGGCAATGGTCGCCTCGGCGCTCGCCAAGCTCGAGACGGAAGGCTACGTCATGCGGGGCCGCTTCCATCCCCGCGCAAGAGAGGAGGAATGGTGCGAACGGCACCTGCTGGCACGCATCCACCGCTACACGATCAGCCGTTTGCGCCGCGAGATCGAGCCGGTCGAACTGCAGCACTTCATGCGGTTCCTCCTCGAATGGCAGCATGTCGCACCCGACTCCCGGCTGCGTGGCCCCGACGCGCTCCTGCCCATCATCGAGCAATTGGAAGGCTACGAAACTGCAGCGGGAGCCTGGGAGGCAGAGCTGCTACCCACACGGATCGAAGGCTACAGCCCCGACTGGCTGGATGAGCTGGGCCGGGCCGGCAAAGTGACCTGGATGCGGCTGGTGGCTTCAGGACGCGCCGCGGCCACTCCCGTTCGGTCCACGCCCATGGTGCTGCTGCCGCGGCGTCATCTGGCGAAATGGCAGGCGATGGTGCCGCCGGACTGGCAACCCGATTTTTCCGCACGGGCGCGGCGCGTGTACGAGGCGCTGGCGCAACACGGCGCGATGTTCTTCGAAGAACTGCTCGAGCAATCCAGGCTGCTTCCGAACGAACTAGAAGCGGCGCTGGGCGAGTTAGTGGCCGCCGGGGCGGCACACTCCGACAGTTTCGCCGGCCTGCGCGCGCTGCTGGTTCCCCCGTCCCAGCGCACGGCCCGCGAGCGCCGCCGCGCGCGTCAGGGCGCACCGTGGCATCTCATGGACCATGCCGGCCGCTGGGCGCTATGGCGTCGTCCTGCGGCCGATGCCAGCCCGCGGGAGCGCCGCCGCATCGACCCGCTATCGCTGGAACACGTCGCCCTCGCGCTGCTGCGCCGCTACGGCGTGATTTTTTGGCGCGTGCTCGAACGCGAGGCACGCTGGCTGCCGCCCTGGCGCGAACTGTTGCCCGTGCTCCACCGGCTGGAAGCGCGCGGAGACATCCGTGGCGGACGATTCGTCGCAGGCCTGGCCGGCGAACAATTCGCGCTGCCCGAGGCCATCCCCCTGCTGCGCGCCGTGCGGCGGCGGGAGCCCGCCGGCGAGCTGGCATGTGTCTCGGCCGCCGATCCGCTCAACTTGACGGGCACCCTGTTGCCAGGCGAAAAAATCCCGGCGCTGACCAACAACCGCGTACTGTACCGGGACGGCCTGCCTGCGGCCGCCGCCGTAGCCGGAGATATCCGGTACCTGGTCGAGGCGGAGCCCGACGAGCGCGAGCGCCTGCGCAAGGCCCTCGTCTCACGTCCCTGAAGCGGCCTGCGCCCATCGCACGCTGCCCGCCATGTTGACCATGCAAATTCGAAAAGCAGAAATGCGGAAAACAGAGGTATTCGCCTGACGCCCGGGGCTACAATGCTCAGTTGCACGAGCGGCCATTCCGCCCCGGCCCGACAGGCCTTCCGGCCCGGCTCGACGCCATCTTCGTCAAACAGGAATCGTCAGCATGATCATCGATTGTCACGGTCATTACACCACTGCGCCGGCCGCTCATACGGAGTGGCGGGAAAAACAAAAAGCCAACTTCAAGGCCGGTGGCGACATCGACCCGGCCTATCCCAACATCTCCGACGACGAGATCCGGGAAACGATAGAAAAGAACCAGCTGCGGCTGCTGCGCGAGCGCGGCGCAGACATGACGATCTTTTCGCCCCGCGCCTCGGCCATGGAACCACACGTCGGCGATGCGCGCGTCAATGAAATCTGGGCCCGCCGCTCCAACGACCTCATCAAGCGCGTGGTGGACCTCTACCCCGACACCTTCGTCGGCGTCTGCCAGCTCCCGCAGACCCCGGGTACGTCCATCAAGAACGCCATCGCCGAGCTCGAACGCTGTGTCAACGAACTGGGTTTCGTGGGCTGCAACCTCAATCCCGACCCGTCCGGCGGCAGCTTCAGCGCGCCCCCACTGACCGACCGCTCCTGGTACCCATTCTTCGAGAAAATGGTCGAGCTCGACGTGCCGGCGATGATCCACGTCTCAGGCTCGTGCAACTGCGCCATGCACGCCACCGGCGCCTACTACCTGGCGGCGGACACGATCGCCTTCATGCAGTTCATCGAAGGGGACTTGTTCCGGGACTTTCCCACCCTGCGATTCATCATTCCGCACGGAGGCGGCGCGGTGCCCTACCACTGGGGCCGCTACCGCGGCCTGGCCGACATGCTCAAGCGCCCGCCGCTGGCCGAACACGTGATGAAGAACATCTTCTTCGACACCTGCGTCTACCACCAGCCCGGGATCGACCTGCTGTTCCGCGTCATCGACATCGATAACATCCTGTTCGGCTCGGAGATGGTCGGCGCCGTGCGCGGAATCGACCCGGAAACCGGTCACTATTTCGACGACACCAAGCGCTACATCGATGCGCTGGACCTCTCCGAAGAAGACCGCCGCAAAGTGTTCGAGCTGAACGCGCGGCGCGTCTATCCGCGACTGGACGCGCAACTGAAGGCGCGCGGCCTGTAACGCAGGGGCGGCGTATTCCATGGCTGGCGGACATCCCGCCTCCATGGAAGGCCAAGCGCTACCCGCCGGTCGCCATCCCCGCCCGCCGGCTCCAATACTCCCAGGCACGCTGCATTTGCGGCGAATCCGGGTCCACCCGGCTGCGTATCTCCACTTCGCCTTGCGTGAGCGGAATCACCTTGCCCATCTGCATAGCCTGCATCAGCACTCGGGCGTTCTCCGGCAAGTAAATCGCCGCCTTCACGGCTTCCACGAGCGAGCGGCCAGTGGTAGTAAAGCCGTGCCCGCGCATTAGCACAGACTTGTTCTGCCCCATGCAGCACGCCATGTCGCGGCCATGCTCCATGCAGGTGACCAACAGGTTCGTGTCGCCGAACTTTGCATGAATGTCCCATAGCGGCACACGATGCCCCATGTCGCTCGCGGTATGGATGACCGGCACCAGCGGCGCGTCGCATACGGTGAAAGGCAGCACAGATCCGGCATGACTGTGAATGACGGCACGGATGTCCGGCCTGGCCTCATATATCGCGCCATGGATGAAACGTTCCAGATAAGGTTGGTGGCCGTCGTCTTCGACCGGCGTCCCGTCCAGGCGATAAACCTTGATGTCTGCGGGCTCGACGAGCTCGGGGTTGCGCGAACGCGACAGCAAGTACCACTCCGGATTGTCCGGATGGCGGACGCTGACATGACCGTAGGCATCGACCACGCCCTGATGTGCGAGGATGCGATTGGCAGTCACCAGATCGCGGATGAGATCGGTAAGCATGGGAGCTCCCTGAGAATAGATGAAGCTGCGCCAGGCGCCGCGCGCCTGGACAATCTCGTGCAGCCGCTTACTCGATGGCCGTGCCGGACTCTTTGACGACCGCCGCCCAGTGATCCACTTCCTTGCGGATGAAGGCGGCAAATTGTTCCGGCGTCAGGCTCTCGCTTTCCACGCCCGCCCTCGCAAGCCGCTGGGCGACTTCCGGATCCGCTTTCGCACGCTCGATCTGGGCGTGCAGATAATTGATGATGGCGGGCGGCGTCCCGGCGGGCGCGACCAAACCGAACCAGGTCGGGGACTCGAACCCCTCGATGTTCAGCTCGGCCAAGGTGGGCACGGCAGGCAGGCTCGCGAGCCGCTTGCCGGAGGCTACGGCGATGGGGCGCAGCGCCCCGCGTTCGATGTGCGGCATCAGGTCTACCGGCGTAAAGAACTGCAATTGGATGCGGCCCGCACAGCCGGGATCCCTGTCGAGCACGTCCGCCTCGGGCAGCCGGATGTGGTAGCGCTCTATGAGAAAAAGTTCGTACTAGTCAGGCCGGACGGCCACGTCGCGTGGCGGGACGACCGCATTCCTGGAAACGTGAGCGAACTCCTCGCCATCGTCACCGGACATCAAAGGAGAGCCAACCCATGAAACTATTCCGATTCGACGGCGGAAGAATAGGCATCGAACGCGATGGCAGCGCCTTCGACATCACCGATGCGCTCGGCATCGACATCAACGCCTGGCCGCCTGTGCAGACGGTGCAATTGATCGCGGACTTCGACCACCGCATCCCGTCTATCGAAAAGCATGCCAAGACGCGCCCCATCGATCTCGCCCAGGTCAGGTTGGAAGTGCCCATCGCATGGCCCAACAAATTGCTGGCCTACCCCGTGAACTACGTCAAGCACGGGCTGGAAATGAAGTCGAAGAACCGGGCCGACCTCAACGGCTTTTTCCTGAAGGCGAACTCCTCGCTGTCGGGCCCCAACGACCCCATCGTGCTACCCGACCTGCCCGGGCGCGAGATTCACCACGAATGCGAACTGGGCATCGTGATCGGCAAAGGAGGAAAAAACATCTCACGCGCCGACGCATACGACCACGTCTTCGGTTACGCCTGCCTCATCGACATGGTGGTGCGCGGCAACGAAGAGCGTGTCATGCGCAAGTCCTACGACACTTTTTGCCCGTTCGGCCCGTGGATCGTCACGGCGGACGAAGTGCCGGACCCTGCCAACCTGCAAGCCCGCCTATGGGTAAACGACGAGTTGCGCCAGAACGCCAATACGCGCGATCTCATCGTCGACATCCCGGAGATGATTGAAATCGCCTCTCGCGTGGCCACGCTCTACCCGGGCGACATCATCGCCACCGGTACGCCCGAAGGCGTAGGCCCCGTCCAGCGCGGCGACCGCGTGCGCATCGCCATCGATCACGTCGGGGAAATGACCCTCGACGTGCAATGAATGAGGGAGTTCAAACATGAGCGATTCCTTGAAACCGGCGATCGATTTCGACAGCGCGCAAAGCCTCGACCAGCTGCACGCCATGCTGGATACCGTCCGGATGAAAAACGGATGGGCCAAGCCGACCCCATCGCTGTACCCAGAACCCAAGCGACCGTTCATTCCCGCCCACTGGCGCTACGTGGACGCCCGCGCTGCGCTGCATGCCGCGGGCCGGCTCGTGGGTACCGACCGTGCGGAACGCCGTAACCTGATCATGGCCAACCCCGTTCCGGGGAATGACTACGGAACCACGCGCACCATCGTGGGCGCCTATCAAATGGTCAAGGCGGGCGAATATGCGCGCAGCCACCGCCATACGCCCAACGCCATGCGCGTCATCCTCGAAGGCGCGCCCGACGCCTACACCGTCGTGGACGGGCAGCGCATCCCCATGCTGCCCGGCGACGTACTGCTCACCCCGAACTGGTGCTACCACGGCCACGACAACCAAAGCAGCCAGGACGCATATTGGATCGATTTTCTCGACGTGCCATTGGCCGAATATCTGGGGCCGATTTTTTTCGAAGTCCATCCCGAGGTACTAGAGCGCGCCGGCGATACCGCGCCGCTGTCACCCATGCGCTTTGCCTATAGCGAGTACAGCACCCGCGTGGCCGCCGTACAAGACACCGTCCCCGGCGTCCAATGCCTGGAGCTCGGCCCGCCTCGCCTCATTACTTTCGACCGCGTGATCGTACGCATGAGCGCCGGCGCGCAGTGGACGCTGCCCCGCACTACGGTCAACCAAATATACGTGGTCATCGAGGGCTCGGGCACTACCCGGTCAGGCGACCACACGTTCGAATGGAACCGGGGTGACATGATCGCCATCCCGAGCTGGCACGACCACAGCATGGACGCCGCCAGCAACGCGACGCTCCTGCGCGTTTCAGACAGGCCGCTCATGCGCATGCTCGGCTGGGAACGCACGGCCGCGGCCTGATCTAGCAGGCCGCACGACACCAACTCAAAAGAGGAGACTCCAGGATGAAACCCTTATTCGGCATTTCCATCGCAGCCTGCGCGCTGCTCGGGCCGGTGCTCGCCCAGGCGCAGCCCGCCTATCCGTCGCGCCCGGTCACGATCGTGGTCACCTTGGCGGCTGGCGCCACCAACGACATCGTCGCCCGCACACTTGCACAGAAACTGACGGAACTCACCAAACAACCTTTCGTGGTCGAGAACCGTACGGGGGGCAATGGCACGATAGGCGCGGGCCACGTGGCGCGCGCCGCGCCGGACGGCTATACGCTGCTGCTCGGCAACACCAGTACGCTCGCCATCCACCCCACCCTGTTCCGCAAGCTGGACTACGACCCCGTAAACGGCTTCGCCCCCATTTCCATCCTTGCGGAATCGCCCAGCGTGATGGTCGTCAACCCGTCGGTGCCCGCGCGCACGCTCAAAGAGTTCATCGCTTACGCCAAGGCCCATCCCAAAGGAGTGGCATACGGCTCGCCGGGCAGCGGCTCCCCCTTCCACCTTTCCGGCGAGCTGTTCAACAGCCAGGCGGGCACCACCATGCTCCACGTCCCGTACCGCGGCAATGCTCCCGCCATCACCGATTTGATCGGAGGCCAGATCCAGGTAATGTTCGACAATACGCCGAACGTGCTGCCCCTGATCCGCTCAGGCAAGCTACGTGCCCTTGCTGCCACGTCGCGCGAGCGCATCCCGCAATTGCCTGACGTCCCCACGCTAGCCGAAGAAGGTTTCCCCCGCGCCGAATCGACCTCATTCTTCGCCCTGGTCGCACCGCGTGGCACGCCCCAGCAGGTCATCGAGCTGCTGTCGGAAAAAACGCGGGAGGCCATGCGCGACCCCGGCATACAAAAGCGCCTGGAGGAACTCGGAGCGGTCTCCGTCGGAACCACGCCGCAGGAAACGAAGCGCTACCTCGACGCCGAAGTGAAAAAATGGGGCGAAGTGGTCAAGGCCTCCGGCGCCACGGCCGATTGATCGGCCCCATCGATACCCGCCTCCGCCCGGCGGCAACCATCCCGGCGGAGGCGTTCGATTTCCCGATGCAGTTTGAGGACAAACGATGAAACTGATCAGATTCTCGGCCGAGGGCCGCACTAGCACGGGCGTCGTCGTCGGCGATGCAGTCGTCGACGTCGGGCGCCGCGCGCCGGACCTGGCGGCCATCGACGCCATGCTCGGCGCCCGAGAGGAAGTGGCGCGGCTGGTGCAAGGCGCCACTGCCGACTACCGGCTCGACCAGGTCCGCCTGCTCGCGCCGCTCGAGCGGATCAACCGCATATTCGCGGTAGGCGTGAACTACAAGTCCCATGCCGAAGAAACCGGCCGCGAAGTCTCTCCCCGGCCTTCCGTATTTACGCGCACGCACGAGAGCATCGTGCCGCACGGCGCGCCCGTCATCCGCCCCAAAGCCTCCTCCCGCTTCGACTTCGAAGGAGAATTGGCGGCCGTCATCGGCCGGCGCGCCCACCTCGTTTCCGAACAGGACGCCCTGGAGTATGTGGGAGGCTACAGCTGCTTCATGGATGGCAGCGTGCGCGACTACCAGAAATTCTCGGTCACCGCCGGCAAGAACTTCGATCGCAGCGGCGCCTACGGCCCCTGGATCGTGACGTCCGACGACATCCCGGACCCGACCCGCCTGACGCTGACGTCGCGCCTGAATGGCCTGGAAATGCAGCGCTCGGGCACGGACCTGTTGATCTATTCCGTCCCGCTCATCGTCTCCTACCTGTCGGAAATCACCACGCTCGTCCCCGGCGATGTCATCGCCACGGGCACGCCAGCGGGTGTCGGCCATCGTCGCGACCCGCAAGTGTGGATGAAAAAAGGCGATCGGATCGAGGTTGAAATCACGGACATCGGCATCCTGGCCAACACGGTGGAGGACGAATGATGAGCCATCATACGCAAGGCAACCTGACGGCGGAATGCATGGACGTGATCCACCGTTTCTACCGCGCCCTCGATGCGTGCGATTACGAAGCGCTCGTGGCACAAATGACGCCGGACGGCGTGTGGGAACGGCAAGGCAAGGTCCTCCGGGGCCGTGCCGCCGTGCGGGAGGCCCTCTCCAAACGGGGCGCCGGCGTAGTCACCGCCCATCTCGTGCAAGACCTCGTGGTCGACCGCAAGGACGCGTACTCGGCCGAAGCATCGATGTACGTGGCGGTGCTGCGCCACGAAAGTGACGAAGCCCCCGCCCTGCCCGTGCCCACGCCTCCCATCCGCGTCGTCCAATTGGTACGGGACTCCCTCGTGCTGACCGACGAAGGCTGGCGCATCGCGCATAAATCCGCCAAAGCCATCTTCCGAAGCGGCCCCGCGCACTGACGTGCCGGCGGCGCGCGAAGCCCTCGCCGAGCCTCTCCTGCTACCGATACCCAAGGGGTATCGGTAGGGCAAATCGGCCATCTTCCCAATCCTCGCCCCAGCTTTTACGCTTCCGGATCGGACGGCGGCCAATGCGCGCCCGACGCATGCCGCCCGTGCCGCGATAAGCGACTTCCCGCCTCGCCCCCCAACCCGAGAGGAATGCCCCATGCGCTATATCCGCTTCATCCACCAAGGCACCAAGTACCTGGGAGCCCGGGACGGAGACGACATCCGGATCCTCGGGGAAGACTCCCTCGAGTCCTTGCTGGCTGCCGGTGTCGACCTCGAGACGTATGCAAAGACCCGCACCGGCGGCACGCTGGTGAGCGAAGCCGACGTGACATTTCTTCCCATCCTGGAGCGCCCGGCCAAGATTTTCTGCATTGGCTTGAACTACGCAGACCACACCAAGGAAAGCCCGTACGAGCAGCCTTCCTATCCGACCATCTTCCCCCGCTACCACACGAGCCTCGTGGGCCACGGCCAGCCCATCGTCCGACCGCGCGTTTCCGATTCCCTGGACTACGAAGGCGAATTGGCCGTGGTGCTCAAGCGCGGCGGGAGGCATATCAAGAAAGAAGAGGCGCTTGGCTGCGTCGCCGGCTATGCATTGTTCAATGACGGTTCGGTGCGCGAGTACCAGTTCCTGTCCCCGCAATGGACGGTGGGCAAGAATTTCGACGCCACGGGAGCGTTCGGCCCTGAACTGGTCACGGCAAGCGAAGTCCCGCCAGCCGCGCGCGGTCTACGGCTCGAAACCCGCCTCAACGGCGAGGTCGTGCAGTCCGCCAGCACGGACGAAATGATCTTCGACATTCCCACCCTGATCAGCATCATCAGCGAGGCGATTTCCCTCGAGCCTAGCGACGTGATCGTCACCGGCACGCCCGCAGGCATAGGCTGGGCCCGCGAACCGAAACTGCTGATGCGTCCCGGCGATATATGCGAAGTGTCCGTCACGGGCTTTGCGCCGCTGCGCAACCCGATCGAAGACGAAGCCTGAACGCGCCGCAGCCAAGAAAAAAGGAGGAGAGCGATGACCACAGCGACCACCCTTGACCATGCCTGCCGCAAGGCTGCGGTGCATTCCATCGATCACTATGCGCTCACCGTCCCCGATCTCGACTTGGCCGGGCATTTTTACACTGCATTCGGCCTCGAAGTCGCGCACGAAAACGGGGGGCTCGCCCTGCGCGCGCAAGACGGCCACGTATGGGCGAGGATTTACGAAGGCGAGCGCAAGGCGTTGGCTTACCTGAGCTTTAATTGCTTTGAAGAAGACCTGCCTGGCATGCGCCGCCAATTGGACGAGGCGGGAGTGGCGGCCGCGGGCGATGCCCCCCGTGCCACGCGCGAAGGAATCTGGTTCCGCGACGTCGACGGCAACCTCATCCAGGTGAAGAGCGGCCCCAAGACCATGCCCGACGCAAAGCCGCCTCTGCGTGACATCCACGTGCCCGCCGATAGGCGCGGCGCCAGCCTGCGCAAGCAGGTCGCGCAGGTCCGGCCCCGGCGTCTCTCGCACGTATTGCTGTTCACGCCCGACGTCTCGCGCACGCTCGATTTCTATGTCAAGACCCTGGGCCTGCGGCTCTCGGACCGCTCCGGCGAGAATATTGCCTTCACCCATGCGCCGCATGGATGCGACCACCACCTGGTGGCTTTCGCGCGCAGCACGGCCCGCGGCTGGCACCATGCCGCCTGGGACGTCGCCAGCATCGACGAAGTCGGACAAGGCGCCGCGCAAATGGCGGCGGCCGGATATAGGCAGGGCTGGGGCACTGGCCGGCACGTGCTAGGGTCGAACTTTTTCCATTACGTGCGCGATCCCTGGGGCTCCTACTGCGAGTACTCGGCAGACATCGATTACATCTCCGCCGGTTACGAGTGGCCCGCAGGAGACTTCGAGCCGGAAGACAGTCTCTATCAGTGGGGGCCCGACGTGCCGCCGGAGTTCATCCAGAATACGGAGGCCTGAGCAGCGGGCGGCCCGCTTCCTCGGCCGCAGGCCGTGCTCCGCCGGCGGCCGCCCTGTGCATCTTCCAGCACTACCGCGGCCGCAGCCGCCGCACTAGCCCATGGCGCGCCCCGTCGCCAGCGCCAGCAGGGCACCCACATCGGCCTGCGGGCCGCCGCGCCATGCAACGTGGTGGTCGGGCCGTATCAATACTCTGTCAGCGCCATACAGCGCATGCGCCGAGCGGTCGCCAACCTCGAGCAGATCCAGGCGGATGCCGTACCCGTGCGCTGCAGCGCGCCACGACGCCTTCTCGGCCTCCCCCATGCGCGAGAAAGCCAACAAAGTGAAATCGCGGCCGAAAAGATCGAATAGCACTTTGCCTTCCACGACGGCATGAGGCGCGCGCGAGCCGGGCACCGCGACCGGTTCGTAGTGGTTCGGATCGTCCGGGGGAACAGGGCCGGGTTCCTTCGCCACGATAGGGCTACCGAGGTAACGGACCCCCAGTTGCAGTCCGGGGATGTTGAATTCGCTCGCCACGTGCGCCGCCAGCCGCCGGCCCAGCTCCGCCCTTGCCCGCTGCCCAGGTTCGCCCGGCTCGTCGAGGGTCGAGTCCGGACGCATATTGCCTATGCTGTCAGCCATGCGACGCGCGAACGCCGTGTTGCGCAATGCGATCGGACGGCGCTCGCTATCGTAACTTTCCAGCAACGCCGGCGGCGCGCCCCCTTGGACCACTGCCGCCAGCTTCCAGCCCAGGTTCACCGCATCGTCGATCGACGTGTTGTAGCCCATGCCGCCCGTCGGCGTGAATAGATGCGCTGCGTCGCCCGCCAGGAACACGCGACCGGCCGCCATTTTCTCGGCCACCAGCATGTAGCCGGCAACCCAGGGCATGCGGTCGATGAGTTCGAAATCGAATTCGCGGCCGACGACGGCATGCGCCACGGCCCGCGGGTCGATGTCCGCCGGGCCTTGCCCCGGCGCAAGCTGCACGGCCAGCAAGAACGTCTGCACACCGTCGATGGCGATCAGCAGGCCGCGCTGTCGCGCGTTGACCGCCCAATACTGCCAAGCCGGCGGCTTGCCGATCACGCCATAAAGCGTCCTCGACCGAAAATAAATCGACAGCATCTGCCCGCCGAAAAAATCGCGCTGCACGCGGCTCTCGCCTGTGTATCCGACGCCCATGGCCTTGCGCACCATGCTCCTCGGACCGTCGCAGCCCACGACATAGCGCGCGCGCAGGCGCCACGGCGCACCGCCATTCGAAGGCTCGACAAGGAGGGTCACGCCGTGGTCGTCCTGCTCCAATGAAATGGCCCTCTGGCCCAGGCACAACCTGACGCTCGCATAGGCCGCCGCGCGCGCACGCAATACCGGCTCGATCAGCATCTGCTGGACGCGATGGGGCAGCTCGGGCGTGGGCCAGGCTTCGCGCCCGTAGTCGCCCGCATCGACCGTGGAGAGATCGCCCAATGCGCTGCGCCGCGCTGCCTCGCTACGCGACGGAATCCGGAACCGGGCAAGTTCGTGGTCTGCCAGCTGCGTGCAATAAACCACGTCCTGCGGATAGTCTGGCGGCAACCCGAGAGCCCGCACCTCGTCCGAGAATCCGCGCCGGCGGTAATGCTCCATCGTCCGCGCGGACGTCGCGTTGGCCTTGGGAAAAGCGGGCGGGTCGGCATCTTCCTCCAGCAGGACGCACGGAACGTCCCGGCATCCCAATTCGATCGCCAACATCAGCCCCGCCGGCCCGCCGCCCACGATGGCGATTTCGGTTTGCATCGTTTCCATGCGCAGCTCCTTCAATCGGATAGCGCGGGCGCCACCCTAGGTATCCGCTTGAATAAAGCCATCGTCCGTCTCCTAGATATTGGCATGTCTTGCGCGAAGTCTAGAGACGCCCGACGCTAACAGAAAGATGGCAAAATTCTCCCGTCGATACCTGGGCGTTATCGCCATGAAACTGCATCATTTGCGGGATTTCATCGCCATCGCGGACGCACGCAGCGTGCGGGGCGCAGCCCGCGCGCTCGGGCTTGCCCAGCCTGCCCTCACGCGCAGCCTGCGGGAACTGGAAAACGAACTTGCCACGCCGCTGCTCGAACGCCATGCCAGAGGCGTCGTCCTGACTCCCATCGGCGAGGCCTTTTATCGACGCGCGCACGCTGCGATGGCCGAGATCCGCCGCGGCCGTGACGAAGTCGCGCAGCTCTTGGGCACGCCCTGCGGTTCCGTCACCATAGGGCTGTCCAGCGCCGTCTGGCTGTCCATGGCTGCCGAGGTCCACGTGGCCTTTCGGCGCGCTTACCCTGGCGTCCGCCTGCGCATGGTCGAGGGGTTCTTTTCCACGCTCGAAGGCCGATTGCAGGACGGCACGCTCGACTTCTTCATCGGCCCCCGCCCCGCGCGGCCGGTTGGGGACAGCTACAAAGTGGAGCTCCTGTTCCAGAACCAGCGCGTGGTGGTAGGGCGCAAAGATCACCCGAAGCGGCATGCCAAGCGGCTCGCGGAGCTAGTGTTCTGTTCGATTAATTTTGATTTCTACCATTAATACTGTTCTTTGCACGTTCAACTTTAGCGAGAATGGCGTCAGCGCTTTTTGTCCATTGAAACGGCTTGGCGCTATAGGCGTTATGCGCGTCGATGAATTTGCGGATGGCATCACGCAATTCTGGCACGCTGCCAAAGACGCCTCGGTGCAAGGCACGGCGCTCGAGTTGTGCAAACCAGCGCTCGACGGCATTCAGCCACGAAGCGCTGGTGGGGGTGAAATGCAGCTTGAACCGAGGGTGCGCACTCAGCCAAGCTTTGACTTCTTTGGTCTTGTGCGTGGAGCTGTTATCCAGAATGACATGCAGATCCAGTTCAGCGGGTGTGGCTCGGTCGATCTGGCGCAGGAATTGAAGAAACTCTTTGGCTCGATGACGGGTGGTGATCCGGCCGATGACATTGCCGGTGAGAATGTCGAAGGCGGCATACAGGCTGGCTGTGCCATGGCGCTTGTAGTCATGGGTACGCCGCTCGATTTGCCCGGGCCGCAGCGGCAGCATCGGCTGGGTGCGATCCAGCGCCTGAATCTGTGTCTTCTCGTCGACCGAGAGCACCATGGCGTTCTCGGGTGGATTCATATACAGGCCAACGACATCCACCACCTTCTGGGCAAAGTCCGGATCGTTGCTGATCTTAAAGTTCTGCAGCCGGTGAGGCTTGAGATCCGCCGCTTGCCACACCTGCTGCACTTGGTGGATGGTGGTGCCGGCATACCGGGCCATCAGTCGCAGGCTCCAGTGCGTGGCTTCCGCCGGGATGCGCTGTGTGGTGAGCGTGAGAATCTCGCGCACCTTCTTTTGCGAAAGCTTGCGCGGTTGGCCAGGGCGCGGCAGATCGCTCAATCCCGCAATCCCCATTTCCTGATAGCGCGCACGCCAGCGAAAGACGCTCGCCACCGAAGTGCCATACTGCGCACTGATTTCTTTGGGTGGCACGTGATCAGCAAGCGACAGCAGAATGCGCGCGCGTTGCGCCAGGCGGTTCGGCGTCAAACCCTTGCGCAACCACCCTTGCAAAGTGGCCTTGTCAGCAGGGGCGAGCACAAAATCAGCAACGGCTCTGGGCATGGTCATGGCGCCTTGAAATGTTCAGCCCATATTTTACCCAATACCGCTATTTTAAGCATCAAAATTAATCAGACATGACACTAGTCGACCAAGAGTGGATTCTCACCGGCGTGCAAGAACGCCGGGAGGCGGAGTTCGAAGACGCATTCGCACGACACGGGCTGCCGCCCCCTGTCCCGATGACCCAAGCCGAGTCCATGGTCGGCGTAGCGGCGCTGCTGTGCTCGACCGATGCGCTCGCGATGTTGCCCAAGCAATGGTTCCACTCCAGGCTATTCGCAGGCGTGATAGAACCCATTCCCTTGCTGGACGAAATCGATGCCCCGGACATCGTTTTCATCTCGCGCGCCGGCGTGCCCCTCACGCCCGCCGCCGCCCACCTGGCCGCGCTGTTCGAACGCGTCGCCGGAACACTCCGGGAGGTTGGGCACGGCGCTTGCTGAATGGAACCGACCTCGCTGAGAGGATACTTTGGAGAGTTCCATGAACAAATCGACCATCCCGGCCCTGCAAAAGGCCGCTCTGGGCATGCTGCTCGACGACCATCGCAACGCGAAGAAGCTGTTCAAGCAATTCAAGGAAGCCGAATCGGACGCCGAGAAGGAAGAAATCGCCCAAACCGTCTGTAAGGAGTTGACCGTCCACGCCACGTTGGAAGAGGAAATCTTCTATCCCTTGGTCCGCCGCGAGGGGGGCAAGGCCTTCGCCGACCTGCTGGACGAAGCGGTCGTCGAGCACGCCAGCGCCAAGGACCTCATCGCCCAGGTCCAATCCATGCGGCCAAGCGACGAGATGTACGACGCCAAAGTGACCGTGCTCTGCGAATACGTCACCCATCACGTCAAAGAAGAAGAAGAGGAAATGTTTCCCAAGGTCGTAAGCAAGAAAATCGACCTGCGGGAAGCTGCCGAGATGATGGCAGCCCGCAAGGAAGAACTCATGGGGACGGTGGCCGCCTGACCAGTGGGCTGGGCGGCGAACGCCAGGGGGTGGATTCCTGCCCCCGGCGGCCTTGGCGAAGCGGGGCGAGGCCCAAAACTCATATACTTGCAACGATGCGGGAGCTTCCCTCCCGGCAGGTGTATGACCTGACCTCGCTTAAGCCAAGAATCCCATGAAGCAAGAACCCACGTTACGTGACGACCAGGCGCCCATCCCAGAAAGCGACACCAGCTTTCTGTGGTCCGACGCCCGCCTCCTCGGCTTCAACCCGATGGACGAGTCGCACAAAGAGTTCTACGACGTCGCTTTCCGGTTGCTGACCTGCACCGAGAACTCCGCGGCCGCCGCGCTCGACGCGTTCGAAGAACACCTGAAGGAGCACTTCGGCCAGGAAGAGGAGTGGATGCGCAGCACCGATTTCCCGCCTTCGGACTGCCACTTCCAGGAACACGAGGCAGTCATGAAGTCCACGCGGGAGGTCCGGGAGTTGTTCTTGGCGGGCAAGGCGGATGTTGCCCTCATCCACGATTTCGCCCTGCATCTTTTCCAGTGGTTCCCGGGACACGCCGACTACCTGGACGCTGCGCTCGCCGCATGGATGAGCAAGCGCACCTACGGCGGCAAGCCCGTCGTGCTACGACGCAAGCTGTAACCAGGGTGCGGCTGCCGGCCCGTTCCGGTGGCCCGCCGCGTCCGGCAGGCCGCCAAAGTCGCGCCTAGGGATTCTCCTGAGCTTGCGCAGAGACGAAGCCAGTCGTGCCTGAGATAATGACACGTCTGCCAAGTCGTGACGTGTCCACCTTTCCATCTGACGTGCCATGCAATTCCACCTGAACGGATTCAAGACCGGCGATCCCGCCATCTCCGAGCCCGCCCCTCATGCCGTGGGCGCTCGTGCCGATGTCCTCCCCCAAGAAGTCGACGTGCTGATCGTGGGCAGCGGGCCCACCGGCCTGACCTTGGCCGCGCAACTGGCCGCGTTCCCCGACATCAAGACGTGCATCGTTGATCAAAAGCCCGGCCCGCTGCAGTTGGGCCAGGCCGACGGCATCGCCTGCCGCACGGTGGAAATGTTCGAGGCCTTCGGATTCAGCCACCGGGTGCTGAGGGAAGCCTACTGGGTCAACGAGACCTCGTTTTGGAAACCCGACGACAACCAAAGATCCCACATCGTCCGCGGCGGCCGCATCCAGGACACCGAGGACGGCCTCTCCGAGTTTCCGCACGTCATCCTGAACCAGGCCCGGGTCCACGACTTCTACTTGGACGTGATGCGCAACTCGCCATCGCGCCTGGAGCCCGCCTATTCCCGCCGCCTGCTGGAGCTCAAGGTCGACCGGTCTGGAAACGATAGCCACCCGGTCACGGCCCGCTTCGAGCGCGTCGACCCCGAACACCAAGGGCGGGTCGAGGTCGTCAAGGCTCGCTATGCGGTCGGCTGCGACGGCGCCCATAGCACCGTGCGCAAGTCGCTGGGCCGCGCGCTGCATGGCGAATCTGCCAACCAGGCCTGGGGCGTCATGGACGTGCTGGCGGTCACTGACTTCCCCGACATCCGCATCAAGTCGGCCATCCACTCGGCAAATGAAGGCAGCGTCCTGATCATCCCGCGCGAAGGCGGCTACCTGGTGCGCCTCTACATCGAGCTTGACAAGCTCAACGAGAACGAGCGCGTATCCAACCGCCAGATCACAACCGATCGCCTAATCGCGGCTGCCCAGCGCATCCTGCACCCTTACACGCTCGACGTGAAGGAGATCGCCTGGTGGTCGGTCTACGAGATCGGACAGCGGCTGTGCGAGAAGTTCGACGACGTCCCGGCAGAATTGGAGCACGAGCAATTCCCGCGCGTGTTCATCGCCGGAGATGCCTGCCACACGCACAGCCCCAAGGCCGGCCAGGGCATGAACGTCTCCATGCAGGACGGCTTTAACCTTGGATGGAAACTTGCCGCGGTTCTGCGCGGCCGCTGCATCCCCGAAGTCCTGCATACGTATTCCAAGGAACGCCAGGCGGTCGCCAAGGAGTTGATCGACTTCGATCGCGAATTCGCCAAGATGTTCAGCGCAGCGCCCAAGGATCCTACCAAGGAAGATAGCGAGGGCGTCGATCCCGCGGAGTTCCAGCGTTATTTCATCATGCAAGGCCGCTTCACGGCCGGCACCGCCACGCACTACCATCCGTCCCTCATCAGTGCCGAACCCGTGCACCAGGAACTGGCCACAGGTTTCGTGGTCGGCATGCGCTTCCATTCTGCGCCGGTCATCCGCCTGGCCGACGCCAAGCCCATGCACTTGGGCCACACGGTCAAGGCCGACGGACGCTGGCGCGTGTTTGCGTTCGCCGACCGCGAAGACCCGATGCAGCCCTCGGCGCGCATCCGGGCGCTTTGCGAATTCCTTGCCGACTCGCCACGATCGCCGGTCAAGAAGTACACGCCGGCGGACATGGACATCGACGCCGTGATCGACGTGCGCGCAATCTTCCAGCAAGGGCATCGCACGCTGGCGCTCGACGCCATGCCGTCTTTCCTGCTCCCGCGCAAAGGACGCTACGGCCTGATCGACTATGAAAAGATGTTCTGCCCCGACCTCAAGAGCGGTCAAGACATCTTCGACATGCGCGGTGTCGACCGGGAACGCGGGTGCATGGTAATCGTGCGGCCCGACCAATACATCGCGCATGTATTGCCGCTCGACGCCCACGAAGAACTGGCGAATTTCTTCGCCCGGTTCATGGTGGAAGCGCGCTAGTACCTCCCGCGCCCGCCTTCGGCGCGGGCGCCGCGGCCTTGCCCGAAAGCGCCAAGCGCAAGGCCCAAGTGCCGTCAACTCAGGAAAGCCCCAACCAACGCTGCTCGGCCATGAAATGTGGGGTCTACATAAAATCCACGCAGACTCCCACTCACCGGAGACAACTCCACCATGTTTCGACGCACTGCCCTGGCCGGGGCCCTTCTGCTGTCGGTCTGCGGCACCGCCGCGGGTGCCGACGAAAAACTCCGTTCCAAGCTTGAAGAGATCGGTGTCAATCTTGCCACGGTAATGGGGGCCGCGGATTACTGCGGCGGCAATTCCCAAACCCTGGTCGATCTCATGTCGCGCAGCTACGCGCATTTCAAGCTCGATGAGAAAGACGCGCGGCAGATCCGCACGGCCATCGAGGCGCGTCGCCAAGAGGCGCGATCGCAGGCGGCGGAAAAATTTTCCAATCAGGCTTGCCCCGGCGACGTCCGGCAGAAAGTCAACGCCACGCTCGAGGAGCTGGAGAACATGTGGTACCGGGTCGTGCAGAACGAGACGGGCGTAGACATGCGGCAGGCACCCCCGGCTTCGCCTCCGCAGGCCACCCCGAACGCCACCGGGGCCGCATCGGCCCCGAATGCAGTGCCACCTGGCAAGTACAGCTGCTATACCTTCGACAACGGACAGCTGAACTACACCTATACCGACGTTCAAATCTTGCAGGGAGGACGCTACTCGGTCGGCAACAAAGGCGGCAACTACACGCTTTCGCAGGACGGGGGCATGCGATTCACCGGCACCATGTCGAACGCCACGGGCAGATTCTCCATCAAGCGCGGCGGCAAGCCGCAAATCGATCTCGTCTTCAACGGCGACCCGCGCTCCTCCATGAGTTGCCCGAAGGCGGGTTGACGACCTGGCGGCAACACGCCGACAGATCCCGGACGAGAAGCCTGGGCCGTGATCAATCTGTCAGTTTCATCGTCTCGACCACCTCCCCCAGCCGGCGAATGTCTCGGCTACGCAGTTGCGCGAACTCATCGGGAGAAGAATGGAATGGGTCTGCACCCACGGACGCCAGTTGCTGTTTCATGGCCGGACTCTCGAGGGCCCGTTTCACCGCTTGGTTGAGTTTGTCGACGATGGGCTTGGGCATGTTCGCGGGCCCCTCGAGCCCCATCCAGAAATCCAGGGTCGCTTGCGGATACCCCGCCTCTGCAACGGTTTGCACGTCCGGCAGCACGCTGGAACGCGTGCGGGAAAACACGACGACGGGTGTCATGCTCGACGCCCGGATATGGCCGATCGCCGAGGGCACCGAATCAAAGAGAAACGCCACGCGTCCCGCCAATAGATCGGGAACCGCCTGCCCCGCCCCTTTGTACGGGATGTGGCCCATCTCGATGCCCAGCGCCTGCTGGAGAATGTGACCGGAGGTATGGCCGGTGCTGCCTATCCCCGCCGTGGCGAAACTGACTTTTCCCTGCCCGCCCTTCTTGACGAAGGCGGGCAAGTCTTGCAGCGTCTTGACCGGCACATTCTTATTGGCCAGCATGATGTTGGGCGTCGTCACTACGGTGGCGATCGGCGTAAAGCTGCGTTCCGGATCGTAGGAAAGCCCTTTGACCAACCGGGGTGCGACGGCGATCATCGTCGGGTTGGACTGCAGCAACGTATAACCGTCCGGCGCCGCCCCGGCCGCATAGCCGGCACCGACCGTGCCACCCCCACCCGCCCGGATTTCGACCACGAACGGTTGCCCCAGCTGCTGCGACAGCTCATTGGCCAACGCGCGGAAGATCACATCCGACACGCCGCCCGCGGCAAACGGCAGCACGAGGCGGACCGGTTTGTTCGGATAATCGGCAGCCTCATCGGCCGACACCGTGCAGGGAAGCGCGGTCGCGATGAGCGCGCTGGACAATGACGCCCGCCATGCAACCGCGGCGCGCCGCGATAGCTTCCAAGCCATCAATTTCATTGCAGCCTCCAGAAGGGTGACATCTCGCCATGACTCGACGCCCCTCATCCTAGAGACGACCACCTATTCCAACAAACCATTCGTATTTGTGGATTTTTCGGATTTCCAGATAGATAGCCTGCCCCATTTCGATCGCACGAAACCGGGACATGGCGCACTGGGTCGATGCGCGCCGGGTACCAAGCGGGTGCAAAGGCGAGGTTCGGCGAGAACGCGCTGCCCCATCTCGAGGCAGCTACGCCGACGAGACCCGTTTCTTGGACGGCGCATGAGCCGCGGCAGCCATTGCCGGACGAGAAAGCGCCCACTGAGGCTCCAGCTCCTGCATCAATTGGCCAAACCAATCCGTGAATGCACGAACGGTGGGAGAAAGCTGGCGGTTCTTCGGATACATCACCGATAGGGGAACGGTCGGCGCTTTCAACTCTGGCAACACCTGGCGCAGCGCGCCACTACGCAGATGGGGAATGACCATGTAACTGGCCGCCCGTATCAACCCCAAACCCTCCAGGCCGCTGCAGACATAAGCGTCCGTGTCGTTAACAGTAATACGCTCTGGGACGCGTATAGCACGCTCCTCGCCATCGACGACGAACGTCCAGTGCATGCTTCGTCCGCTCCGACTAGATATGAACCCCACTGCATGGTGATTCTTCAAATCGTCCAGCGACCGGGGTTCGCCATATGCCGCGAGATAAGCCGGCGAGGCACACGTCACCCACTCAAACCCAGCAACGCGGCGCGCGACGAGGGTGGCCGAATCCTGGGGAACGCCCGCGCGAATCACGCAATCGACCCCCTCCTGGACAAGGTCGATCGTCTTATCCCCAGATGTCAGGATCAGTTCGACATCGGGATACGTCTCCTGGAAACGCTTGATGGCTGGTAACACGAACAAGCGCGCTATCGAGGACGTCGTATCCACGCGCAACTTGCCCCGGGGCCTCCCCGCGCTGCCGGGAAACGAGGCCTCGACCATTTCGATATCCGACAACAAGCGACGGCAATGGTCGTAATAGAGGGTGCCATCCGGCGTGAGGCTCAAATGCCGCGTGGTCCGCTGCAGCAGCCTGACTCCTAGGTAGGTTTCCAGCTCCTTGACTATTCGCGTGACCGACGAAGCGGGCATGCCTAGGCTCTCAGCCGCCTTGCCAAAGCTGTGCGCCTCGACGACGCGCGTGAAAACCTGCATCGCCTGAAGTCGATCCATTCCGGTGCCCCTGTATGCTTCGTTCTGCCGGTAACGACGCCATCAGTATGGCTGATTTTCAGCGGGAAATTCTTCCAAATTTGCGAAAAAACGATTTCGCACGGACGTGCGAGAGGGGAGATGGGCTACGGCGTTGCGTGGAAATCGCGTGGCAAAGCGTGCTGCACCGTTGCAAGGCGCTTCCTGCACAGCGCGACCGACTTTCAAACCACCCCCAGCAGCGACTCCAGCCGACTCGGGTCACGCGCCAATTCGTCGCTGGCTGCGCGCAGGCAGATCCGCCCGCGTTCCAAGACAATGGCCTGCGTCGTCATTTGCAAGGCCACGATGGGATGCTGCTCAACCACCACGGCAGTGATCCCGCCCTGCTGCATCATCTGCCGGACGGACTGGGCCACCTCTTGCGCCACGATGGGTGCGAGCCCCTCCAGCGGCTCATCCAGCAAGAGCAGCGCGGGATTCGTCATCAGCGCGCGGCCGATGGCCAGCATTTGCTGCTCTCCACCGGAGAGCTGGTCACCATAATGCCCTCGTCGCTCCTGGAGGCGGGGGAAAAGCGACCAGACAGCCTGCTTGTTCCATGGTCCCGGGCGGGCCACGACGTCTAGGTTCTCCTCGACCGTCAAGGAGCGGAAGACCGCCCGCTCCTGCGGGACCCAGCCCATGCCCAAGCGCGCGCGTTGTACCGCATCGAGGCCGCGCAGGCTTTTTCCCAGCCAGCGTATGTCGCCGCCCGTCTGGCGGGCGGCGCCCAGCAAGGTCCGCAGCAACGTCGTCTTGCCCACGCCGTTGCGTCCAAGCACGGCGAGGCTCGAACCCTGTTCAATGGCCAGGTCGATCTGCTCCAGAATGGTCGCGTCGCCATAGCCTGCGGTCACGGACTCCATGACAAGCAGCTCAGACATGGCCACTCCCCAAATACGTGGCGCGAACACGAGGGTCGTTGGCGATCTCCTCTGGAGTGCCTTCCGCCAGCAAGGCGCCTTCGGCGAGGACGGAGATGCGCTTGGCGAAGCGGAACACCAGTTTCATATCGTGCTCGATCAGGAGAATCGCCAGCGTTTCGGGCAGCTCGTCCAAGGCGTTGAACAACCGGCGGCTTTCCGCCGCGGGTACGCCTGCCGCGGGTTCGTCGAGCAGCAGCACCTTGGGACGGCAGGCCAAGGCCAGTGCAATCTCGAGCAGGCGTTGGTGGCCGTAGGCCATGTGCCGCGTCACGGCATGCGCCTGGTCTAGCAAGCCGACCTGCTCGAGAATGGAGGCAGCCTCATCCACCGCCTCCGCATGAACGCGCCGGGCGTTGACGAACGACAGCGCACGCCCCTGCGCCTGGCACAGCGCCAAAGCCACCGCATCCAGCGGCGTCAGCTCGGAAAACAGCGAGTTGACCTGGAAGGTGCGCACCAGGCCCCGCCGCACCCGTTCGTGGACGGGCAGGCCATTGATGCGCTCGCCCTCCAGGTAGATCTCTCCAGAATCTTCGCGCAACAACCCGGCAAGGAGGTTGACCAGGGTGCTCTTCCCTGCCCCGTTGGGACCAATGAGTGCATGACGCGCCCCGCGCCCCAGGCTCAGCGACACGTTGCGGGTCACCGCCAGCGCACCAAAACTGCGGCACAAGCCGCGCGTCTCGAGCATCATGGCCGGCCCCTGCGCACCTGCACCAACGCCCGGCGATACCCGACACGCAGCAGCTCCACCACGCCGCCACGCACGAACAGCACGACGAGCACCAGCACCAACCCTAGCCAGAATTGCCAATACTCCGGGTTCAACCCCGACAACGCGTCCTGGGCGACGACAAAGCCGCCGGCCCCCACCAGCCCTCCGTACAACTGGCCCAGGCCGCCGATGATGAGCATGGTGGCGACATCGGCGCTTCTCTGGAATGACAGCACGTCGAGCGCGACGTATTGGTTGGTCTGGGCAAGCAGGGCACCGGCAGTGCCCGCCATCATCGCCGACAGCACGTAGATGCGGCTGAGCGCGGCCGCAGTGTCCAGCCCGATGGCCCGGGCACGTATCGGGTTGAGGCGCACCGCGTGCAGGCTGAGGCCGAAAGGCTGGCGCACGAGATGGCGCGCCAGCAGGAACCAGGCAAATAGCACGACGGCGCAATAGACGTACCCCACCCTCCCCGCCATGTCGAACTCGAATACGCCAAACAGCGGGGCGATTTCGATGTCCAACATGCCGTCGAGCCCGCCCGTCCACTCCGAAGCCTTGTTGGCGAGCTCGAACAGCAGCATTCCCAGCCCCAGGGTGACCATGAGCCGGCTCAAATCATGGCCCCGGCAGACGAGCCGGGCCGTCGCCGCCGCGACCACGGCCGCCGCCAGTCCGCCAAGGAGCAGGCCGGTAAACGGTTCGCTCCATCCTTGCTGGCCCAGCTTGCCCGCGGCGTAGGCCCCGATGCCGAAAAAGGCGGCATGCCCCAGCGTCACGATTCCCGCGTAGCCCATAACCAGGTCCAGGGAGAGCGCGAACAGCGCCGCAATGAGAATCTGCGTGCCCAGGACGAGATTGTCGGGAAAGACGAACCATGCGGCCGCAACGGCTATCCAGAAACATGCCTCGGCCCAGTGCCAGCGCCGCTGGGTGCGGAGGTACGCCTCGCCGAACCGATCCATGATCAATGCCCTCCCCGGGCGGCACGAAGCCCCATGGGCCGAAACGTCAATACCGCGATCATGACGAGGTAAATGATGAACGCACCGGCCCAGGGGATGTAATACGCTCCCGCGATCATCGTAATGCCGATCAACATCGACGCCAGGAAAGTGCCGGTAATAGAGCCTGCCCCGCCCAGCACGACCACCAGCAGCGCCAACACCAGGTATTTCAACCCGAAGCCTGGGTCCAATCCCATGGCCTGCACGCTCAAGGCGCCACCCAAGGCAGATAGCGCCGAGCCGAGCGCAAACGTGCCCATGAATACGCGATCGACCGGAATCCCCAAGCTGCGCGCGACCTCCTGGTTATCGACAGACGCCCGCACCATGGCGCCGAAGCGGGTACGCTCCATCCCGACCACCAACAGCCCCAGGATGGCCAACCCGAGCAGCAACAAGAACAACCGATAGCGCGATACGCCTACGGGCCCGAGCGACAGCCTGCCATTGAGCCAATCAGGGATCTGCACGGAAAGCAGCCCCGGCCCCCAGAGATAAGTGACCGCAGCCCCCAGCATGAATAGCGTGCCGACGGTCAACAGCACTTGCGCCAGGGGCGGAGCGCCATACACGAAGCGGAACAGGCCGCGTTCCAGGATGACGCCGATCACGCCCACCGCCACGACGGCCGTTCCAAGCGCGGCCAGGAACGACAGGCCGAGCTGCTCCATGGCGGTCACCATCACATAGCCGCCCAGCATGGCGATGGCCATGTGCGCCAGGTTCACGAACCCCATCAGCCCCAGCGTGATGGATAACCCGACCGACATCATGAAGAGCAGTGCCCCATAGGCAAGCCCATCCATGAGCACCACTAGCGCCTGGACCAGCATTGCGTCACTGTCCGTCCGCGCGCAGGCCGAGCCATCCGGCCACGATGCGCCCGAGCACGGCATCCGGCGATTCCAGTGCGGAAATCATCGTCATGTGGTTGCGGCCATCGACTTCGCGGTAGTCGATCTCTACGCGGCCCAGCAAATGGCGGGCATAGGCGCGCGATTGACCGATGAAGGCGTCGGGTTCGTCCGCGCCTACTGTGACCAACACCGGAGCATCGAGGGAGGGCACGTCGTGGCGCAGGGGACTGAGCTCGGCCGCGAGCCTCGCATCCAGGCGCATCCACGCATTGGCGGGCAGCGAAACCAGGGGCTCGAGATCGTACAAACCGCTTAGCAGCATGCATCCGGCAAGGCGACCGGCCGCGGCCGCCTGCAACTGCGGTTCGAGCAGCGCATGCGCGACCAGGTGGGCCCCCGCGCTATTCCCCGACAGGACGATAGGTCCGTCCATCCCGCCGAATGGCGCATCGCCACGCATCATCGCGAGCATGGCCCCGCGGGTGAGCCGGCAGATCTCCGGCAGAGGGGTCTCCGGTGCGACCGGATACCCGAGGTTCACCCACTGCACGCCTTCTGCCACCCAGGCAGGCGCCAGAAACGCCCGGTTGGGGCGCCCTGCGCCCTTCCAGTAACCACCGTGCACAAAGACCACCGTGCCACGGACGGTGCCGTGCCCCGGGCGAAACACGTCCGCGACGGCCAAGGAGTGGTCTGCATAGGAAACGGTCCGCGCCTGCAGCCCCGCTGCCTGCCTCGCCGCAGCGCTGCGCTCGGCGAAGGCTTGGAGATGCTGCTCTCCATTAGGCGTGCGCGCATCGATGTCGTAGCCGTCGGGATCCTCGTTCAGCCCGATGACGGGCAGTGAGGCCCAGGCCGGGGAGTGTGCTCGATCGATGTTGCTCATAGCTCGGTCGCCACGTTTTCGAACGTTTCGAACTCGACGTTCTGCAGCTTGCCGCCGACCCGCTCAACGCGACGGATATAGATGTTCTGGACAACATCCCGGTTGTCGTCGATGCGGATCGGCCCGCGCGGACTCTGCGCCTGGTAGCCCTTGAGCACCTTCAGGACTGGTTCCGCATCGATCTTTCCCTTCAGCTCCCGGATGACGTGGTAAATGGCGGCCATGCCGTCCCAAGCGCCGGTGGCGTACCAGTTGGGCCGCGCGTCAGCGCCGTAGGCCTTTTGCCAGGCCGCCACATAGGCGCGGTTCTCGGGGCTGTCGTGCGCCATCGAGTAGTGCATGCTCGTGACCAGGCCCAACGCCTCGTCGCCGAAGGTGTCCAGCACGATTTCATCGGTCAGCTCGCCGGTAGACAACACCTTCATGCGCTTGTCCAGTCCGCGCTCCCTGAATGCCTTCAGGAACTGCAACCCTTGGTCTCCGGACGGGCTCATGAACAAGATCGCGTCGGGCTGGGCATCGGCAGCCCGCTGCAGGTATGGCGCGTACTCGACGTTGCTGATCGGCGTCTTGACCGATCCGACGATTTTCCCGCCGGCTGCCGTAAAGGCAGCGGAAAAGTATTTTTCCGTGTCGATGCCCGGCGCATAGTCTGGCACCATGACGTAGACGCTCTTGATGCCATTGCGGGCGGCCCAGGCCGCGAGCGGCTTGGTGACCTGCGGCTGGCTGAGCGAGAAACGGACGATATAGGGCGAGCGAGTAGGCACGAAGGCCGTGGCCGCTGCGTTCATGATGATCATCGGCGTTTCCGTCTTGGTCGCCACCGGGGCTGCAGCGAGCGCATTCGGCGTCAGGCCGAAGCCCGCCAGAAACTGCACGCGGTCACGCGTCACCAATTCCTGCGCGGCACGACGCGAAATTTCCGGGTTGGCGCCGGTCGTGTCGCGATAAATCACCTCCACCTTGTGCCCCGCGACGGTGTCCCCGTGCTCCTTCATGAAAAGCTCGATCGCGCGACGCGACTGCTGCCCATAGATAGAAAACACGCCCGAGAACTCGCCGATTACGCCTACCCGGACCACCTTTTCCTGGCCAATCGCGTGGCCATGCATCCCCCAGAGCAGCACGCCGGTGCACAGCGCGGTCCATGCGTGGCGTAGTCCTGCCGAAAACCGCGGTTTCATCATGATTGCCTCGCCCCTTTCGATTGACGTAACGGAGATAAGCGATGCGCAGCGGCCAACTTGGTCCGGCCGCCGTCCTAAAGTAGGTCGTCGAGTAACTCGCGTGCCGTGACGACGTCCCCGAAGCTCTGGAACACCGTCGTCAGGCCGTTCAGATGATCCTCGGGGTAGCGCGCCGCATTCAGGTCGCTCACCATCGCGACCTGGTAACCCAACATCATGGCGTCCCGCGCCGAGGTCTCACAGCAGAAATTGGTCACGACGCCGCCTATGGCGACGTGGCGGATGCCCCGCTCCTGGAGCTGCTCGTGCAGGTCGCAGTAGCCGGGCAGGAAAGCGCTGAAGCGCGACTTGCTGGCGCGGATGTCCTCCGGTCGCACGTCGAGTTCGGGATGCAGCGCATGCCCCGGCGCTCCCTCGCTGAGCTGGTCACGGTGGCGCGCGCCGCCTTCGGGCTTGAAGAAATAGTCGTGATAGAGCGGCCAGGTACTGACGCCGTCCTTGCCGACGGTCATGCTGACCCAGGCCACGACGCCCCCCCGTTCGCGAACGGCTTGGGCCGTTTCATTGACGGCTGGAATGATGCGCAGCGCAGGCTCCAGGTCCTGCACGTAGAAGCGCTGCATGTCGATGATGACCAGCGCCGTCCGGCCCGGGTCGAAGCGATCGAACACCTCGAGACGACCGCGCTTTTTCATCACCTGCTCGATGACATAAGCGGGCATGAATCGCTCGCAGCTCCGCGGCATGCCTTGCCTCCTCATCCGTTGCTTGGATGAGTCTAGGCAAACCTATGGGCGGCGAATAGCCGGGAATTCCTGATTCAGCGTTCGAAAAATCTTATGGCCGGCATGCCTGCCCCGCCCTGCACACATGCCGGCCGCGGTGCCGGCGCCGACCAAACGCCGGCACCGGCCAGTTCTCACTGAGCCTTGATCCCCCCCTCCCGGATGACCTTGCCCCAGCGCTCATACTCGGCCTTCGCATAGCTTTCGAACTCGGCGGGCGAGCCGCTGATGTGTATCACGTTGCCGTTGGCCGCAAACTTCTGCTGCACTTCCGGCGTCGCGAACCCCTTGGCGATCGCGGCATGAATCTTCTTCGCGATGTCGGGAGACAGCCCGGCCGGCGCGCCAATGCCGAACCACGGCGCCACGACCAGGCTCGGATAACCGGACTCCTTCGCGGTGGGCGTATCCGGAAGCAGCGGCGAGCGCTGCTCGGTAAGCACGGCAATGGGCTTGATGCGCCCCGCCTGGATCTGCGGCCCCGCCACGACCAGCGAACTCTGGGAATCGAGCTGGGTAGAGCCCCCGATCAGGTCCTGGATCTGCTGTTGCGCACCTTTGTACGGAATGTGGTTCAGCTTGATGCCGGTCTGGATCTGGAGCAGTTCGACCGCGAGGTGAGGAACCGTGCCTATCCCGGGCGTACCGTATGCCACCTTGTTCGGATTGGCCTTGGCGTATGCCACCAACTCCGAGAGCGTGTTGAACGGAGACTCTTTATTCGCGACCAAGATGGGCGTGGTGGACGACACGTTGCTGATGTAGGTGAAGTCCTTGAACGAGTCGAATCCCGCGTTGCCCAGGTGGGGAGCGATTGCCACGGTAATGGCGACCAGGCCCAGGGTGTAACCGTCAGGCGGCGATTTGGCCAGCACGCCCAGCCCCAGCGTTCCGTTTCCCCCTGGGCGGTTTTCCACCACGACGGGCTGCTTGAACTCGGCCCGCAGGACTTCCGCCACCTCGCGACCGATCATGTCGGTCGGCCCTCCGGCGGGAAACGGCACCACGAGCTTGATGGGACGGCTGGGCCACTCCTGGGCAACGGCCCCGGTCACCCCCATGGCAAGCACACACGCCGCAAAAATCGAGCCGATTCGATGCTTCATCATCATGTTGTCTCCGTTCTTGGAATGAAAGCACCGCATCGCTTAGCTCGACCAGCGCCGCCGATCACGCGTATCGTTCGATCGTCTGAATCCGTGATGGAGTCATGCGCCAAGGCAGCCGACGGCTTCCCGCTCATCGGCAAAGGGCGCAGACGTGTCAGGGGCCAATGGGGATGGAGCGCCTTAGGCGAAAACAGGAAATCAACGCCGGGCGGCGACAGGCATCGAACGACGCCATGGGGGCAACGGAACGCCATGAAAAAACCCGCCGAACGGGGGCGGGTTTGCGAACCTCCGGGAGCAGCCCCGGAAGGAGAATCCTGGCGGACAGGGTGGGATTCGAACCCACGATACGCTTTCACATATACACGCGTTCCAGGCGTGCGCCTTCAACCACTCGGCCACCTGTCCGTACTGCGGAAAAATCCGGCAGAGCCAGCAATATTACCAGATTGGCGACGATGCGGCCACTGCGCGGAACTCGTTCCGTATCTCCGGGGCGCGCGCCGTTTCGGTGCGCTGCGCCGCACAATGCGTCGAATAGGGGATCGAGGATTGGGACTCTAGGCAGGAAAGGCACCAAGACCGAACGGTTTTGGCGGGAATGGAGGAGACCGCTGCACCAGTTTATTATGGCCACGGCGACCGGCGCACGTTGGCGCCGGTCGCTCGGGCGGTTTGCTCTTCTAACGACTGCAGGGGTTTTGTCTCCTCCACTGCATAACGATATTCTGCTCCTGCAATTTACCGCTGACACTAGGTATTGACCCTATTATGGTGCGGTGCGCACCATGCCATCGACGCGGGCGCGCACCAACACGGTGCATCCAATCACAGCGCCTTGCCGAGCTGCTCCAGGATGGCCGGGTTTTCCAAGGTGGAGACGTCCTGCGTGATGGCCTCCCCCTTGGCGACCACGCGCAGCAACCGGCGCATGATCTTGCCGGAGCGGGTCTTGGGCAGGTTGTCGCCAAAACGGATTTCCTTGGGCTTGGCGATGGGGCCGATTTCCTTGGCCACCCAGTTTCGCAACTCTTTGGCGATTTCGGCGGCCTCTGCATCGTCTGGACGGGCACGCTTCAAGACGACGAATGCCACGACGGCCTCGCCGGTGACATCGTCCGGGCGCCCCACGACGGCGGCCTCCGCGACCAAGGGATGGGCCACCAGCGCCGACTCGACCTCCATGGTGCCGAGGCGATGGCCGGAGACGTTCAGCACGTCATCGATGCGTCCCATGATCCAGAAATAGCCATCGGCGTCGCGGTTGGCGCCGTCCCCCGCCAGGTAGTACTTGCCCCCCAGTTCTTCGGGGTAGTAGCTCTTCTTGAAGCGCTCGGGATCGCCCCAGATGGTCCGGATCATGGCGGGCCAGGGACGCTTGACCACCAGGAATCCGCCCTTGCCCAGCTCGACGTCTGCGCCGGTCTCATCGACGATGGCAGCGAAAATGCCCGGGAGCGGCAACGTGCAGGACCCTGGCTTCAAGCCCGTGACGCCAGGCAGCGGCGTGATCATGTGGCCGCCAGTCTCGGTTTGCCACCAGGTATCGACGATGGGGCAGCGCTCCCCGCCGACATTGGTGTAGTACCAGACCCACGCCTCGGGATTGATCGGCTCGCCTACCGAGCCGATGATGCGCAGGCTGCTCAGGTCGTATTTCTTGGGATGATGGTCCGGGCTGGCCTCGGCCGCCTTGATCAGCGAGCGGATCGCGGTCGGCGCGGTATAGAAGATGGTGGCCTTGTGTTTCTGGATGATCTCCCAGAAACGGCCGGCGTTGGGGTAGGTCGGGACACCCTCGAAGACGATCTGCGTCGCGCCGACCGCCAGCGGGCCGTAAGTGATGTAGGTATGCCCCGTCACCCAGCCGACATCCGCGGTGCACCAATATACGTCGGTGGGCTTGATGTCGAAGGTCCACTTCATGGTGAGCGCCGCCCAAAGCAGGTAGCCCCCGGAAGAGTGCTGGACCCCTTTGGGCTTGCCAGTGGAACCCGAGGTATAGAGAACGAACAGCGGGTGCTCTGCCCCGACCTGGACGGGTTCGCACGTATCGGGTTGGCCTTGCTCCACGTCGTGCATCCAGAGGTCGCGGCCTTCGACCCAGGGTACGTTCCCGCCGGTGCGGCGATAGACGATGACCTTCTTGACGGCTTCGCAGCCGCCCATGGCGATGGCTTCCTCGACGGCGGGCTTGAGCGGGATGGTCCGGCCGCCTCGCACCTGCTCGTCCGCCGTGATGATGAAGGAGGCGCCCACGTCGACGATGCGCTCCTGCAGGCTCTTGGCCGAGAAGCCGCCGAACACGACCGAATGCGTGATGCCGAGCCGGGCGCATGCCTGCATGGCAACCACGGCCTCGATGGACATCGGCATGTAGATGATGGAGCGATCGCCCTTCTTGTAGCCCAGGGCCTTGATGCCGTTGGCGAACCGGCACACCCGGGCGTGCAGTTCGCGATAAGTGACCTTGGTGGTCTTGCCATCGTCGCTTTCGAAGATGATGGCGACCTTGTCGGCGTTGCCGTTCGTGAGATGGACGTCCAGGCAGTTGTACGAGACGTTCAGCTCGCCGTCTTCAAACCACTTGTAGAAGGGGGCGTTGCTTTCGTCGAGCACCTTGGTGAAGGGCTTGCTCCACTGCAGCGTTTCCCTCGCCAGGCGGCCCCAGAAGCCTTCGAAGTCTCGCTCGGCTTCCTCATACAGCGCCTTATAGGCCGCCATGCCCGAAATATTGGCTTGCTTGACGAGTTCCGCGGGCGGCTGGAATACGCGGGTTTCGGTCAGAACGGAATCGATGGTCGACATCGCCTTGGGTCCTCTTGCGTAAATGGATTGGGGCGGATACCCGTAGGTTACCGAAAGGCGGCCATTAACACGCGCTGCAATGCAACAAAGCCTCTCGGGCGGCCTCGCCGCCTGGCCGGCCGGGCGCCCGATGCGGAGAGCGGGGGGTGCACCCGGGCGCGGGGCCGGCTTGCCTTACAATTTCCGCCGAACCAATCCGTTATTCTGCGCGTCGCAGCCCATCTGGAACCCATGTCTTCCCCAACTCCCCACCCCGGACTTTCCCGGACGGAACCCCTGCGCCCCCTGCCCAAGCTCATCTTCATGAGCCGCTGGCTGCAACTCCCGCTCTACCTCGGGCTGATCGTGGCCCAGTGCGTGTATGTCTATCACTTCTGGCTCGAGCTCGTCCATCTGATAGAAGCAGCCTTCGGTAACAAAGAAGCAATCGGCATGCTGGCCGAATCCGTCATGCCCGCGGTCCCGGGAGCAGCTGCCGTGCCCGAGCAGGTCAAACTCACGGAAACCACCATCATGCTGGTGGTGCTCGGCCTGATCGACGTGGTCATGATCTCCAACCTGCTCATCATGGTGATCGTCGGCGGGTATGAAACCTTTGTGTCCCGGCTCCACCTGGAGGGACATCCCGACCAGCCTGAGTGGCTGTCGCACGTCAATGCCTCGGTGCTGAAGGTGAAACTGGGCACGGCGATCATCGGGATTTCGTCCATCCACCTGCTCAAGACGTTCATCAACGCCGCGCATTACGATTCCAAGACTATCTTGGCGCAAGCCGGCATCCATTTGGCTTTCCTGCTGTCGGCGATGGCCATCGCCTACTGCGACCGCCTGATGGCGCCCATGCTCTCGCAGGACGCCCGCGGGCATTAACCGGTACAGGCCACAAGAAAGGCGCGGCGGCATGCCAGCGCCCCACCCCACTCTTTACGGAGCGCTCATGACTACCGTCATCAAGGAAGAAGATCTGATCCAGTCGATTGCCGACGCGATCCAGTTCATCAGCTACTACCACCCGGTCGACTACATCCGGCATCTCGCGCGCGCCTATGAGCGTGAGCAGAACCCCGCCGCCAAGGACGCCATCGCGCAGATTCTGACCAACTCGCGCATGTGCGCCGAAGGGAAGCGGCCGATCTGCCAGGACACCGGCATCGTCAACGTGTTCATGAAGATCGGCATGGAGGTGCGCTTCGACACCCAGCGCAGCCTGCAGGAGCTGTGCGACGAAGGCGTGCGCCGCGGCTACCTGAACCCGGACAACAAGCTGCGCGCCTCGGTGCTGGCCGATCCGCAGTTCGAGCGCAAGAACACCCGCGACAATACGCCCTGTGTGCTGAGCGTGGAGCTGGTGCCGGGCGACAAGGTGGACGTCCAGGTCGCGGCCAAGGGCGGCGGCTCGGAAAACAAATCCAAGTTCGTCATGCTCAACCCGAGCGACTCGCTGGTGGACTGGGTGCTCAAGACCGTGCCGACCATGGGCGCGGGTTGGTGCCCTCCCGGCATGCTGGGCATCGGCATCGGCGGGACCGCCGAAAAGGCCATGCTGATGGCCAAGCAAGCGCTGATGGAAGACATCGACATGTACGAACTGCTCCAGCGCGGCCCCAGCAACAAGCTGGAAGAACTGCGCATCGAGCTGTATGAGAAGGTCAATGCCCTGGGCATTGGCGCGCAGGGCCTGGGTGGCCTGACGACCGTGCTGGACGTCAAGATCAACATGTACCCGACCCACGCCGCCTCCAAGCCCGTGGCGATGATCCCCAACTGCGCCGCCACCCGCCACACCCATTTCGTGCTGGACGGCTCCGGCCCCGCGAACCTGACGCCCCCCTCGCTGGACGAATGGCCGGACGTGCACTGGGCGCCGGACTACAACAAGTCCAAGCGCGTGGACCTGAACACGTTGACCAAGGAAGAAGTCGCGTCGTGGCAACCCGGCCAGACGCTGCTGTTGTCAGGCAAGATGCTGACCGGCCGCGATGCCGCCCACAAGCGGATCCAGGACATGCTGGCCCGCGGCGAGAAGCTGCCGGTGGACTTCACCAACCGCGTCATCTACTACGTCGGCCCCGTCGATCCGGTGCGCGACGAAGTGGTCGGCCCGGCGGGCCCCACCACGGCCACCCGCATGGACAAGTTCACCGACATGATGCTCGAGAAGACCGGCCTGATCGCCATGATCGGCAAGGCCGAGCGCGGCCCCGTGGCCATCGAGGCCATCCGCAAGCACAAGTCGGCCTACCTCATGGCCGTCGGCGGCTCGGCCTACTTGGTCTCGAAGGCCATTCGTTCAGCCAAGGTCGTGGGCTTCGAAGATCTTGGCATGGAAGCCATTTATGAGTTCGAAGTCCAGGACATGCCCGTGACCGTGGCCGTGGATTCGAACGGCACCTCGGTGCACGAAACCGGCCCCAAGATCTGGAAGGTCAAGATCGCCGAACTGGCCTGACGTGCGCCTGCACGCCGCCCGCCATCCTTCGGATGGCCGGGCCGGCGGCCTTGTCCGGGGTGCTCAAGCACCTCGCGCGCCGAGTGCCTCGGCCTCTCTCCCCCGCTCCGCGCCGCGCCCCATGTCTATGCGCGCGAGGATCAGCAAGCCGGCCACGAAAAACACGCCGGTCGCTAGTATTCCCAGCCTATGATTGCCGGCCGTCGCCCAGGTGACCAGGCCGTAGGTCAACGGCCCGACGATGGAAGCCAACCGGGTCGCAAATGTCCACAAAGCGTAAAACTCGGCCAATCGTGATGCCGGGGCCAATGCGCCCGTCATGGCCCGCCCGGCGCTCTGGCTCGATCCCATGCACAGCCCCGCAATGGTCGCTGCGCCCCAAAACCCGGACTGGCTGCGGGCGAAGAAGGCGATCAGCACCATGGCGATCCAGCCGATCAACGTCGCCGCCAGCGCCCATTTGTGCCCGATGCGGTCTTCGACGAAACCGAAAGCGAATGCGCCCCCGGCTGCCGCGATATTGACCAGGAAAACCAGCATCATGGTTTGGGTCTGGGTGAACTGCATGACTTGGTCGGCATAAACTGCCGCCAGGGTGATGACGACGGCGATGCCGGCTTGGTAGAAGAACCCGCAACCCAGCAAGCGCCGGAAATCCGGGAAGTTTCTTGCGTCGCGCCAAGACGCCGCCAGCTGTCGCATGACCTCGCCCACGCTGGGCACGCCCTGGGACGCCGCACCCGGGTTCGCCCTCTCTCGCAAGAAAACGAACACCGGGATGGCTGCCAGGCCGAATACGCCGGCGGTCACGAGCATCGTCCAGGGAACGAATTCAGTTGCCGGCCGGCCTGCCTCCTGCGCCGCCATCACGAGCGCCAGGGACAGGCCGAGCGTCAGCATGCCGCCCACATAGCCGAAGCTCCATCCCCAGCCCGAGACCCGCCCGAGGTACTGCGGACGGGCCAGCTCCGGCAAGAACGCGGCAATCACCGACTCTCCGATGCTGTAACAGACATTGGAAACGATGATGGCCGGCACGGCGATCCAGAGCCCCCCCGGGCCGACCAGGGCGAGGGCGGCCGTGGCCGCGACGCACCCCACCGTGCTGGCCGCAAGCAGCCGCTTCTTGCCCGCTCGGGCGTCGGCCCAGGCCCCGAGGCCGGGCATGGCCAGCATGACGATGAGATAGGAAAGCGAGAGCGTGGCCGTCCAGGCGAGCGTCGCCCAGGCGGCGTTGCCAGCGACGACGCCGACGAAATAAGCATTGAAGACGGCTGTCAGGACGACCGTCGTATAGCCGGAATTCGCGAAGTCGTAGAGCGCCCAGGCAAAGACTTCACGCGGGCGCACCCCGGGGTTGAGCGCACCGCGCATGGACGGCCTGGGCATGGCGCTCACTCCGGCAGCCGGGGGATCAGACGCCGAGCGCGGCGATGCCGGCCCGCGCGATTTGCGCATCTTCGTTCGACTTGACGCCAGAGACACCAACCGCGCCGATGGTTTCACCCTCGACCACGATGGGCACGCCGCCCTCGAGCATGGCCTGGATGGCGGGAGCGGAGAGGAAAGAGGTGCGGCCGTTGTTGATCACTTCCTCGTACACCTTGGACTCGCGGCGGCCCAGCGCGGCCGTATGGGCCTTGGCCGGGGCGATATGTGCGGAAATGGGCGGGGCACCGTCCAAGCGCAGCAAGCCGAGCAGATGACCGCCATCGTCCACGACCGCGATCGTCACCGCCCATTTGTTGGCAAGGGCTTCGGCTTCGGAGGCGGCGAGAATTTTCTTGACGTCGTCGGCCGTCAGTACGTGTTTGGTCTTCATGGAGCGGAATCCTCGTTGGTGGGAAAAGCTGCGATTTTAGGGGCTTCCCTCACCGAATTGATAGCAATCTCCGCACAAGTGAATTGACCTTCACGCCACGGAAGCGGTATCTTAGCCCCACTTTTGTACGACCCGCCGCATCAGCCCCCCGCCATACGAATGAAGAAAAACCCTCCCCTCCTTCGACCATGCATACCTCGGCCACAGTTCCCCGCCGGGCGGATGGAGGGTCGGAGGGCTGGAGGCGGGCTGGCGCTGATCTTCAGCGTTGCCACCTTGGCCGGCTGCGCCACCCAAACCCCCAGCCCAGACAAGACGGCAGCGCAGGTGCCCGAAGTCTCCGCGCGGACGCATCGTTACAGCCTGCCCACGCGCCCCGCGCCCTCCTGGTCGCAGGCTTCCCTCGATGCGCTCTCTTCGGAGAGGCAGCCTGATCCCGAAAAAATCCTTTCCGGCGAATGGGAAAAAAGCCTGGATTCGGGCAATGCAGCCAATACCGCAGACCTGGCCGTGTACGCCCTGAACTACTTGGGGGTGCCCTACCGCCGGGGAGGTGCCTCGCCCGAGGACGGCTTCGACTGCAGCGGCCTGGTGAGCTACGTGAGCCGCGCCGTGCTAGGACTGCACCTGCCGCGCCGCGCGGAAGAAATGAGTCGTGTCGGGGAACCGGTCAAACTCAGCGAACTGCAACCCGGCGACTTAGTGTTCTATAACACCCTGCGCCGCAAGTTCTCTCACGTAGGGATTTACCTGGGCGAGGGCCGTTTCGTCCACTCGCCCGCTTCCGGGGGCGTCGTCCGCGTCGAGCGCATGGACATCGCCTACTGGAAGAAGCGCTTCAATGGCGCACGGCGCCTGGCCTCCCCCGAACCAGCTTCACGCTGACCTCCTCCGCTTCGCGGGCGCAGGCGCCTCCTGCCCCTGCCCCGCACAGCCCACAATTTTGCAATGCCTGCTGCATCGAGCAGACCGAACGGCGGCACGCGACGACACGCACGCCCGAGCGCTGCGCGGCCTGCCTGAAGGCTTTCATTACGTTGTGGCCGAGGAAATCGGTGAGCAGGATCAGCAGCTCCGTTCCCGACGGCAATTGCAGGGTTTTCTTCTGGTGCGCCGGATCCCGGCCACTGATGTGGTGGGTGATGGCGATGTTGTGTCCCTTCAGCAGGTCAGGGATATTGCCCAGCCTATCGGCCCCGACCACGACGGCGCTCACTGCCATATCGATCTCCGCAAGGAAACGTTTATCAAATGATAATCATTCTTGTTATCAAGTCAACAAGAATGAGAAAAATTCTCATTTGATTAAACTGATCGACATCGCCCGCCAGATAGCCGGCGCAAATCCTTCCCGGCCAAGGCCCGCTTCGCCTCGCCGGCCGGGAAATGAAAGCCTCTACGCGTCAGCAGGCTTGAGGGCATTCTGCACGACCTCGCGCGTGAGATTCGGTGCGAGGAGCTCGACAAAGGTATAGACGTAGTCCCGGAGGAAGGTCCCCGCCTTCATGCCGATGCGGCTGGTGTGCATGCCGAACAGCCGGCCCACCGGCAAGCCGACCAACCCGCTGTCGCGCTTGGGATCGTAGGCGACGCCCGCGATGATGCCTATGCCCAGCCCCAGTTCCACGTAGGTCTTGATGACATCGGCGTCGATGGCTTCCAGCACGAAATCGGGATGGATGTCCTGTGAACTGAAGGCTTGGTCGATGGCGGTGCGGCCCGCGAACGCCCGGTCATACGTGATGATCGGGTATTCCGCCAGCTGTTCCAGCGTGAGCTTGCGTGCCTGCGAAGATGTCAGTTGTGCCAGGGGATGGTCTGGCGGCACGACCACCACGTGTTCCCAGGAATAGCACGGCAGCGTGACCATGCCGGGCGTGAGCGCCAGCGCTTCGGTCGCCACGGCAAGGTCCGCCTGCTCGTTGAGCACCATGTCGGCCAATTGGCCTGGACTACCCTGGATCAATGACAAATGCACCTTGGGGAACCGCTTGCGGAATTCGGGAATCACCTGGGGCAGCGCATAGCGAGCCTGGGTGTGGGTGCAGGCGATGGTCAGCCCCCCTTCGTCGCGGCGCGCGTACTCGTCGCTGACCTTCTTGAGGTTGTCCACCTCGCGCATGATGCGATCGACGATCTGGGAGACGGCCAGGCCAGGCTTGGTCAACCCCTTGATGCGCTTGCCGTGGCGTTCGAAGATCTTCACGCCGAGTTCGTCCTCGAGCTCGATGATGGCCTTGGAGACCCCAGGTTGCGAGGTATAGAGCATGCGCGCGGCTTCCGTGAGATTGAAATCGCGGCGCACGGTTTCCCGGACGAATTTGAATTGCTGCAAGTTCATGGTGCGGTTCACTATGATCGGCCTACCAACCTGCCAACGCAGGCCGCGGCAAGCCATAGATCATAATGTAATATGCCGACTACCGTTAATTCTATTTGGAAATAAGCATAGTCGGATTTTGCAGCATGACGGCCGCACTACTGCGGCCGTGCGCAGCTCAGGCCGCTTTGGGAGCTGCCTTGGGAGCTTTCACGCGGACCCGGAAATACATCAGGACAGCCGTAAGCAGGGCCACTGTGCCGTGCAGGGCGACCAGCGCCACGAAAAAGTCCACCCGGCCGTTATTGACCCAAGCCTTGGCGAGATTGACCATGTTCAGATAGAACAGGGCTACCAAGAGCGCGATGACCACGTCGCCCGAACGCCCCAGCCGCGGGTTCACCGCTCCCAGGGGAACGGCCAGCAGGGCGAGGTTGATGGCCAACAGGGGCATGCTGACGCGCCAGAGCATCTCGCCCGCCGCGCCCGGCCCCCTATCCCGGATCAACTGCATGGTCGAGCGGGCCTTGTTCGAGAGATCGTCCGAGGTGACGGGGCCTTTGCTCTCCATCCGCACGCCATATTTCTGGAAACTCGTCAGCCTGAACTGCGGCGATCCCGGCTCGAATTCATACCGATGGCCGGACTCCAGCACCATGAAGCGGTCGCCGTTGGGCTGCTCTTCCTGCGTCCCCCCGCCCGAGACGAGCACGTTGAGCCGCCCGTTCTCGATCCAGCGTGCGAATACGTTCTGCACGCGATCGATGGTGTCGGTGGCCGATTCCACGTAAAACACGCGGTCAACGCCGCTGGACTCGAGGAACTGGCCAGGCGTGACCTTGGACACGTCCGAGCGCTGTTCATAGCGAAGGCGGTAATCGGCGATCTGCTTCTGCGCCCACGGCGAGCCCACCAGCGTCAGCAGCCCGACCAATACGGCGGCGGGTACGGCAAAGCGCAAGATGGGGCGAAACCAGGCGACCAGGCTCAGGCCGCTGGAGAACCAGACCACCATTTCCGATTCGCGGTAGTTGCGCGTGACGGTGGTCAGCGCGGCAATGAATACGGAGACCGCGATGATAGTGGGTAGCGCGTTGATGGATGAGAACGCCGCGATGCCCAGCACCACGTCGGCGCCGATGCGCCCCGCCGCCGCTTCGCCCAGCAGGCGCACCAGCAGCACGCTGATCCACACGACCACGAGCGTAGAAAACACCACGCTGGCATGGCTGGTCAGTTCGTCTTTGACGGAGCGCTGGAACAAGGACACGGTACGGCCTGTGCGAGGGGCCCGCATCTGCGGGATAATCGGCAATCTCGCGACTACATATAGGAAGAATCGCGCATGGACTTTAGCACACAGACCTCCGCACCCGAGAAAATCAAGACCGCAGCGCTGGTGGTCGGCGTCTTTGCCGACGGAGCCCTCTCGCCGGCCGCAGACGCGATCGACCGCGCCTCGCAGGGCGCCGTGCGCGCCGCGGTCAAGACCGACTTCAAAGGGAAGGCAGGCGAAACGCTCGTGCTGAGGTCCCTGCCCGGCATCGCTGCCCAGCGGGTCGTGCTGGCCGGCCTGGGCCCGCAAGATGCGTTCTCTCCCAAGGTGCTCGCCTCTGCCTACCGCGCCTCGCTGTCGGCGGCCGCCGGGTTGGGCGTGGCCGAGGCGGTATCGGCATTGGCAGCCGTGCCCATGCAGGGTGCCGACATGCGCGCCCGGGCCAGGCTCGCCGCGATCGCCGCCGCAGATGTCACATATCGTTTCGACGCCACCCTCGGCAAGCGCGATGCTTCGAGCCGGCCCAAGCTTGGCCGCGTCGCCCTCGCCGTCGAACGGTCCGACACCAAGGAAGCCGAGGCAGGACTGCGCGAAGGCGGCGCCATCGGGAACGGCATGAGCCTGGCGCGCGACCTCGGCAACCTCCCGGCCAACGTCTGCACGCCGACCTACCTGGGCGAAACGGCCAAGAAGCTTGGCCGGACGCACAAGCTCAAGGTCGAGGTGCTCGACCGCAAACAGATCGAAGCGCTCAAGATGGGGTCGTTCCTGTCGGTGGCGCGTGGCTCTGATGAACCGCCCAAGTTCATCGTGATGCGCTACGAAGGCGCGAAACAAAAACCCGCCTCGCGTGCCAAGGCAGCCGGCGCCAAGACGGCCGGCCAAGGGCCCATCGTGCTGGTCGGCAAAGGCATCACATTCGATGCAGGCGGCATCTCGCTCAAGCCCGCCTCCGGCATGGATGAAATGAAATACGACATGTGCGGCGCGGCGAGCGTATTCGGCACGCTGCGCGCCGTCGCCGAGCTTGGATTGCCGCTGGACGTGATCGGCGTCGTCCCCGCCTGCGAAAACCTGCCCAGCGGTCGGGCCAACAAGCCGGGCGACGTCATCACCACCATGTCCGGCCAGACCGTGGAAATCCTCAATACCGATGCGGAAGGACGCCTCATCCTGTGCGATGCACTGACCTACGTGCAGCGCTTCAAGCCGGCCGCGGTCATCGACATCGCCACGCTCACCGGCGCCTGCGTCACTGCCCTGGGTCACGTCAATACCGGCCTGTTCACGCCGGACGACGCACTGGCCGACGCCCTGCTCGGCGTGTCGCGGCAGGTGCTCGATCCGGTCTGGCGCATGCCCCTGGACGACGATTACCAGGAGCAGCTCAAGTCCAACTTCGCCGACATGGCCAACATCGGCGGCCCGCCGGCCGGCGCCGTCACGGCAGCCTGCTTCCTGTCGCGCTTCGCCAAGGGTTATCGCTGGGCGCACCTGGACATTGCCGGCACGGCATGGCGCAGCGGCAAAGACAAAGGCGCAACCGGCCGGCCGGTGCCGTTGCTCACGCAGTACCTCCTGTCCTTGAGCTGAATCGCACGGCCCAATGACTGAAATCGACTTCGCGTTCAGCGCCCCCGACCGCCTGCGCACCGCCTGCTTGATCGCCACCCGCCGCCACCAGGCGGGGCATAGGCTGGTGGTGTATTGCCGCGATCATGGACGGCTGACCGCGTTCGATCAAATGCTGTGGGCGCTGGACGACATCTCTTTCGTTCCCCACGTTTGGCTCAACGACCCGCTCGCCGCGGACACCCCCATCGTCCTGACCTCCTCCGACGCCCCCACGCCGCATCACGATTGGCTGCTCAACCTGGACGATGCCTGGCCGCCCATCTACGCCCGCTTCCAGCGGGTCATCGAGGTCGTGTCTACCGATCCGGCAGACCGTGAGGCGGCCCGGGCGCGCTGGCGCTTCTACCAAGAATGCGGCCACAACATCGTGCGGCATGACGTGTCGCGCCAACAAATCCCGTAACCACGGGGCATATCGACATGCACTCTCCCTTCCCTCCCCGCAATGATCCGGCCATCCCGGTCCTGACCGAAGTCCTGGACGTGCCGCTGCCGTCGTCGACACCCGCCTCGCCCCCAGCCGGGCGGGCCTCGCCGGCCGCGCGCACCGAGCCCAGTTTTGCGGCGCCACGCACGCCAGACTTCGAGAAAGAGATAGAAGCCCTGCGCACGGCCGTGCTGCAGGACCTCCTGGAGCGGGTCGACCCGCTGCTCAAGGGCCGCATGCGCACCGCGCTCGAATTGGCAGCCGCGCGCGCCCTGGATGACGTTGCCGCGAGCCTGCGCGAAGAACTTGGCCGCATGGTCGACGAAGCCGTGCAGAAAGAGCTGATCCGCCGCGAAGCCGCCGATTTCCAGGCCCGGAGCCGCCCTGCGTCCGAATAAGCGCCTCCACGCCCGCGACCCCGGCGCCGGGAAGGCCGAGCCGGCCGCGCGGACGACCCTGCCGAAGGCGGCAAGCCACTCAATCCACTAAAATCGTAGGTTTACGGGCGGCGGCCACGTGCCCGCCTCCTCTTCGACGCATTTCCGGAACTCCGATGACCCAAGCATCCACCCCAGCCCAAAACGAAACCGACGAACTGCCCAAGAGTTTCGAGCCAGCGGCCATCGAGGCGCGCTGGTATCCGCTATGGGAACAACGCGGGGACTTCCAAGCCGGGGTACACGTAAAAGGGCCCAACAACGACCAAGCCTTCGCCATCCAGCTGCCGCCGCCCAACGTAACCGGCACGCTGCACATGGGGCACGCGTTCAACCAGACCATCATGGACGGCCTGACGCGCTACCACCGGATGCGCGGCTTCGATACGGTATGGATTCCCGGCACCGACCACGCGGGCATCGCCACGCAGATCGTGGTCGAGCGCCAACTCGACGCGCAGAAGATCAGCCGCCACGACCTCGGCCGCGAGAAATTCGTCGAAAAGGTCTGGGAATGGAAGCAATACTCGGGCGGGACCATCACTAACCAGATGCGGCGCCTAGGCACGTCGCCCGACTGGACGCGCGAATACTTCACGATGAACGAAGACATGTCGCGCGGCGTGGCGGAAGTCTTCACCCGCCTCTATGAGCAGGGCTTGATCTACCGGGGGAAACGCCTGGTCAACTGGGACCCTAAGCTCATGACCGCGGTCAGCGACCTCGAAGTCGTCAGCGAGGAAGAAGACGGCCACCTGTGGCACATCCGCTACCCGGTGGAAGGCAGCGACAGCTTCATCACGGTCGCGACCACGCGTCCGGAAACGATGCTGGGCGACGTGGCTGTCATGGTGCACCCTGACGACGAGCGCTACCAGGCGCTCATCGGCAAGCGAGTGCGCCTGCCGCTTACCGACCGACTCATCCCCGTCATCGCCGACGACTACGTCGACCGCGAGTTCGGCACAGGCGCGGTCAAGGTCACGCCTGCGCACGACTTCAACGACTACGCAGTCGGCCAGCGCCACGGGCTGCCCATGATTTCCATCCTGACACTGGACGGACGCATCAACGACCAGGCCCCCGAGGCGTATCGGGGGCTGGACCGCTTCGAGGCGCGCGCCCGCATCGTGGCCGATCTCGAGGCCCAGGGCCTGCTCGCCGAAGTCAAGAAGCACAAGCTGATGGTGCCGCGCGGCGATCGCACCAACGCCATCATCGAGCCCATGCTGACCGACCAGTGGTTCGTCGCCATGAGCAAGCCCGCGCCCGAAGGCACCCTCCACCCCGGAAAATCGATCACCCAGGTGGCGCTGGAAGTCGTGGCCGACGGCCGCGTGAAGTTTTATCCGGAAAACTGGACCACTACGTACAACCAGTGGCTGAACAACATCCAGGACTGGTGCATCTCCCGCCAGCTGTGGTGGGGGCACCAGATTCCCGCGTGGTACGCCGACGACGGCCGGATCTTCGTCGCCCGCAGTGAACAAGAGGCCCGGGACAAAGCCGCCGCGGCCGGCTACACCGGTCCGCTCACGCGGGATCCGGACGTGCTCGACACCTGGTTCTCGTCCGCGCTGGTGCCTTTCACCACGCTCGGCTGGCCCGAGCAGACACCCGACCTGTCCCGCTACTTGCCGTCTTCGGTGCTGGTCACCGGCTTCGACATCATCTTCTTCTGGGTCGCCCGGATGGTCATGATGACCACCCACTTCACGGGCCAGGTTCCGTTCAAGCACGTCTACGTGCATGGCCTCATCCGCGACGCCGAAGGGCAAAAGATGAGCAAGTCCAAGGGCAACACCCTGGACCCTGTCGACCTGATCGACGGCATCGGCCTCGACGAGCTGGTTGCGAAACGCACGACGGGCCTGATGAACCCCAAGCAGGCCGAAAGCATCGCCAAGAAAACGCGCAAGGAGTTTCCCGACGGCATCCCCGCCTTCGGGGCAGACGCCCTGCGCTTTACGATGGCGGCCTACGCCACCCTCGGCCGCAACATCAACTTCGACCTCAAGCGCTGCGAAGGCTATCGCAACTTTTGCAACAAGCTTTGGAACGCTACCCGCTTCGTGCTGATGAACGTGGAAGGCAAGGACTGCGGGCTGGAACCCGGGGCCGAAGTCGAACTGTCCATATTCGATAAGTGGATCATCAGCCAACTGCAGCGGACCGAGGCCGAGGTCGCCAAGGGTTTCGAGGATTACCGCTTCGACAACATCGCGACCGCGCTCTACCGCTTCGTCTGGGACGAATACTGCGACTGGTACGTCGAACTGGCCAAGGTCCAGCTTCAGGCCGGCAGCGAGGCGCAGCAACGCGGCACGCGCCAAACCCTGATCCGGGTACTGGAGACCGTGCTACGGCTCGCCCACCCCATCATTCCTTTCATTACCGAGGAACTGTGGCAGAAGGTGTCCGTCGTGGCCGGCAAGCGGCGCGCAGACGAAGCCACCAGCGTGGGGCTGCAGCCTTACCCCGTCGCACAGCCCGAGAAGATCGATGAAGCGGCCGAGGCCGCCATGGCTGAGTTCAAGGCGCAGGTGGACGCGGTCCGCGCCTTGCGCGGGGAAATGAACGTGCCCCCCTCTCAGAAAGCCCCGCTCAACGCGACCGGCAACCGCGCGACGCTGGAGCGCAACGCACCCTACCTGGCAGCGCTGGCGCGGCTGAGCGAAGTCAAGGTGGTGGACCAGCTGCCCGACATCATCGGTGCCCCAGTACAAGTCGTGGGCGATGCGCGGCTCATGCTGCACATCGAAGTGGACGTCGCCGCGGAAAAGGCGCGCCTCGACAAGGAAATCGCCCGCCTCGAGGGCGAGATCGCCAAGGCCAACGGCAAACTGAGCAACCCGAACTTCGTCGATCGGGCGCCGGCGGCCGTGGTGGAACAGGAAAGAAGCCGGCTCGCGCAATTCACCGACACGCTGGGCAAGATCCGGGAACAACGCGCCAAGCTGGGCTGACCGGCAAGCCTCGCGTACAAAAAAAGAACGGCCCGCACGGGCCGTTCTTTTTTTGGAGGGCCCGGGCCGCTGCAAGCGGCCCGAGGCGCGCGACGCGCTCAGCGTCGTTTCAAATAGTGGACGAACACTTCCCCGTCGTCAGCCTGGGCAATCAACTCGTTGCCCGTCTGCTTGGCGAAGGCCTGGAAATCCCGCACGGAGCCCTTGTCCGTGCAGACGACCTTGAGCACCTGGCCGCTCACCAAGTTCGACAACGCTTTTTTTGCGCGCAGGATGGGCAAAGGGCATTTGAGCCCTTTGGCATCCACTTCCAGATCGAATGCAATCGATTCGGTGTTCATCGAAGCCTCTCCTGCCGCCCTTTACAGGCGGCTCTCAACCCATGCCTGCACGCTGGCGAGCGCCTGGGGCAACGCGGAAGGATCGCTGCCGCCGGCCATGGCCATGTCGGGCCGGCCGCCGCCCTTGCCGCCCACTTGCTGGGCCACGAAGTTGACCAGTTCCCCGGCCTTGACCTTGCCCGAGACGTCGTTCGTCGCGCCGGCGACCAGGCTTACCTTGCCACCGTCGACGGTGGCCAGCACGATGGCGGCGGACTTGAGCTTGTTCTTGAGCTGGTCCACGGTCTCGCGGAGGGATTTCGGATCGACGCCGTCGAGCTTCGCGGCCAGTACTTTCACGCCCTTCACCTCGACGGCCGATGCCGCCAGGTCGTTGCCGGCGCTACTCGCGAGCTTGCTCTTGAGTTGGGCGATTTCCTTTTCCAGGCCCTTTAATTGGTCCTGGACCTGCGCGATGCGCGCCGGCAGGTCGCCCGGCTGCACCTTGAGCGCGCCGGCTGCCGAGTTCAGGGTCGCATTCAGGTTCTGCAGGTAGGCAAGCGAGTTGTCGCCGGTAATGGCCTCTACGCGGCGCACCCCGGCTGCCACGCCCCCTTCGGAGACAATCTTGAACAGGCCGATGTCGCCCGTGCGGCTCACGTGCGTGCCCCCGCACAGCTCGCGCGAGAACCCGATGTCGAGCACCCGCACTTCGTCGCCGTATTTCTCCCCGAAAAGCGCCATGGCACCGCCCTTGACGGCTTCGTCATAAGCCATCAACCGGGCCTGCACCGGCGTATTGGCCAGGATCTCGCGATTGACGATGGCCTCGACTTGCGCGATTTGCTCGGCGGACATCGGGGCATCATGGGAGAAATCGAAGCGGGTCTTGTCGGGGTCGACCAGCGAGCCCTTCTGCTGCACGTGGTCGCCCAGGACCTGGCGCAGCGCCTTGTGCATCAAGTGGGTGGCCGAGTGGTTGCGCATGGTGCGCGCCCGCCGCAGCTCGTCCACCCGGGCGTCGACCGTGTCGCCCACGGCAAGCGATCCCGAGACGAGCTTGCCGTGATGCCCGAACACCTCGGCCTGGATTTTCTGGGTATCTTCCACCTCGAACCGGACCTGCCCTTGTTCCAGCACGCCGGCGTCGCCCACCTGGCCGCCCGACTCCGCATAGAAAGGCGTGCGATCCAGCACGACCACCGCAGCCTGCCCTGCCTCGATGCGCGGCACGGAGACGCCGTCCACGTACAACGCAGTCACTTTGCCCTGCACTGCCAAGTGGGTGTAGCCCTCGAATACAGTCTTGACGCCGTCGTACGCCAGGCCGGCGGCCATCTTGAACTTGCCGGCGGCGCGGGCCTGCTCGCGCTGGCGCGACATGGCAGCCTCGAAACCGTCCATGTCCACCTCCACGTTGCGCTCGCGGCAGATGTCGGCCGTCAGGTCGACCGGAAATCCATAGGTGTCATACAGGTTGAAGAGCGTATCGCCGTCCAACGGGGCACCCGGCTTCAACGCGGCAAGCGCGTTGTCCAGGATTTTCATGCCGTGCTCCAGCGTTTCGCCGAAGCGCTCCTCTTCCTGGCGCAGCACCTGCTCCACGCGCGGCGCGGCCTTGGCCAGCTCCGGATAGGCCTCGCCCATTTCGGCCACGAGATCCTTCACCAGGCGATGGAAGAAAGGCTTGGTCTGCCCCAGCTTGTAGCCATGGCGCAGTGCCCGCCGGATGATACGGCGCAGCACATAGCCCCGGCCTTCGTTGCCGGGGATGACGCCGTCCACGACCAGGAACGAGCACGCGCGGATGTGGTCGGCGATGACCTTCAGCGAATTGTTCGCCAAGTCCGTGCAGCCGGTTTCGCGCGCGGCAGCCTTGATCAGGTTCTGGAACAGGTCGATTTCATAGTTCGAGTGGACGTTCTGGAGCACCGCGGCGATGCGTTCAAGCCCCATGCCGGTATCCACGCAGGGTTTAGGCAACGGCGTCATGTTGCCCGAAGCGTCGCGGTCGAACTGCATGAACACCAGGTTCCAGATCTCGATGTAGCGGTCGCCATCAGCCTCGGGCGATCCCGGCGGGCCGCCCCAGACATCCGGGCCATGGTCGTAGAAGATCTCAGAACACGGGCCACAGGGGCCCGTATCGGCCATCTGCCAGAAGTTGTCCGACGCGTAGCGGGCGCCCTTGTTGTCGCCGATGCGCACGATGCGCTCGACGGGTACGCCGATCTCGTTCTTCCAGATGTCGTAGGCTTCGTCGTCTTCCTGGTAGACCGTCACCCACAGCTTTTCCGCAGGCAGCTTGTAGACCGTGGTGAGCAGTTCCCACGCGTAATGGATGGCATCGCGCTTGAAATAGTCGCCGAAGCTGAAATTACCCAGCATCTCGAAGAACGTATGGTGCCGGGCGGTGTAGCCCACGTTCTCGAGGTCGTTGTGCTTGCCGCCCGCGCGCACGCTGCGCTGGGCGGAGGTGGCGCGTTTATAGGGACGAACTTCGTTGCCCAGGAAAACGTCCTTGAACTGGACCATGCCCGAATTGGTGAAGAGCAAGGTCGGGTCGTTAGCAGGCACCAACGACGAGGACGGCACGACGGTGTGCCCCTTGGATTCGAAGAACTGGAGGAACTTCTGACGGATCTCGGCGGATTTCATCGCTGCACGCAGGTAGGGGATGAATCGCCAACAGCGCCCGTTTACATCCCCGGATAAATATCGAATCTTTGATTATAGAGGGACGCAGCTCAGCGGCCGCCCAGGGCCTTCTTGATCTTCTGGTCGGTCTTGTATTGGCTGAGGGCGTACACGGACCATATCGCGGCCGGCACCCACCCGATCACGGTGAGCTGGAGGATGAGGCACACGATGCCGGCGAAAGGGCGGCCGATAGTGAAAAACTGCAGCCAGGGAAGCAAGAGGGCGAGAAGTAGGCGCATAGAGACCCCGAAACAGTCATGGCGGCCATTTTACCCAGGCGCCCTCGCCGGTGCGGGGCGACGGCTTCCATGAGCGGAGCGCCACCTCCCTGGCCCCTTGCACCGCGGACCAGGAAACGCCCGGCAAGCCGCCCGGGGTACGTACGTAGAGCCCCGCATCTCGAGACCGTAGGAACGCCCGTTAGATCTTCATAGCTCGACCATCCGCATCGAAACCAGGTCGCGGGCGCTCGGGCGCCTTTATCTCCTCGTGATGCCCTACCGCCATGAAAACAACCTTATTTCCCGTCCTTCCGAAATTTCTGCAACCTGCCCTGCGCGTGCTTCCCCTGACAGCGCTCCTTGCCGCATGCGGCGGCGGAGGAAGCGACGGCCCGCCCGCCACCCCGCAAACGCCACCGACGCCGGACACCGACCGGCCTATTACCGAAATGCCCGTTTCGAGCTATACCGGAGACAAACTCGAAGCCTTCATGCGCCTGAACCAGGCTCGCCTAGCCGCCGGCGTCAGCGCCGTCGAGCAAAACGCCCAGCTCGACGCGGCGGCGCAGGCACATGCGACGTATCAGGTGCGGAATTACAGGGTTGGGCATGGAGAGGATCCCGGCAAACCATGGTTCACGGGAGTCGACCATCGAGCAAGGGCACGCGCTCAAGGTTATTCAGGCACAACCGTAGTCGAGGTGATCAGCTACGCGCGTCCCGGCGTCGACGCCATCGAATCCCTCCTTCAGTCCGTCTACCACCTGCACGGCGTGCTGGAGCCGCGTGCAAACCAGATCGGCATCGGCAGCGATTCCACCTCGACCCCCGCGCCGCTTTCCAGCACCAGCATCACGATGGGCACGAGCGGCCGGGGCCTGCTGACACTAGGCTCGGTCTGGCATTGGCCGGTCGACGGGCAGGCCGACGTCAACCCCATCTTCTACCCTGCCAATGAATCGCCCAACCCGGCCCCCGACCTCGAGTCCGCGGGCACGCCGATCATGTTTTGCGGGGCCGAAGGCGATTTCGCCCCCTTGCGCGTCATCGGCGTCGCCCTCCAAGAACGCGAGTCTGGCGCTTCCATCCCTGCCAGGCTGCTGGTGAACGAGCGGGTGCAGGCCGAGGCCGGATCGAACATCGATATCGTCGTGGACCCCAATCTCGCGCTGTCATCCGTCTACCAGGGCTGCGTCTTCCTGCTGCCCACGACCGAACTCCAGTTCGGCAAGACCTACCAGGTCTCGGTCCACGCCGAGCAGGCAGGCAAAGACATCTCGACCGACTGGCGCTTCGAGACCCGCAGCGCAAACCCGGCGCTGCGGGATGGCGCAAAGCCCCTACCCCGGGAACTCGTAGCTGCAGGCGGATAAGAAACTTCCGTTCATGAAGAAGTGGCCCGAATAGCCGTTGGCGACCGGCTCCAAATGCCGGTTCTGGTTGGAAAAGGCGCTTTGATTGTGCGCAAAGGCTTCCCACGTATAGGAACCGGAAGCCTGCGCGCTCCCGTAATACCCGGGCCCACAGCCAGCGCCCGCTATGGTGATCGCGGAGTTGCTGATCCCGAACGTCAGGTTCACCGGCGTGCCGGCGCTGAGGACGCATTGTGTCTTCCAGGGCGTCAACGTACACAGCTCGTACCAGGCGTTCTGCCCCGGGTTGTGCACCTGGATCTGCGCCCCGCTGCTGCGGACCGCCACGCGCAGGAATGCCGGCAGCTCGGCCCAGCCGCTGCGGCCGTCCCACGCTTCTCGGAAATAGATATCGGCGCCATTCAATGCGTCCAGGAAGTCTTGGATCGTGGCGGGTGCCTTGCCGGCATCGGGAACAGGATCCACAGGCGGCGACGTCGGCGCATCCGGCATGACCTTTTGCGCCACCCCCGTGATATGCGTGGAATCCGCCCACGGCGAACGCACCTGCGGCTCGGCGGGTTGGCCGTATGCCTGCGCGGCCGCGGCGAGCCAGCCGCCCAGGCCCATCAGTAAGTGTCGCTTCATGGATCTCTCCTAGTATTTGCAATAGACCTGGGCGATGGCCTTGGCCTGCCCGCCCAGCGCCGTCCCATCGAAATCGAGCAGCTGCACCTGCCACGCCGTGCCGGCATCGAGCGCCTTGCGCGTAAATGACGCCCCCTTGGAAGACTCGATCTGGGGCAATAGATAAATGAGTGGCACTCCGCTGGCGGTGCCGAGGCGTCCGCACGTGGGCTTCTGCACCAGGTCTCCCGACCCGACCACCTGGCTGCCCGTCATGACGTAGCTGGAAAGCAGATCATCGGCGCGCATCCAAACCCCCAGGCGGCACACCAACCCCGTCCCGGTATCCGCATCGGTGGCGAAAGCGCCGTTGGGCGTACAGGCCGTCCCGTTCGAGGCGATGGCGGCCAATTCCCGCCAGGCTCCCCCTACGCACACGAGTAGGCCACCCGCGGCCGTACGCGCGAATTCGGCGTTGGCCCCAGCCTCGGGCGACATCAGCGGAGCGCAAGGCGTATTCGCAACCGCCACCTCGCGAACGCCCAGCCGTGCCGCCGAGACGCCGGCGTGGCCGACGAGGTCACGGCCGGAGACAGTCAAGGCCACGCCATCGCCGGTGGCGACGACCATCTGCCCTGCTGCGACCCGAATGGCGGGTTGGGGATCGGCCGCATCGAACACGGACCCCCGGTCTGTGACCAACCCGAGCGCCCCCATGACCCGCTGGCTGGCAATCACGCCCGTGGCAGGGTCTATGCGCACGACCGCACCGTTGTCGGCCTGGAACAGCCCTGTCTTCGTCTGCAGCAGGCCAGAGCACTGTATGGTCATGACGCCCGTGTTGCTGGCGGAGATGCAATCGCCTGCCGCTCCGCGCAGCGTGAGCGTATCGTGCAGCCGAACGGCCCCCTGCACGTCCAGGCCGCCTCGTAGGTCGGGGTTGCGGGTGTCGCGCATGCGCACGAACTGCTGAAAGAGCGTGGTATCCAGGCTCGCCAACGCGCCTACCGTGCCGGCCGCGGCGCCGAGCGGATTGGCAACAGTAAAGGTGGCGCCCCGCACCACGGAGGGCTGCCGGCTATATGCCGCGCCGCCGAACCCTCCGCTCGCCATGACGACCTGTGCCAATAGCTGGTCGTTTGCCTCGGCGGCGCCCGGCGGCCTGAGCGGAGTCGTCGTATGGACCAGGGCATCCATCCGGCAGCCCGCGCCCGGGCATGCCCCGCTGCGCTCGATGCGAATGGCAACGTCTTGGTTGAACGGCGTGCGGTCCGGGAACGAGGCCTGCAACATGCCAGCGGCCCGCAGTTCGCTCAGGGTGGGGGCCAACGGCGCCGCCACGCCAGGAATGTCCTGCCCGCTTGCCAGGGCGTCGTAATGCTGGACGAGATAACCATCCAGCGCACCCTTGACGGCGAGCAGATACGTCCCGGTGGCGTGCGCCGCGGCATCGTCGACTTCCTGCATCAGGCGGCCGGCCGCGAGCACCGCCAGCACCATGGCTATGCTCGCGGCCACGGCCACTTCGACCAGCGTCACCCCCCGCTGTCGCGCGGACGCGGCACGACGACGTGTTCCGGCCAGCCTCTCCATCCCCTGCCTCAGCGCGCGGTAAACGAAAACGTATTCGTGTCGCCGCTCGTGCAGGCTCCGTCCGCGCCCACCGCGTCGTAGACGCCCGCGGCGTTGCCTGTCCCGGGCTGCTTGACCGCACTGCCGTTGATCACGATGCGCTCTGAGACGCGCTGCATGACGGCGGCCAGCCCGGGGCACGCGGCCTCGTTGACTTTGTCCAGCGTCAGCTCGAAAGCATCCCCCGCGCTGGTCATCGTGCCGGCAGCCAAGACAATGCGGCCGTCGCTGGCGCCCAATCCGTGGCGCACGATGGCCGCTGCCCCCGCACCGCTGACGGTGACGACGCTGCTGCCGCGCAACGCGTTGGCCAGCTGCACGATCCCGATGCCTGCGTAGGGCGTCGTCCCCAATCCCTGGCTCGACGCTTTGGTCCGGGCGATGAAGCGCTGCAACTCCTGCGCCACGGCCGGTACCTTGTTCTCGATGATGTACCCGTTGATGGCCGGAATGCCCACGATCGCAGCGATCAACACGATGGCTGCGACGATGGCGACTTCCACCAAGGTGAAACCTTTCTGGCGATGCAGGGAGACTCGGAAAAAGCGACGCATTGGATACCTCATCGGCTGGAGTAATAATTCGTCAGGGACGTCCGCATTTCCTGGACGACGCCCATGTGCCAGAAAACGATGGACAGCGCCGTTCCTACGGACGCCAAGAGCAGGATCCAGCGCGCCGCGGCGGCCTTGCGCGCCACCTGCCGCAAAGACCGCTCCACGAGCCGCTGCCTCGTCTGTTGCAAGGCGGTGTCCATGCCTCGCGCCGCGATGAGGTCGGTCAGGAACCATAGGGTTTCGGCGTCGACGATGCCGGTATCGAAGGTCGAACTACCGACCCGCCCATCGTCGATGTTGGCGATCATCCGTTCCAGGTGCCATCGGCGCCACGGCGTCGCGCCTTCTACCTGCAGTTCGAGCGCTTCGCGCAATGCCGTGCTCACGTTGCCGCGCCGCTTGACCATCGTCGCAAGCGATGCCAGGAAACCGATGCCCTGGAGATCCCGATACAAGCGCCACACGAACCATCGATCCAACACGTGCCGGAGGCGTCCCGTCAGATTCGGCAACGACCATGCCACGAAATAGATCGCAAGGCCCAGGCACACGACGAAAGCAAATAAATGTGCCTGCACGAACTCGGCGAATGCATACAGCTTGCGCGTCAACCCTCCAACGAACTCGGCGGGGAGCATGCCAAATGCGCGCTTCAGGCGCGGCACGGTGAACAATGGCACCGCTACGATCATCCCGAAGGTGACCAACACTGCGGCGAAGGCCACGGACAGCGTGCTCACGAGCGTCCTCCTGGTTTCCTCGACCAGGCGCGTCAACGCTGCCACATCGCGCAAAGTCTGTTCGAGCGCGCCGCCCCCGCCCCGTTGGGCCATCCGGATCAAGACGAGCTCATCAGTGGGCAAGGTGGACCGGAAGGTCTCGTACAGGTCGCCCCCACCCTCCTGGTAGCGTGCGGCCCAATGGCCGGAAAGCACGCCGCGCGGGTGACGCCCATAACGCCTGGCGTCGTCGAGGAATATGTCCCGCAGCGTCTTGCGGCCGCTGCTGGCTTCCATGATGTCGGCAAGGTAGTCGTAGTAATCCGCCCGCATGGGACGAAAGCATCGTGCGGCCACGCTCACGCGCAACCCTTCGAGCGAGGGCATCATGATGCGGCCCCCCGCCCTGAGTCTCGCCGGCGCGAGAGCAGCGCGGGCACCCGGCCCGACGCCAGCCGGCGCCTTCGCATCGGGCGCCTCGCCGCCGCGCCGGCATGTTTCGCCCGCATCTGCACCGTCTCGAAACTGACGAATCTCGGCTCGATGTCGCGCGGATCTATCCAACCCTGGGATGCCTTGTAGATGGCGCACTCCATGGCTGTCTTGCCCGTCATGTCGGGGTGGTCGAACGCCGTGCGTCGCCGATACCGGAAGTAATCCCGCAAGGCAAGCGCATCGGCATCGCGTACGAGACGCAGAAAGTCGTCATCGACGGCCGGATCGATCATCTCGGCCGCCACCGTGCGGCCGGCATATCCTTGCAGCTCGGCGAGCCCGGCTTCCTTGCACGATGCGCAACCCGCAGGGTTGCGCACCTTCAGGCGGCCAATATCGAGCCCGTACAGTTCCTGCAGGCGACCGGCATAGGCCCTCCACTCGTCCGGCGATCCGTCCTCCCCGCCTCTTCGTTCGAACAGGGAAGACAGGGGCAGCGCGCAGCGCGGACACAAAGTGGGTAGCAAAGTCTGGTAAATGAGCAGCTTCAGGATGCCCGGCGTGGACAGCAAACGGCGAGACACCCCGATGAATTCGGAAGCCAATCTGTCCGGGATCAGGGCCGCACTGCCGGCATGCGTCGTCGTGTAGAGATTGCTGCCCGAACTGGCAAGATCCATGAAGGCCCTGCCGGTAGAGCGATCGCGTATTTCGCCGATCAGCAAGTCGTTCATGGCCGACCGCTTGATCGTCTTGAGCTTGGCATCGAATTCGTTCGACACGGTACCGTCGAGCGAGCGGCTCACGCTGTTCTGCAGTGCGTTCGGGATCAGGTACTCCACGGGATCCTCGAGCGTGATGACCTTGCGGGTGGGCGGGATGGCCGCCATCATCGAAGCAATCGTGGTCGATTTCCCCGATCCCACCACGCCCGCCAGCACGATGGCCCCGCCCTCCGCCTTCAGGGCACGCTCCATGGTCTGGATTTGCGAGGGCAGATACCCCAGCTGCGCGAAGTCCCTGGGCTGCTCGGTCATGTCCATGCGCAGCAGGCGCATCGTGACCGACGCGCCCGCGTCGGTAGCCAGCGACGCCCAACGCAGCATGTACGCCCCGCCCTCCACCTCATGCAGAATGCTGCCCTGCTGCTCTGTCATGGGATCGAACACGGCGCCGTTTCCGCCCTGTATGTCCATGTACGCCACGGCAAGGATTTCCATCAGGGTCGAGGTATGCATGCCGCGGAACCTCTCGGGCATCACGTAGCGGCCGCCAACCGTATACCGGATCTCGGATTCAGGGTGGGCCATCCTGACGTTGAAATGGATGTCGCTCGCGCCGTGACGGACGCCCCATGCCACGATGTCGTGGAACGCTGCAGCCATGGAGCTCTTGACCGGGTCCATCAGGACCCTGCGGCGGGAACGCAGGGTCTCGCCCGTAATCTGGCCGCGCACGATGGACAGCAATAGCGTGGCATGCACGACCACCCGCGCAGGGCGTGCCAACGTACGCCCGCGCGCCCGCACCATGCGCTCGAACTCCTCGATCTGCTCGCTGCGGACGTAGTCATCCACGGTGAATAGGGCAATCTCGCCAGTGTCCAACTCGACGGGGCAAAATTTGTTGAGCAGGCTGCCTAGGTCGAATTCGGTGCGCAATGCCCGCTTGAATGCAGGGGTCATGCGTGCAAGCTGATCCCGGTTGTCGATCCGGGCGAAAGGCGCCGAGAGGGCGTCGATTTCGCCGGCAAACGCCCCGTTTGCCGGCGTGGGCGAGTGCTTGATCGTACGCAGTCGCGTACGGGTAGCGGATATCAACATGAAGCCTCCTGTGGGCGATGGCCGCTGGCGTCACGGGCGGACGGCGGGAGGAAGTGCAAGCATGGGGAGCATGGGCGGCGGAGCCTGGGCCGGTGTCGGAACAGGCGGGGCGAGGCCCGGCGGACTGGGCAGCGATGCCGACGGGTCGAAGCACGCCGACCTCTGCACCGCGCCCTTGCGCAGGTATATGCACCCTTCTTCGATGCGGTGCAGCCGGTAGTCCGAGGAGGCGGACGTCGCACCGAAAGGCAAGTCGCGCCCCTGGCGATATACCTTGGGTTCACCGTTGACCAGGACCACCGCGGTCAGCGCACCGCGCAAGCCGTAAACGGCTGAAAGGACGAGCTTATCCGGGCGGCGCGCGACCTTGGGGGGCTGCGCGCCCTCCCCGCCTGCCCCCCGCCGCGCGCGTTCGGCCGCCAACGCGCGCTCGGTATCGAGCCTGAGCATTTCGCGAACCTTGTCGAGATCCGCATCGCTCGCCCATGCAAGCGGTCCATAGGCGGCCGCAGACGCAAACGCGGCCAACGCCCATGCGATCCTCCTATTCATGCGCATAGAGCACTCCAGAAATACCGGCCATGAGCTGGCTGCGGTTCAATGCAGGTTCGACGGAAGGGTCCACGGATAGCGCGACGGATCGCCATTCGACCTGGCCTGCCAACGTACCGGGCAGCAAGAACATCGAACGTAGCGGCCCTTCGAGTGTCACCGTCCGCTCGACGAGGGCCGGTAACGACGGAGGAACGGGAAGCGGCACGCCGCGCTCGTCGCGCGGAGCCTCGACGCGCACTGGCGCCGCTTCTCCCAATGAGGCGGCGCTCAGGAGCGGCAGCAAGCGCTGCAGCGACGATATGGTTTCACTCTCGTGTTCGGCGCTCGTCTTGAGACGGGAAACATCCAAGGGACGGCCAGTGACAGAAACATCGAAGCGGGCAACCACGCCATCCATGGGTTGCCATGCCTCGCTCCACCCCTTAGGGCGGGAAGCCAGGAAACTGGCGTTGGTGGCGAGCCGGTGGATGCGGCCGTATTTCGCCCAGCAGGACCAACCGCGGACCGCGTCACGCTTGCATTGCGCCGAAGCGAGCCGCCAGCCGCCGATTTCCACGGGCAGGTCGACCAGTCGGTCGAACAAAGCGCCCCAGTCATGCTCCGCATCGACGCGGACGCGGCTGCGGAAAGCCTCCCATGCCTGCGACCAGGCGGCCTCGGGATCGACGGCCAGCGGTTCGACCGCGCGACCGGAGCGGCTTGCGTGCCAATCCCAGACGGCCCTCAGTAAAAACGCTGCTGCACAACCGATTACCGCCACCGCGACGGGACGAGGAATCCCCGGCAGCGCCCAACCGCAGGACCGAAGGCGGCACTCAGCCGAGGACTCGCTCATCAGTGCAGCGAATGGCATGGCGGGGCTGTCCAAGTCCAGCGCTTCCAGCACGGTCAGCGCATCGCCGTGACGCGCCGCGAGCTCGTCGATCGCCGCCAGCGCTTGTTCTGCCGTTGCATAGATGCGGTCGGAGTTCGTGAGCACCTTGCCGGACTGGGCAGCGACGACCCACACTCTTCCGTCGGGCAAGGCCGCCCGCAGCGCGACCACCCCATGCGGATGCTCCGCGGCAAAGGCCAACGCGCCGCTATGGAACAGCTCGGCTTCCTTGCGGTCGGCCCGCCCCAGCTTGACCACGCCTACGGCCTCTGAGTGCGAAGCATGCGCATAATGCGAGGCCTTGGTTTGCTTCGCCTTCTGTCTGGCGCGAAGGTCGAGCCGGCTACCGAGGATGGTATGCCAGCGCATGCCAAGCACCAGCACGCGATCATCGTTGCTGAACCGAAGCAATACGTAGTCGTTCATGCTCCGGCCCTCAGAATCCTTCTTCGACCTGGGCCGTGATCAGCACCACGGTATGGCGCCGTTCGCGCGCGGTTTTTCCCGACCCTCCCAGGACCAGGGGCGCGCCTTCGTCGAGCCTGCGCTTGTCGTATTGGTCCTGCGAGCGCTCGAAGCCGGAAATGAGCACGGGCTGCCCCGGCCGCAACTCCACCTGCTGCACCGTGCCCATGCCGTCGATGGTTTTCTGCTGCAGTTGGACCTGATTGCCGTTAGCGCCGAAGGTGAGCGTCTTGAGCGGTTGCGCCACGGTATTGTCATACGCGATGGTGAGCAGGATCTGGCCATCCTCCTGCGCATCCGGAATGACGGTGAGGAAAGAGCCGACCGTTTCTTCTTTCTGCGTGACCGAAGGCGCCGTAGAGGTGCCCGCTGAGGAAGCCACCGTCGTGACCTGGACCTGGTCGATATAGGTGAAGGTCGTGCGCACGGCGTGGGTAACGGGCCGTCGGTTCAGGGTCTGCAGCGGTACGGTAGTCCGCCGGGTAATGGTGGCCACCTCGCTCAACGCTTTCAGAACGAGCGCCGTGCCGTCCCAGCGTCCTCCCGTGATCGAGACGCCCAGTCCGGTTCCGGCGACGTCCGAAACGAGAGACTCAGGGCTCCCGCCCTGCAGGGCGTCGCGCGTGCGCCGGTAGACGAGGCTCCAATCGATTCCATGTTCGCTTTGGTTCTTGGCCACCAGCTCGATCTCTTCGAACATCAGGCGCACGCGCCTCGTCAGCGCCTTGTTCTCGCGCTCCAGGAATGCCGCAACCCGATCGAGCGCATCGGGGGTGTCGGTCACGACGATGAGCCCCGATGCATCACCATTGGCTGCGATGACGCCCGCGCGAGTCATGAAAGGCTCGAGCTTGCTCTTGATGGATGCGAGCGCGTCGCTGCCCCCCGCCTCGATGCGCGTGGATGAAGCGCTCTCGAAGGCACCGGCTCCTCCGCCACCAGTGCGGCCCAGGGTGGCGGCAGCCGTGGCCTTGAGCGTGAGAGCCCGGACGTTGAACACCCGGGTTTCGGTACGGTAAAAGACAATGGCGCCGGCCTCGTATTTCCAATAAACCCCAAGCCGGTTGGCCGCTAGGTCGAGCAGGCGCGGCAAGGGATGCAGGCCGGAAGGCAGTGTGAGCCGGGAGGCTGCCGGAAGCGTTGCGGCGCCGGCTGCGGGAGTGCTCAGCCGAGGCAGAAAAGCTTCGTACGGCAAGAGCGCCTCGGGCTGGACGCGGACCTGTATGCCGGTGGCAAGCGTCACTTGCTCGCCCAAGGTCTGCAAGTCTACTTTTCCGCCGGGAAACATGATGGCCGTCTCGACCGATGCGCGCAGCGGCTCGGGCAATGCAACGTCCCGGGCCAGAGGCTGGGGCTTTCCGGCCAGCCACGGGCGCGCGACGTCTTGTGCAAGTAGCTTGCGGCGCGTATCCACCACCGCATGCTGGAAACCTACCTGGGCGCCAGCTATGCTCTCCGCCGCGCGGGCAGCGGCATCGTCGATCTTGCGCATGGCTTCGATTTGCGCACAGCCGCACAGCGCGGCAGCCGCCATCATGCCGGCCCTCCCTAGCGAACGCGCGAAAAACGATGGCTTCATGGCCTACCCCTGGCGCGCCGCCGCAGGCGCCGTCCGGTCGCAGGATTCTGCGTAGGGAATGACGCGCAGCACTCGATTGGAGTAAAAGCACGGCTGCAGCGGACGCCACGACAACTCGGTCGAGGCCAGCAATTCGCGCACCGCCGACTTGAAATCGGTGCCCAGCCGGGCGGCCCCCACCAACGGAATATCGACGTCGACCGCCCAGTGCTCGTCCTGGAACGTCCAGCCCGCCGCTTTGGCCCAGCGGGCCAGCGCCTGGCGCATGGTACGGTCCGCCGGCGTGGCCTCGTACAGCGAAGGCGGCTGCACGGCCGCCGGCCTGGAACGCGCATCGCCCGCGACGTCCGCATCCGCGGCAACACGGGCGCGGCCTGCCGCCCCGGGAACCGGCGTCCGCTCGGAAAGTCCGGGTGGTACCTCCGCGTCGAAACCTCCCCCTTCGCTGCGCGGCGCCCGCCCCTCGTAGCGGACGCGTGCGAACACGTCGCCTATGCGCAATGTGAAGTCCCGCGCCGTGCCCGACACCACCGCATAGCCGCCCTGCCACGCCACGGCCGCCAAGCGGGCCTCGTGCGGGGCACCCGTGAATATCGCAGGTGGCAGCTGGCCCACCCGGAACTGCATGTAGGTCCGCTGCCCATCGTCGAAAACCTGCACCGGCGCGACCCGCCTGTCTCCCTCGACGCGGTAGGTGAAGTCATACTGGCTGCGGGCGGCCGCCCCGTGCGTGGCTTGCCCGGCCCGCTGCGCCAATGCGACGCCCGAGGCCAAGGCGAGAAAGACGGACACGACGACTCGACACGGATGCATAATGAACCCCCGGCAAAGCGTCGCGGACGGCGCCGCGACCAGGGCTGCATCGTGCCGCATGCGGCAAGGCGCGAGTAGCGTGTGAACTACGTACGTAAGGCCGCATTTGTCCTGCCCCAGCCAAGCTACCGAATCCCATGCGCATCCGAGTCCTGTCCGACCTCCACCACGAACACTTCGGCGGAAACCGCCCCCTTCCCAACGTCGATGCGGACGTGGTCGTCCTCGCCGGCGACATCCATAGCCACGAGCTGGGCATCGAATGGGCGGCGCACGCCTTCGGCAAGACGCCGGTGGTCTACGTCCCTGGCAATCACGAGTTCTACTCGGCCCACATGGGCAAGCTCGAGCGCAAGATGCGCGAAACGGCCCGCCGCCATGGCATACATTTCTTGGTCAACGAAGCGGTGGAATTCGAAGGCGTGCGCTTTCTCGGCACGACGCTCTGGGCCGACTTCGCGCTGTACGGCTCGCCGGCCGACGAGCTGGCCCAGGCCATGGCCGTACGCCTGATGCCGGATTTCAGCTGCATCGACACAGACGCCGGCCGGTTCACGCCCGACGCCTGCATCGCCCTGCACCAGGTGGCACGCAACTGGCTCGCCGAGCAACTTGACGCCCCTTACTCAGGCCGCACCGTGGTCGTCACCCACCATGCGCCAAGCGAGCGGTCGGTACCAGAACAATACAAAGGCAACCAACTATCGCCGGCGTTCTCGTCCAGGCTCGACGATTTGGTAGCCAAGGCAGATCTTTGGATACATGGCCACACGCATACCTGTTTCGATTACCACATCGGCAAGGCGCGCGTGGTCGCCAACCCGGGCGGCTACCCGGGCGAGAACGCGGACTTCGATCCTGAGCTGGTGGTGACGGTCTGAACGCGCGTCAATACAGGTCGACGCCGACGATGTCGTAACGATCCGTACATATCGCGTCGACCCCCCAGGAAAACAGCTCCCTCGCCCGGTCTGGGTCGTTGACCGTGTAGCACATGAGGCCATAGCCGGCCTCTTTGATGCAGCGGGCGAGTGCCGCATCGAGCATATCGTGGCGGCAGTGCAGCGATACGCATCCCAGGGCTTGCAGTCGCGCCAACCAATCGGCAGGAACGCCTTCCACCAACAGGCCGCGCGGGACGTCCGGCGCGGCGTTGCGCGCCGCTGCCAGGGCTTTGGCGGAAAACGATGAGAACAGCGGCAGCCGGGCGGGATCTGAAGTGTCGGCGAAAAGCTCCCGCACCATCTGCCCGACCACCTGGCCGGTATCGACGTCATGTCCCGCGCGAGGCTTGATCTCGATGTTCATCCAGACATCGTGCTCCCGCAGCCACTGCACCACGTCTTCCATGCGCGGCACGGGCTCACCTTCGAACCGCGGATGGAACCACGCGCCGGCGTCCATGCGCGACAACTCTTCAGAGTCGAAGGCGCCGACGTCGCCGTGGCCGGGGACGGTGCGCCCGAGCTGCGTGTCGTGCATGAGGATGGGCACGTCGTCGGCGGCAAGCATCACGTCGAACTCCACACCCCGGATTCCGCGCGCATGGGCTTCCCGCATGCCCGCCAGGGTGTTCTCGGGAGCCAGGACACCTCCGCCGCGATGGGCCAATATCCGGGGATACGGCCAGCGCGCTGCGGAAACGACGTTGGCCGAAACGCTCATTTTTTCGCGTTCATCACTGCCGCCGCCCGCGCCACGGCATCGTCCAGGCCTTGCTTGGGAGGCTTGATGCCATTCCAGACGGCATTGAGCTCGCTGTCGATGATGCTCACCACGCGGCCATAGTTGTTCAGGCGAAAGCCCCGGGTGAACTTGGCCGGGGGATTGGCCATCGCGCGCACCACGGCTTCGGCGCCGGGAATGTTCTTGTAGAACGACACGCTCGAGGCCCGGTAGGCAGCTTCGGTCAAGGGCAAGAAGCCGGTCTTCTGGTGCCACTCTGCAGCCACGACGGGCGTGGCGAGATAAGCGATGAAGGTCGCCAAGGCTTTTTGTTCTGCCGCGGAATGTCCACCCAACGCCCAAAACGCCGACCCTCCGACGAAGGGTGTGCTCGGTTGCGAGGCTTCTTCCTCGTAGTACGGCAGCGGCGCAACGCCGTACGAGAAATTGGCCTTGGCCTGCACCTGCGCCAAGGCGCTGCTGCCGCTGGTAAGCACGGCGCACTCGCCCGAAACGAAATGCGCATCCGCCTCGTCCCGGCCAGAGCGTACCGGGAACAGGTGGCTGCGCACCCAGCTCATCATGAGCGCAAGGTGCCGCACGTGCAGCAGGTCATTGGCAAGCAGATGCGCGCCGTTGGGGCCGTCCAGCCCGTTGTTGCGGGTGGCATAGGCCGTGTTGTGCATGGCGGAAAGGCTTTCCACGTGCACCCAGGTCTGCCAGCTGGTCGCATAGGGGCAGCTGACCCCGCTCTGCAAGAGGGCGAGCAAATGCCCTTGCATTTCCCGCCAGGTGCGCGGCGGGACATCCGGGTTCAAGCCGGCACGCCGGTAAAGGTCGCGGTTGTACAGATAAATGGGAATGTCGGCCATCCACGGCAACGCCAGCAGCCTTCCCTTGGCATCGCGCATGGTGCTGGTGGTTTGCGGGAGGAACCAGCGCAGATCCTTGATGGGATATTTGGCCAGCAGTTCATGCATGGGCAGGATGGTGGCGTGCCGCGCGATGAACTCAGGCGAGCGATTGTCGGGCAGCTCGACCATGTGCGGCGCACGGCGGGCGCGAACGGCGGCAATGCCGTCCTCGATCAATGCTTCGGTCGATGGCTTATGCACGGCTTTGACGGAGAAGCCGTGCTGGCCGGCATTGAAACGCTCCACGAGGGACTCGAACTCCGCGGCCTGCGGCGGGTTCATGGTGTGCCATACTTGAAGCTCGATGGGGCCGGAAGGAGCGGCTGCCGCAGCGGCGGCCCCGGCAGCCGCTGCGGCAGCGGCCCCCGCTGCCGCCTTCTTGGGCGCGGATGCTGGTTTCGCGGACGCTGGTTTTTTCGCGGCCGCCTTGGTATTGCCCTGCTTGGCCGGTTGCGCCGCCGAGGCCCCCAGGCTGCTCAAGGCCAAAACGCTGGCGGCGAAAACCGATACCCACCATTTCGACCAGCGTTTGTTCGGCTGCATCAATCCCATCTCCTGAAACTTCTCAAACTTCACAGGGGTACACAAATTCACAAAAAGGGAAAATCGACCTCGGGCCGGCGGCCGCAGATGAGGTCGGCAAGCGCTTTCCCCGAACCACAGCCCATGGTCCACCCCAACGTGCCATGGCCGGTGTTCAGATAAAGATTGGGCAGGCGCGTGCGTCCTATGAGCGGCACGTTCGACGGCGTGGCCGGGCGCAGGCCAGACCAATACGAAACGTTCTCCAAGTCCACGGCCCCGGGGAAGAGTTCCCGGGTCAAGGACGTCAACGCCTCGCACCTCGCGGTGTTCAGAGCCCGCGAGTACCCGCTGAGTTCCGCGGTGCCCGCGACCCTCAGTTTGTCGCCCAGCCGCGAAAATACCACTTTATTCGCGCTGTCCGTCAGGCTGACGGTAGGCGCGCGCGAGGAATCAGTAACCGGGTATGTCGCCGAATATCCTTTGGCTGGATATACCATGCAGGGCACGCCCAACGGCCTGACCAGCTCCGGCGTGAAGCTGCCCAACGCCGCAACGAACACGTCGCCGTGAACCTTGCCGTACCGGCCCTGTTCGTCGATGACTTCCACCGCCTTCACCCAGCCGCCTTCGGCGAGCAAGCGCGTGATTTGGGTTGAAAACCGAAACTCTACGCCGGCCGCGGCCGCTTTCTCTGCCAACGCCGTCGTGAACTGGTAGACGTCGCCGCTTTCGTCCGAGGCCGTGTAATCCCCGCCGACGATGCGATGGCTTTGCGGAGCTAGCGCCGGCTCCAATGCCACGAGCTCTTCGGTGCTGAGGATGCGTCGGTCGACTCCGAACTCCCGCATCAAGTCGGCGGCCTTTTGCGAGGCATCGAACTCCGCCGCATCGCGATAGAAGTTGATGATGCCTTTCTCGAGGTGATCGTAGCGGATGCCGAGTTCGCTGCGCATGGCTTGCAGCACGGAGCGGCTATACGACGCCATGTTGACCAGTGCCCGAATGTTGCGGGGCAGCCGGCCAGGTAGGCATTCACGCAGGAACGCCAGGCACCAAATCCACTGATGCCAATCCGCATGCAGTCGAAACAGCAGGGGTGCATCTCCCCTGAGCAGCCAGCGCGCCAGCTTGAGGGGCGCTTGGGGATTGGCCCAAGGTTCGGCATAGGAAACCGATATCTGCCCGCCATTGGCGAAACTAGTCTCCCGGGCTGCGCCGGGCTGGCGATCGATGACCGTCACCTCATGACCCGATTGGCGCAACCACCATGCGCTCGACGTGCCGATGATTCCGCTACCCAATACGACGACTTTCATTCTTGCTCCTCGGGCCCGGCGGCCCGGTCCGTCTTGGCGCCGCCCCGGCAGGGGGCACAAAGCGTAAGTGTATATTCCCGCCTACAGCGCCGTGTACCGCTCCCTCGGTCAGGCGGCCCCTTTCCACGTCCTGGAGAGCCGAATCGAACGGATACACCGTGGCGCCCCCGGCATGGGACGCATCCTCCATCAGGCGGCTTGGATCGGGCGGGCAGGGTCACCGACAACGGCCTTGTCGGGCGACTGCCCAGACTGCATCAAGCGACGAGCCGCCATATGGTCGACCGGGGAGTTGACCGACTCGATGGCCCGCAAGCGCGTACCCTCGTAATGCAGGACCGAAAAGCCGTTGCCGCGTGATGCAGGCCGCAGGACACTCTCGCAGCCGGGCCGCCATAGGCCGGTGATCTGTAGGCGCGCCTCGCCTTGGTCGGACCAAAACCATGGCACTGCGGCGTAAGGCTGCGGCTCGCCGCATAGCCGCGCGGCCAAGGCCTTGGCCTGGTCATTGGCATTCTGCACGGACTCGAGCCGAAGCCGCTGGGGCCAGTCGGGATGCGGAAACGCAACGCAGTCTCCGATGGCCGAGATGTCCGGGTCGGTCGTAGCCAGGGTGGCGTCGACGACGATGCCGTCATCGCAGGCGAGGCCGGCGTCCCGCGCCAAGTCCACGTTAGGCGTGGCGCCGATGCCGGCGATGATCACATCGGCCGGCACCGACACGCCGCCCACGAGGACGCCCGTCGCCCGTCCCTGGGCCATCTGCAGGCCATCCACCATCGTCCCCAGGCGGATGTCGACCCCGGCGCCGCGATGCGTGGCAAGTAGAAAGTCCGACACGGCGGGCGATACCGAACGCGCCAGGAGGCGAGGCATCGCCTCGAACACCGTCACCTCCTTACCCAGCTGGCGTGCCGTGGCGGCGATCTCCAAACCGATGAACCCACCGCCCAGCACGACGATGCGTCGTGCCTGGGCGAGCGCATCCCGCAACGCCTGGGCTTGGTCGTAGGTGCGCAGATAGTGGACGCCCGGTGTGCCGACCGGTGCCTGGGGCAGTTCGCGCGCTTTCGCGCCGGTGGCCAACACCAGGTGATCGTATGCCAATTCACGCGGCCCGTCGGGCGCGACCAGGCGCAGCACCTTGCGCGCGCGGTCTATGCCTTGCACACGCGTGCCCAGCCTCAGCTCAATCCCAGCTTGCTCGTAGAACGCGGCGCCCCGCAGCTCCGGCAGGACCGCTTCTGGATCCTTGATCAAGGTCTTGGACAAAGGCGGGCGATGGTAAGGCAGATGCACCTCGTCGCTGATGAGTGCGACTTGGCCGGGGAAGCGCTTCTCGGCCAGCGATGCGGCCAACTGGGAAGCGGCATGGCCGCCGCCCACGATCACGAGTCGGGTCATGGCGTTGAAGTCTTGGATCGACGCGAACGGTCGTTCGGCGCTCTCGCGTGCATTGTAGCTTGGCGGTTCGAACGGCAATTGGACTCAGCCGCCTGGCCTGGGTTCACGCGTCCCCGCGCACTCCCGGCTCGGTCCCGCCACGCCACCCACGCGCCACCACGTCGGCAATAGTCTTCGGATGTCTTGCCTGCGATAGCGATCGTCGATCAGCATCACCATTCCCTCGTCCTGCTCGGTGCGGATCACCCTGCCGGCCGCCTGCACCACTTTCCGCAGGCCGGGGTACAGGTAGGTGTACTCGAAACCGCGGCCGAAACGCGCCTCCATGACCGCGCGCATCTTTTCGTTCACCTCATTGACCTGCGGCAGGCCCAGCGTGGCGATGAACACGCCGATCAGGCGCGAACCGGGAAGATCCACGCCTTCGGAAAACGCGCCGCCGAGGACGGCGAAACCGACACCCCGGCCACCTTCGACGAACCGGGCGAGAAATTCCTCGCGTCCGCCCTCGTCCATTTCCGGCGTTTGCTCCCACACCGGCAAGTCGCCCGCCTGCGCCCGCAGACCGTCGGACAGCCTGCGCAGGTAATCGAAACTGCTGGCGAAAACCAAGTAATTCCCGGGACGCGTCGCATATTGCTCGGTGATGAGCGAACCGATGAGCGGGATCGAGCGCTCTCGGTCGTGGAAACGCGTGGACACATGCGCCGCGATCCTTACCGACAACTGCTCCGACCGAAAGGGCGAGCCAACCTCCAACCACCCTGCATGCCCTGGCAGGCCAAGCATGTCCCGATAGAAGTCGGGTGGCCCCAACGTTCCGGAAAAAAGTACGGTGGCTCGCGCCGCCGCATGGCGCACAGCGAGGAACGGCGCCGGCACCACGTTGCGCAGGCTAAAGGTGGATGAGGCCGGCCGCCCCTCGCGTGCGTGCACAAGGCGCACGTCGAAGAGCGAGTGATCCCCGAACTGCTCGGCGAGCCGGGTGAAGTGCAGCGCGTCGAAATAAAACCGTTGCACGGCCGGGTCCATGCCCACCGGCATCTCCGCGAGATAGTCCGTGACTGCCGCCGTCGCCTGCTGCAGCGCTGCGAGCCAGCCCGCCGGGACGGCCGGAAGGGACTGGTAGGAGGCGGAGTGCAGGCGGTTCCACGCCGACCAACGCCGCTCGAGCGCCCCGAGCGGCCTGCGCAATGCCCCCGGCGCGGCGGCGCGTGCCGCTTTCAGCGCAGCCTGGTCCAGCGATGCGCTGTACATGCCGCGCGCGCGTTCAATCAGGTTGTGGGCCTCATCCACCAAGACGGCGACCCGCCAGCCACACATCGCGGTCAAGGCATACAAGAGGCCGCTACCGTCGTAGTAATAGTTGTAGTCGCCCACGACGACGTCACTCCAGCGCACCAGCTCCTGGGCCAGGAAGTACGGGCATACGCCGTGTGCCAGCCCCAGCCGGCGGACGCCGGCGCGATCCCACGTGCCGCCAACGGCAACTGCCTCCGCACGCGCGGCCGGAAGGCGATCGTAGAACCCCCGCGCCAAAGGACAATCGTCGCCATGGCAGGCGCGGCCGGGATTCTCGCAAGCCTTGTCGCGAGCCACCAGTTCCAGGGCGCGAACAGGCAGGGACCCGGCGGCGCTGCGCAAGGCATCGATCGCCCCCAGCGCCAGTGCCCGGCCGGACGTCTTGGCCGCGAGGAAGAACACCTTGTCCAGTCCGTCTCCGGCGCAGGCCTTCAACGCAGGAAATAAGGTGCCAAGCGTCTTGCCGATGCCAGTGGGAGCCTGCACCATCAGCGCGCGGCCGTCTCGGGCGGCGCGATAGACTGCCACGGCGAGCTCGCGCTGGCCGGGCCGGAACTGCTCGTAAGGAAAACGCAATCCCGACAGCGCCGCGTCGCGCGCTTGCCGGTGTGCACGTTCCGCCAGCGCCCAGGCAAGAAAGTGCTCGCATTGCTCGCGGAAAAATGACGCCAGGTCCGCCGCCGCGTACGCCTCGCTCAGTACGGTCTCGCGCTCGGTGGCGATGTCGAGGTAAACCAGCGCGACGTCCAGGTTGGATAGTCCACGCGCGGCGCACAGCAGATGGCCGTACATTTTCGCCTGCGCCCAGTGCAGCGCACGCCGGTTGGCGGGCACGGCCTCGAGCCGGCCGCGATAGGTCTTGAACTCTTCCAGGCGGTTGGCGACGGGATCGTATCCGTCGGCGCGCCCGCGTACCAGCAGCTCGCGATACGCGCCTGCGAGGACGATTTCGGTTTCATATCCAGGCCCCCGGCGCTTGGCAATCAGGACATGGCCGGCCTGCCCCTCCTGTGCCGACGGAGAAGGGGAAAAGCGCAAGTCGAGGTCGCCCTGCCGCGCCGTGAACTCGCAAAGGGCACGCACGGCAACCACGTAAGCCGGCGCCGAGCCGTCCGGCAGGGGCGCCGATTCCAGGCCGTCACGTTGACCGTCGGGACGAATACGCGCATTCATGCCCGCAGGAATGGCCGGGCCGGCGCACGGCGTCGCGCCCGGCGCAGGTACTGTATATTCATACAGCCATGATAGCAGGGGCCGAACGACGCGGCCCCGATGCGCGCGGCAAGTTTACTTGCGCAGGGTCGCCAGAATGCCGTCCAGGAGTTCGAGCATCCGGTCGATCTCGGCTTCGGTCACATTTAGGGCGGGCATGAAACGCAGCAGGTTGCCCCGCGGCGCATTCAGCAACAAGCCTTCCGGTTCGAGCATGCGGGCGCGCTCGACGATGGCTGGACCGTCTTCGCGATCCATGATCAACGCGCGCAGCAAGCCATTGCCCCGTTCGCCGGGCATGTTCCACTTGGCGGCCAATGCAGCCAGCCCTTGCGAGAGGTATTGCCCCCGCTGGCGCACCCCCTCCAGGAATCCGGGCGCGGCCAAGGCGTCGAACACCGCGACGCCGATGGCGGTCATGAGCGGGTTGCCGTTGTACGTGCCGCCTTGGTCTCCGTGCTTGAACACGCAGACCTCCTCGCGCGCCAGCAGCGCCGCCAGGGGCGCGCCGCCGCCTATGCCCTTGCCCAGCGTCATGATGTCGGGACGGATGCCCGCCTGCTCGTAGGCGAACATCGTGCCGGTGCGGCCCATGCCGGTCTGCACTTCGTCGACGATGAGCAGCAGCTTGCGCGCATCGGCCAGCTTGCGCAGGTTCTGCAGGAACTCCGCGGTCGCCGGGATGACGCCACCCTCCCCCTGCACGGGCTCCAACATGATGGCCACGGTCTGGTCGTCGATCAGCGCCTCCACGGATGCGAGGTCATTGAGCTCCGCCTTCGGGAAGCCATCGACTTGGGGCGCAAAGAGCGTGCTCCAACCTGGCTTGCCGGACGCCGACATGGTGGCCAGCGTGCGTCCGTGGAAGCTGTGATTGAAGGTGATGATCTTGTAGGCGCCCGGTTTGTGCACTTGGCCCCACTTGCGCGCGAGCTTGATGGCGCCCTCGTTGGCCTCGGCTCCGCTGTTGGCGAAGAAGACGCGATCGAAGCAGGAAGCCTTGGTCAGGCGCGTGGCCAGTTCGATGGACGGCTGGTTGTAGAACGCCGGCGACGGATTGAGCAGCAGGCGCGCCTGTGCCTCCAGGGCTTTGACGACTTCCGGCGGGCAGTGCCCGAGGCAATTGACCGCCCACCCCTGTATGAAGTCGAGATAGCGCTTGCCGGCATGATCCTCCAGCCACGACCCCTGCCCTCGGATGAACACGAGGTCCGGACGCTGCGTGATCTCCATGAGGGCGTTGACGTTGAACTGGCCGAATTCCATGACTCAAACTCCTTGCGTGCCCGGGGGGCGAAAATGGATGACCCGCCGATGCGGCGGGTCGGTAAACATTACACCGTGTTGCGCGCGATGTCTGCCTCGGAAGTGAAGGCATCCGCGTAAAACTCGTCTTCAGGCAGGCCGCACTGTTGTACAAAATCCCTATGGGCCGATTCGACCATGACGGGGGCGCCGCACGCGTAGACCTGGTAGCCCGACAAATCCGGAATGTCTTCCATGACGGCCTTGTGCACGAAACCCGTACGGCCCGCCCAACCGTCCTCCGGCAAGGCGTCGGAAATCACCGGCACGTAGCGGAAGTCCGGGCGGGTACTCGCCCATTCGCGGGCCGCTGCGTCCATGTAGAGGTCGCGCGGGCGACGCCCTCCCCAATACAGGTGGACCGGACGCCGGATATCCTTGTGGATCATGTGCTCTACCATCGCCCGGATCGGCGCGAAACCCGTGCCGCTGGCAAGCATGACGATGGGCTTGGCGCTTTCCTCGCGCAGGAAAAACGAACCGAACGGGCCCTCGAAGCGCAGGATGTCCCGCTCCTTCATCTGGGTCGGGCCGACGCCGAAGACGTGATCGGTAAAGGCTCCACCCGGAAGATGGCGGATGTGCAGCACCAGTCCGCCCTCTTCGTGCGGCGCGTTGGCCATGGAATAGGAGCGGCGGCGACCGTCCTTCATGATGATCTCCACGTACTGCCCCGCGTTGAAACGCAGCTTTTCCGTGGCGGGCAACTGCAGCCGGACGATCTTCACGTCCGGCGCGGCGTCCGTCAGGCTCTGCACACGGCAAGGCAGCTTGCGGATGGGAATGTCGCCAATGCCGTCGACTTCGCGCACTTCGATGGTCAAATCGGAGCGCGGCTTGGCGACGCAGAACAGCGCCCATCCCTGGGCGGCCTCCTCCGGCGTCAGCGTCTGCGCTTGATGCGGTCCCAGCTCGATCTCGCCGGCGACCACCTTGCCCTTGCACGACGAGCACGCGCCGTTCTTGCAGCTATAAGGCAACATTACGCCTGCCTGCAACGCTGCATCGAGCACGGTCTGGCCTTCCTGGACCATGAACTGATGACCGCTGGGCAGTACGGTGACCTGATGACTCATCACCCGGATCCTATAAAAACGGTGGAAATACGATGAACTTCCCACAGCCCGCGAGAACCGCGCGCCTGGGCCGCCCGCGTCTGTTGATCGTCGGCTGTGGCGACACGGGCCTGCACGTCCTGGAACGGCTGTCCGGCCGGAAACGGGTTTTTGCGCTCACGTCCAGCCCCGAACGGCTGTCCGAGCTCCGCGCCGCGGGCGCCATTCCGCTGCTGGGCAATCTGGACTGCCTGCGGCAGCTCGGACGCCTGCGAGGCCTCGCCACCGACGTCCTGATGCTGGCGCCCCCGCCCGGCCAAGGCGAAGACGATCCGCGCTCCCGGCGACTGGCTGCCGTCTTACGGCGCCCAGCCCGGAAAGTGCGCGCATTGCCGGCCCCGACGGGCCGCGGCACCCGTCCTGTCCGGCATCCCGACATTGTAGCCAAACCCGCGACAGGGCCGCGCGAGCGAGTTCGCCGGCCGCTCACCCTCGTCTATGCCAGCACGACCGGCGTCTACGGCGATGCGCAGGGGCGCCGGCTGACGGAAACGGCGCCGTTGCGACCAGCCTCGCCGCGCGGGCGGCGCCGCGCCGCGGCCGAAGCAGTCTGGCGCGCCATCGCCCCCTCCCGCGCGCGCTCCGCCCACCTGGGCCTTGCTCCGTGGCGCACCGTCGTGCTGCGCATTCCCGGCATTTATGGCCGAGGCCGGCTGCCCCTGGAGCGACTGCGCACAGGGCTGCCGTGCCTCGTGCCCGAGGAGGACGTCTACACCAACCACATCGAAATCGGAGACTTGGCGCGCATCCTGGAATGCGCGTTGTACCGGGGCCGGCCACAACGGGTGATACACGCGGCGGATGGACAGGATTTGAAGATGGGCGACTACTTCGACGCAGTCGCCGACGCTGCCGGCCTGCCACGTCCGCCTCGCCTGCCAGCTGCGCAGGTGCGCGCCGCAGTGCGTCCTGCCATGTGGTCATTCATGCAGGAGTCGCGCCGGCTGGACACTCGCCGGTTGCGCTCCGAATTGCGCGTCCGCCTGCGCCACCCTTGCGTCGGTCATGCGCTCCGCAACTGGTTCGGCGCACGATGACCGCGGCGCCGCGTTCACTCCCAGACAATGCGGATGGCGAGGAACAGAAAGATCAGGCCCGCCAGCCGGTCCAACCAAACCCCAACGTGCGGGCGGCGCCGCAGCAGCTGCCCCACCAACCCGGCAAACCAGGCGATCAGGCAAAAGACCACTGCGGCCTGGACCATGAAAATCACGCCGAGCCACAGCATTTGCCAATCGGGATGGCCGGCCCAGGGATTCACGAACTGCGGCAGGAATACGAGGAAAAAAAGCGTGACCTTCGGGTTGAGCATGTTTGCCAGTACGCTCTGCCCGAAAATGCGCGCATGGCTCAAGGGCTGCGGGCCGCTCGTAGGCGAAAAACCGCCCCGGTTCCGCAGCACCTGCACCGCCAGCCACAACAAATAGGCTGCCCCGGCCAGTCGAATTGCATCGAAGGCCATGGGCGAAGCCTTGAGCAGCGCCGCGACGCCCAAGACCGCCAGTGCGGTATGGAAAAGACAGCCGGAGGCAAACCCCAGCGCGGCAGCGATGCCCGCGGTGCGGCCCTGGCTAAGCGAACGTGCGAGTACCTGGAGATTGTCCGGCCCGGGGGCGATCGTCACGCCCACTGACATGGACAGGAAGAGCAGCAAATCGGCCTGCATCGAAGCCTCGGCAGGCTCAGGACTTGCGGATCACTTCTTTGATGCGGTTGTTCTCGTCGACCAGCACGACGACGGGCTTGTGCTGTTCCGCCTCTTCGTCCGTCATCGGACCGTAGGTGCAAATGATCAACAAATCGCCCACCTGGGCTCGACGCGCCGCCGCGCCATTGAGCGAGATCTCGCCGCTGCCGCGCTTGCCTTTGATAATGTAGGTGGAAAAGCGCTCGCCGTTGTTGATGTTGTACAGCTCGATGCGCTCGTACTCTTTCATGCCCGCGGCATCGAGGAAGTCCTCGTCGATACCGCAGGAGCCTTCGTAATTCAGGTCGGCCTGAGTCACCGCGACGCGGTGAATCTTGGCGCGAAGCATGATGCGTTGCATAACGTGGGATGTCCTAGGAAGCGACCGCAAACGGCCAGGTGCGTTTATACCCGATCCGGACCGGTTGGCTCCAACGGCGGCCCGCTTCCCCTGTACCTGCGGCAAGGGCGCCCGAAGACGCCCCTGCCGGCCGATGCGAGGCGGTCGTCAGACCGACCGCAGATAGCCCGGCTCGACCGGCTGGATGGGAGCGAAACTCTCGCGCGTGGCGATGAACTCCGGCCGCGGGTTCAGGCCGTACCTGGGACTGTTCAGGGTATTTTCCACGCTGTTATACACCATGAACACATTGGCCCGCGGGTATGGGGAAATGTTGCTGTTGGAACCGTGCATGAGGTTGCAATCGAAAAACACGACCGAGCCCGCCGGTGCCGACAGCACGTCGATGCCACCTTGGTCCACGAGCAGCTGCAGGCTGACCGGATCCGGCACCCCATACTCCTGCTTCTTCAGCGACTGCTTATAGTGATCCTGCGGAGTCTCGCCCACGCATGACACGAATTGGCGATGCGACCCCGGCACGACCATCAGCGGACCGTTGGTGGGATTATTGTCGGTCAGCAGCACCGAGCAGCTCAACGCCCGCATTGCCGGCATTCCGTCTTCGATGTGCCAGGTCTCGAAGTCCGAGTGCCAGTAGAACTCTTTGCCGTTGAAGCCGGGCTTCATGTTGGCGCGCGATTGGTGGATGTAGACGTCCGAGCCGAGGATCTGCTTGGCGATGTTGACCAGCCGCATGTCCTGCGACAGCCGACCCAGCAGCTTGCTCAGCTTGTGAACCATGAACACCGAGCGCACCGCATCGCTGCCCTTCTCGGTGATGGCCTCCTCGCGGCGCCGGATGGCGGGGTCTCGCACCAGGCGCTCGACCTCGTGCAGGAGCGCCTGCGTCTCTTGGCTGGAGAAGAAATTCTTGAGCAGGATGTAGCCGTTGCGCTCATAGCTGCTCAGTTGTTCAGCATCCAGCCCCGTTCCGGGCTCCGTCTTGGCGCTGCCGTAAACGACCGGGTCGCGGCGCTGGACGATGCCAGCCGCGCGATCGGCCCGGGAAGAATAAAGGTCTCGTGCGGGAGTAATCATGTTTGCCCTCCTGTTCTCGTAGGCGGCCGCCCTCACCTCGGGCGGACCGCTCGTCATGGGGAAGCCGGGCGGCGCCCGGCCGACGCGCCATTGCGGCGCGCTCTGCCCTCAGGCGGCCTTTTCCTCGACCAAGGGGTAAACGCCGTCGGCGTCGTGGACTTCTTGGCCGGTCAAAGGCGGGTTGAAAACACATATGACGCGCAGCGGCTCCTTGCCGCCCCGCAGGTAGTGCTCGTCGTTCTCGTTCAGCGCATACACCACGCCGGGTTCGAGCTTGTACTTCTTGCCGTCGGCGACCGTCTCTATTTCGCCATCACCCTCGATGCACCAGACGGCTTCAAAGTGATGCTTGTACCAAATATGCGTTTCGGTACCGGGATGAATGATCGTCTCGTGGAATGAAAACCCCATGCCGTCCTTTTTCAGCAGCACGCGGCGGCTGGTCCACGTCGGCGTGGAAACTTCGTTCTCGGTTCCTATGATGTCCTTGACATTCCGTACGATCATCGTGCTTTTCCTCCAAACTTCAACACGCGGGCGTTGGACTGCTTCTGGCCAGGCCGCTCTGCGGCAACCACCTCGGCAACGGCGCGGTCCAGCACCTCCAACGCTTGCTTCAGCAAGCTTTCTTCGATGGTCAGCGGGGGCAGCAGCTTCAGCACTTCGTCGTTGGCACCGGAGGTTTCGATGACAACGCCGTGCTTGAACGCCTGGGCGGCGATCTTGTTGGCCAGCCCCGGCACGCCGCTCACCAGCCCTTGGATGAGCCCTCGCCCGCGAACCGACAAATCGGCGTCGGGATGGTTGTGCACCATGTTCTCGAGCCAATCGCGCACTAGCGTTTCCTTGGCCTGGATCTCGCGCGTGAAGGCATCGTCGCGCCAATAGTGCTCGAGTGCCTGGCGAGCAGTGATGAAGGCAAGGTTGTTGCCCCGGAACGTGCCGTTGTGCTCGCCCGGTTTCCAGACGTCCAGCTCCGGCTTGATGAGCACCATGGCCATGGGCAGGCCGAATCCGCTCAGCGACTTCGACAGCGTCACGATGTCCGGCTGGATGCCCGCCGACTCGAAACTGAAGAAGGTTCCGGTGCGGCCGCAGCCGACCTGGATGTCGTCTACGATCAGAAGCATGTCGTAGCGGCGGCACAGGCGCTGCAGCTCGCGCAGCCAGCGCAGCGTGGCGACGTTCACCCCGCCCTCGCCCTGCACGGTTTCCACGATGACGGCGGCGGGTGCATCCATGCCGCTGCTCCGGTCTTCGAGCATGCGCTCGAAGTACGCCATGGTGTCGACGTCGGGGCCGAAATACCCGTCGTACGGCACGAAGGTCGTATTGCCCAGGCTCACGCCGGCCGCGTCTCGATACTTGGCGTTAGCCGTGGCGGACAACGAGCCCGAGGTGACGCCGTGGAAGCCATGCGTGAAGGAAACGATGTTGGAACGCTGCTTGACCCGACGCGCGAGCTTGAGCGCGGCCTCCACCGCGTTGGTACCGGTCGGGCCGGTGAACTGGAGCGTGTATTGCATGCCCCGCGGCTGGAGAATGAGCCGTTCGAACGCTTCGAGGAATGCCTTCTTGGCGGAGGTGGCCATGTCCAGCCCGTGCACCACGCCGTCTGCCTGGACGTAATCCAGCAGCGGCTGCTTCAGTGCGGGATTGTTGTGGCCATAATTGAGGGTTCCTGCACCGGCGAACAGGTCGATGTACTGCCTGCCTTCCTCATCGAACAACAAAGCTCCTCTGGCCTTGCTGAACACTACCGGAAACGAGCGTATATAGCCGCGGACTTCCGATTCGAGGCGGTCGAAGATCTTGAGATCCATAGGTATTCCCTCCTGTCTTGCTTATGCTTAAAACGGTGGGCCGACGCGGTACGACACCGGCGGCAGACGCGAGGGCATCCAGCCAGTTACGAACGGCCCCGCGGAGTACGGCCGGGGTTAGGGCTACGCGCGCCCCAGGCCTAGAACGGACCGATGCGCAGCAGCCTCTCCTCTTCGTGCCCGCTTTGGCCGAACAATTCGGGCGGGAACATGGGCTGCTCGACGCATTCGGCGCCGCGATCCCTTGCCAGCGCCGCGAACATGCGCCGCGACGGCAGGTTGGATGGAGATACGGTCGTTTCGATGCTGCGTATGGGTTGCGGCAACGGCCTGGCAAGAAGATGTTCGATCATGCGCTGCCCCAACCGATGGCCGCGCGCCGCGGGGTGAACCGCAACTTGCCAGACGAACAACACATTGGATTGATTGGGCGGGATATAGGCAGATACGAAGCCTGCCAATTGCCCTTGCCGGGTGGCCACGACGCACGTGTCGCGAAAGTGCCGGCACAGAAGGAGATAGGCGTAGATGGAATTGACATCCAAGGGCGGCGATTCTCGGACCAGCCGCTGGATCTCCGAGGCATCTTCGACTTCGGGCGGCCTCAGATCGAAGTTCTCCAGGGCTGGGTTGAAAACCGCAGGTTGGATGAGCGTGTCGTCGATCGCTTTCAGACTCCGACCCTCCTATTGTTTCGCACGCCTGCAGGAACACCGCGGCGCGCTGGTTGACGGGACCGGGTCAAACCGCTAGGCCCGACTCCGGAGACGTATCCGACGCATTGAGGTCAAGCAGGGGCGATGTATCCCTGGCGCCCGTGGGTGTTTCCATCAGGCTCACGATGCGCTCCAGCGAAAGCGTGATCGTGGCCTGTTCCAGCTCGGGCAAGGCACTCAAGGCATCAGCCAGCGTTTTCTGCAGTGGCGACGGCGCACGCCGGGCCACTTCGCGCCCTTCTTCGGTCGCGGATACCAGCACGGTGCGACGGTCTTCCCGGCTCCGCTCGCGCTTGATCCAGCCTTTTTCCTCGAGCCGATCGAGTATGCCCACCACCGTGCTCGGGCTGACGGAAATCTCTCGGCTGATGGCCGTGGCCGTCAGCGGGCCGGATTCGATGACTGCCAAAAGGCATACCAGCTGCGGAGCGGTGATGTGGCTGCAGGCAGCCAACTGCTTCGAGTGGAGCGCAATGTTGCGCGTGATGCGCCGCAGAGCTCTCAAGATCCGCACGTTGTAGTTAACGCCTGCTTCCGCCGCAGAACCGGTGGGTTCCATCTGCTTCCGAACTTCCCAAAATGCGTGACGAAAAAAAATCATTGCTCTTGCTTGATACGTAGAGCAATGATTTCAACTCGAAAAATTCTACTCGAAAACACCCGCGAGGGCAACCCTTCCTGACGGGATTTTGGCGGGAACCGCTCCGAAATTACCCCTATTCCGCAGGATTACGCCGGCATCGCGCCGGCGCGGTGCCGCCTGCCAAGTCCGCCGCCCCGAAACTGTCTACGTCCACGACCTCGGCCACCGCGCGCTCCATCTCTTCGAGGAGGGTTGCCTGCGAGGCATCCAGCGTCCCGCTGCGCACCGCCTCGCGCCAATCCGCATGCCCTGAACGGCGCAGTGCGTCGAGGACGGGTGCGGCCCGCGTCACCAGGTCGAAAGCCTTGGCCAGCCAGTCCAGCGGCTCGCCCGGACGTGGCCGGGCGAGTCCGGGAAGGAGGCGCTCCCGGGCCGGGCTCGGTTCGAGCAGGATCCGGGCGCAAGCCTGCGTCAACTGGTCCGACGGCCCCCGGCGGCGCACCCCGCGGGGCAGGCAGATGCAGCGCAGCACGCCGGCCACCGCCCGCGACGGCAGGTTGGCCAGCACGCCGTCGAGGCGTTCTTCGATGGTTGCCAAGCCGCTCTCCATGCACCATTGCACCAGCGGCAAGTCCTCCTCGCTCGCACCCTCGTCGTGCCAACGCTTGAGGACGGCAGACAGAAGATAAAGCTCGGCAAGCACGTCGCCCAATCTGCCAGAGAGCATTTCCCGGCGCTTGAGCGCACCGCCCAACGTCGCCAGGGCGACGTCCGCGACCAGGGCAAAGGCCGAGGCGTAACGGCCCAACTGGCGGTAGTAGCCCGCCACGGCGCCCGCCCCCCGGGGCGCCGGCGCAAAACGCCCGTTCGTCCAGGCCCTGGCCAACGCCCGCAAAGCGTTGGCCCCGGCATGCGCGGCGTGGCGCCAGAAGACCCGGTCGAACGCCTCCAGCCCGCGTCGCGGATCCGGGTCGGCCAGCGCAGCCATTTCGCGCATCAGGTAAGGGTGCGCGCGAATCGCTCCTTGGCCGAAGATGATCAGGCATCGGGTGAGGATGTTTGCTCCCTCGACCGTGATGCCGATGGGAATGGCTCGATAAATATTGGAGAGATAATTGCGTGGCCCGTCGATCACGCCCTTGCCGGCATGCACATCCATGGCGTCGTTCACCGCGATGCGCATTCGCTCGGTCGCGTGGTATTTCATGATGGCCGAGATCACGGCCGGCTTGTGGCCGGCGTCCAGTCCCGCGCATGTCAGGCGCCGCGCCGCATCGACCTGGTAGGCCAGCGCTGCCATGCGCCCCAGCTTTTCCTGCACGCCTTCAAACTTGCCGATGGGAATGCCGAACTGCTGGCGCACCCTGGCGTAGGCGCCGCTCGTATGCGCCGAGAAGACGCAAGACGCCGCCGCGAGCGAAGGCAGGGAAATGCCGCGCCCGGCGGCCAGCGCGCTCATCAGCATCTGCCAGCCCTGGCCCGCCCGCTCGACCCCGCCGATGATGGAGTCGAGCGGAATGAAAACGTCGCGGCCTCGATTCGGGCCGTTCTGGAAAACCTGCATCGCGGGGATGTGGCGACGGCCGATCTCCACGCCCGGTGCATGGGTGGGCACCAAGGCGACCGTAATGCCCAGCTCGACGCGATCCCCGAGCAGGCGGTCGGGGTCCCGCAGCTTGAACGCCAGCCCCAAGACCGTGGCAACGGGCCCGAGCGTGATGTAGCGCTTGTGCCAGTTCAGGCGGATGCCAAGCACTTCCTGCCCCTGCCACTGCCCCCGGCAGACCACGCCCTCGTCCACCATCGAGGCGGCGTCCGAGCCGGCCTCCGGGCTGGTGAGGCCAAAGCACGGGATTTCGCGCCCGTCGGCGAGCCGGGGCAACCAATACTCCCGCTGGGCTTCGGTCCCGAAATGCAACAACAGCTCACCCGGCCCCAGCGAATTGGGCACCATCACCGTAACCGCCGCCGTCAATGAACGGGTAGACAGGCGGCGGACCACCTCGGAGTGCGCATAGGCGGAAAAGCCAAGGCCGCCATACTTGCGGGGAATGATCATCCCGAAGAACTTGCGCGCCTTCAGAAAGGCCCAGATGTCGGCGGGCAGGTCGCGCAATTCCCAGCTGATGCGCCAGTCGTCGATCATGGCGCAGAGCTCGGCCACTGGGCCGTCCAGAAAGGCCTGCTCTTCCTCGCTGAGCCGGGCAGGCGGCGTGTCGAGTAGCTTGCGCCAAGCAGGATCGCCAGTAAACAGCTCCGCGTCCCACCACACATCCCCTGCTTCGATCGCTTCCCGCTCGGTGTCCGACATCGTGGGCAGCGACCTTGCCGCCCACCGGAAAAGGGGTTTAGACAACCAATCGCGCCGCCACGCGGATACGGCCATCGAGATGCCTCCTTGCTGACTCTTCTTGGCGCATATTAGTACGAGCCCAGGTGTACGAGCCCGGATGCAAGGAGGGCACTGTCGCCGCTATTTGCCGCCGGGACCGGCCACGTCGATGCCGCTGCCGGACAGCTTGTTCGACTTCGGGGCACGTCCCAGCTCGTCGGCGGAAGTGTTGCGATCGTTCTGCCGCGAAATTTGCTCGCGCTTGGCGGAAACATCCGGGGTCGCGCCCGGGGGTGCCTTGTGTTCGGCGCCCTCGGAAGACCGCCGGTCGGAAGGATGGGAAGAAGGCTTCATGCATGCTCCTCCAGCTGATGTTCGGCTCGGGCCAGCATGAAGCATTCCCGGCGCAATCTGGGCGGCGCCGGCAGGCCGCATCTAGGAGGTACCCCGCTTTTGGAAGAGAACAACTGACCGAACGCCGATGCCGTGATACGCTTGAATCGTCATCGAACAATTACAAGCAGGGCGCCCCGCCGGGGCCGCCCTGCAACTGGAGACTCGTATGACTTGCCAAGTCATTCCCTTGCGGCCACGCCGCACCAAGAGGGCAGCGGTTCCCGTCCCGGGAAAATGGTTGATGTTCGCGGTGCCGGCGGTGATCTCCTTCACCTGGCTGCTCGCGCTGCCGGGCATGCCGCACACGCAACCGCAGGCCGATTCGGCGGAGGAGTTCCGCCGGAGTTTCGCCGTCTCGCCCGGCGAGCTGCGGCCGGCACTCGAGAAATTCGCGCGGCAGGCCGGCATCCGGCTCGCCTTCGATCCCGCCAGCGTCTCCGGCCTGACCACGCCCGGCCTGCAAGGCCGCTATACCGTGCAGGACGGCCTGAACCAACTGCTGCGCGGCACCGGCTACCAGGGCTCCCCGGAAAGTGGCCGCTACGTGCTCGTGCCCGAGCCCTCGACCTCGGCGGAAAAAAGGCGGCCACCCGTCGCTCCCCGCCTGGCGGTGACGCTCATCCCTGCTTGAAGTCCTCGGTGCTCAAGCCAAGCCGGTGCATCTTGTCGTAGAGTGTCTTGCGCGGCAGCCCGAGCATTTCCGCGGCTGCCGCAGTGCGACCGGAACAACTCTTGAGCGCATCCTCGATCAGCAGCCGCTCGAACATCGTCACCTGCTCCTCCAAGGAGCGCCGCCGCAGCGACGCCTCCTCCGCCAAGTTCTCCTTGGCAAGCCCCAGCACGAACCGGTCGGCGACATTGCGCAACTCGCGAACGTTGCCTGGCCAATGGTGCGCCATGAGCGACTGAATCTGCGTACTCGACGCTTCGGGCGCCTCGCGTCCATAGCGCATGGCAGCCTGGAGGACGAAATGCTCGAACAACAGCGGGATGTCTTCGCGCCGCTCCCGCAAGGGCGGGATCTCCAGCACGGCGACGCTGAGGCGGTAGTACAGGTCCGTACGGAACACGCCGCGATTCGCCTCGGACAACAAATCGGTTTTGGTCGCGGCAATCACCCTGCAATCCATGGGCAGCGGCTCATTGGACCCCAGTCGCTCGAACACGCGCTCCTGTAACGTACGGAGCAGCTTGACCTGCAGCACGGTCGGCATGGTCTCGATTTCATCCAGGAACAGCGTGCCTCCCCGGGCATACTCGATCTTGCCGATGCGTCGCTTGACCGCGCCGGTAAAGGCGCCGGCCTCATGCCCGAAAACCTCGCTTTCGAACAGGTTCTCGGGCATGCCGCCGCAATTGAGCGCCGCAAAGGGGTGCTCGCGGCGCTTGCTGTAATCGTGCAGGCATCGCGCCACGAGCTCCTTGCCGGTTCCCGTCTCGCCGACGATGAGCACGTCGGCGTCGGTGTCGGCGATTTCCAGGATGACTCGCCGGAGCGCAACGATTGCCGGAGAGCGTCCCAACAACACCCCCTCGATCGCACGGCGGTCTTCGAGCTGGCGGCGCAGGGATTGCACTTCCAGCGTCAATGAACGCTTTTCCAATGCCCGCTGCACGACCTCGATCAAATGCTCGGAAGAAAACGGCTTTTCGATGAAATCGTAGGCGCCCAGTCGCATCGCCTGCACCGCCATGGAAATATCCCCATGCCCGGTGACCAGGATGACCGGCATGCTGGGGTCGATTTCCATGGTCCGACGCAATAGCTCCAGTCCGTCCATGCCGGCCATCTTCACATCCGTCACCAGTACGCCCGGATAGCCGGCGCAAAGGCGCTTGAGCGCCTGCTCGGCCGTATCCAAGGCCTCGACGTTCAGCCCCGCCAACTGCAGGGCCTGCTTGCCGCCCAGCTGCACTGCCGGGTCATCCTCGACGAATAGGACGCTCAACGCGTCAAACATCAGCTTCCTCCTCCATTTCTATCGTCGCCGGACGCAACTGCAAGACGAATGCCGCCCCGCCCCCCGGACGGTTGTACGCCCGGAGGCTTCCGCCGAAGTCCCGCATGATGGCGGCGGAAATCGCCAGTCCAAGCCCCAGGCCGCTCCCTTGCTCTTTGGTCGTAAAGAAGGGTTCAAACAAGCGCGGCATGACATGCGGCGGAATGCCTGGTCCGCTGTCCATCACCATGATGGACACCCACTCCCCGACCGCCACTTTCACCTCCAGGCGCCGTTCCCCGGTTTGCGCCATGGCGTCGATGGCATTGCTCATCAGATTCACCAAGACCTGCTCCAGGCGGTTGCCGTCGCACAAGGCGCACGCGTCCTCTGGAACGGCGACGTTCAGTTCGACGTGCTCCTGGCGCAGCCGCTGCTCGAGCAAGAAACACGCATCGGAAATCGCCACCGAAATCGAGGTGGGCTTGAGCAGCGATGGGGATTTGCGGGCGAACTTTTTCAACTGCCCCGTGATCTTTCCCATGCGCGCGATCAGCTGTCCGATCAGGGCGAGATTCTCTTGCGCATCCCCCTGGCGCCCACGCTGCAAGAACACCGCCGCATTGTCTGCGAGCGTCCGCAACGCGGCCAGCGGCTGGTTCAATTCGTGCGTGATGCTGGCGGCCATTTGGCCCAAGGCCGCCATTTTTCCTGCCTGCACGAGTTCGTCCAGCGTCGCCTTCAGCTCTTCCTCGGCCCGCTTCCGCTCCGCGATCTCGATGTGCAGATGGCGGTTCGCATCACTCAACGCCTGCGTGCGCGCGGCAACCTTGCGCTCCAGCTCGTCGTGCGCGCGCTGCAGCGCCGCGCTCGCCGCCAGGCTCTGGGCGATCGCCCGCCTGCGTTGCTGCAAGTACAGCCCCAGGATCGCCAGGAAACCCATCACCAGGGCCGCAGCAATGGCGGCATTGCTGGCACGCGCATGAATGGGCGCGATGTTCGACAACGCCATGAGTCGCCACTGGGTACCCGGAATCGACCGGCTCCGCAACAGGTAAGAAGGCTGCAGGAAATTACCGCTATCCCCTCCTTTTGCCTCGCCGGCAAACTGCACGATGGAGGTGCCGTCCGGAAAGCGCCGGACCTCCGTCATGTCCAGGGAAGCCAGCGAGCCCGCGTGGTATTGCCGGGTCGCGGCGAGCTGCTCCCGCGTTTGCGGCGACAAAGGCCTGAGCGTCTTGAACTCCCAATCGGGCACGGAGGTCAGGAAGATGACGCCGTTCTCATCCACGACGGCGACTTTCTCGTCGGCCCGCCCCCACGTCTTCTCCAATTTGTCGAGCTCTACCTTCAGCGCCGCGACGCCGAGCATCGAGCCGCCATCGTAGATGCCGTAAGAAAAGTAATACCCCGGCGACTGGCTGACCGTTCCAACCCCGTAGAAGCGGCCGGGCAATCCTTGGACCGCATCGATGAAATAAGGGCGATATGAAAAATTGCGCCCCACGAAACTTGGAGGCCGGTTCCAGTTGCTGGCTGCAAGCGTGAGTCCATCCATGTTCATGACGTAGATCTCGGATGAACCGGCCTTCAAGTTGACGGTTTCGAGATACCGATTCACGCGGGCAATCCGTTCCGGATTTCCGGGATCCTTCAACAGGGCAATGACGTCTTTGTTCAGCGATAAGATGCCAGGCAGATAGTCATATCGGGTCAGCTCGCTCTGCAGGCCCCCCGCATAGATATCCAGCCGGTGCTCCACGCCCTGAGCCATGTCGCGCATGCCGGCCCGTTCGCCCCAGGCATACGCAGCCACGACCGCCACGCCCGCGGCGAACAGGCACGCAGCGCCCCAAGCCAGGCGGGGATCGAAAGATCCACGGACGAGCCGCAGCCTGGCGCGCAAGTCTCTTCCTATTTTCCTTATCGCCATGCGACGCAACTGTATCGCACCCGCGTCGAGAAGGGCAGCAGGGCTTGCGGCCTTGCGCCCGCCGCAAGCCCGGCCCATGTCAGTCCGCGTAAACGCCGGCTGCCCGGATGACGGGCGTCCACTTATTGATTTCGTTGCTCAAGTGCTTGCGCAGGGAGCTTGGCGTTGCACGGTCGGCCGTGGCCGCCTGGGCCCCTAGGTCTTCCATCTTCTTGCGGAAGCTCGGGTCCTCTACGGCTGCTTGCAGCGCAGCCGACAATTTCGCGACGACATCGGCTGGCGTTCCCTTGGGCGCGTACATGGCATGCCAGATCTTCACTTCGATGCCCGGGAGCCCCTGTTCGGACGCCGCGGGGATATCCCGGAAAGCGTCGATACGTGCCGATTGCATGGCGATATAAGGCTTGACCACGCCGGCCTTGATTTGGCCCGACACGTTTGTCGTCTGGTCGCACATCAGATTGACCTGGCCTCCGATCAGGTCCGTGAGCGCAGGAGCCGTGCCCTTATAGGGAACCGTTCCAAGCTGCTTGCCGATGGCGCTCATGAAAAGCAGGCCGCACAGGTGCGACGCTGACCCGATGCCCGCATTGGCCATGAACAAATTACTGGCATTGCTTTGGATGTACGGCAACAGCTCCTTGAAATCTTGGGGCGGCAGGTTCTTGTTGCCCAAGAGAACCATGGGTACGTCGGCGATCTCGCCCACCATCTCGAAATCCTCGAGTGGATCGAAGCCCAGTTTCCGGTACAACGCGGGTGCGGTAGACATGCCGATGTGGTGAATCAGCACGGTATGGCCGTCATTGCGTGCGGAAGCGACTTTCCGCGCGCCGATCGTTCCGCCTGCACCGCCGACGTTCTCGATCACGATCTGGGCCTTGAGGTGCTTGCTCATGATGGCCGTCACTTCCCGCGCGACCTTATCAGTAGGACCGCCCGCCGCAAACGGGACGACGGCCATGACAGGAGCATTGCCCGGATACTCTTGGGCACATGTGGTGAAGGCGGCCGACGCGGCCAGGATCGTCATCGAGATGCTGGATAGGAATTTCATATAGTCAGTAGAAAAAAGTTTGACTGTCCGGATGAATTGGACGAACGCGCCGACCCCTGGACGGGGTCGGCTACATCTGGCTTGGCCCGTTACGGACGCGTAACGTCGAACAGCAGGTTTTTCTCAGAAGGACCAAACGAGATCCAGGTACCCACGAGCGGCTGCTGCTCGACGCCGGGCTTGGTCCAGTCGCAGACGCCGTCCGGGAAAATCTCGCGCAGGCGGCTCAGCTGCCCCGGGGTCAACGGCACCTTGTAATCGGCAGGGTCGACGGGCTTGAGCTGGCACTTGACGATGTTGTCCGCCAACGGCCCGCCCGCCACCATCCGGGGCGTAATGCCCGCAGGATAGAGCTCGTTGCAGCGGCCGTCGCCGAATGGCGTGGACGGTTCGACAATCTTCTCGCCAGACTCGTCCCAGCAAGCGTCGGCCAGGCCGGCGGGCTTGTGGGCGACGACTTTTCGCGCCTTGGGTTCGTCCGACTTGTCGTTGACCACTCCCATCAGCCACTGGTCCATCAACTGCAGCAAGCTGTCAGACACCCGGCCGGGACCGAGCATGACGTGATTGTCGAAATGGCCGTTTGCCGCCTTCAGCCGCTCACGCACCGAGTAGGAGTGAATCTTGTTGTGGATGTCGCCGTTGACCGCCTTGTCGAAGTAATCCCGGTGCTCAAGGATGGCCGTGGAGGCCAAGCCGCCTCCGCCATACGTGATGCGGCCCGACTGATAGGCGCGGCGAATGGCATCGAGGTCGCCTGAGGTGCGCTGCGGCGTCGGCTGCAGATCCACGTCCAGGCCACCGATGTTGGCATTCAGGTCGAGGAATTCCTCCACCGTGATGACGCCATCGTTGAGCGCCTTCAACCCGTACTGCACGCCCACGTTGTCGATCGGGCGCAGCGCGAATCCGCGGGAGTCTTTCCCGTACACGTTGACGGTGTGGTCGTAAACGGTTGCCCGTGCGCCGCTAGGCCGATCGACCGGATGGTACTTCAGCTCCTCGGGGAAACCGGATGGGAACGAGAGGACTGGGTCGAGCCGTCCCGCACTGGTGCTCATGGCGGAGATATTGCCTACTTGCAAATAGCCGGAAATCGCCTTTTTCTTTTCATCCGTGTAGGCAAGTCCGCCCGGGCGGTTGAAGTAATTGTTGAGCAAGCGCGAATCGAACAGCTTGAACAGGGTGGCCGAAGTCACGTCCGGGAAGACCGAATTCACGATGATGCCGTCGAACAGCCCGGGATAATTATCCGATGTCTGGAAGCTCTGGTAGGCACCGCCCGATCCGCCGGTTCCTATGGTATAGACCGGCACCCCGTAGGCCTCGATGAAGCGCTCCTTGGTCATCGCGACTGTTTCCGAAGAAAGCAGGTCGTTGCAGTTGGAGCCGAAAATGTTGAGGGTGGAAGTCACCGCGGCATAGCCCTGCTTCATCCATTCGTCGACGATGAGCGTGCTGAACGTTCCGCCTTGCGTATACCAGCCTCCCTGGCAGCCTCCGCCCAAGGGATAGATAAGCTTCCCATTCCAGGCCTTGGACCGCTTATCGGGACCGATGGGCCCCTCGTTCAACGGATCGTGGAGCATGGCCGACTGGTAAATGCCACGATTGATCGTGCCGGTCTCGAGCCGGACCAGATACGGCACCGTGCGTTCGGTTGGCTTGCCCTCATCGATGGTGATGTAGGCCATGTCGTCCGGATAGACCGTCGGGGTATTCCAACGCGCGTTGCCCCCGGTGGTCCTGCGATAGAAGTAATCGATCCGGGTATTCGTCGAACAATGCTCATCCAAGGGACCGTCGAGCGTGCCTCCCCCCAGCCGCCCGAAGCTCGTCGTGGTGCACAGGAAGGGCTTCTCATGGGGGCCGGATATCATCGGCCCGGTAATCGGATAGTTCGTGACCTCGAGGGTCGCCGTCGCCTCGCCAATTTGTGCATGCAAGGTGTTCTTGCCCACCACCATCCCGCTCACCAGCCCCTGCCAGGTCGAGCTTCCTATCTTGGTGAACGCGCGCGACACATCGCTGTTGTCGAGCATGACGACAAGCTCACCCTCCACACCGGGCGGCACCTCGATTTGGACGAGCGCATCGCCCCCCGTCACATAGTCCGGTAGGGATGAAACGGTGCTTAGTTTCAGTAGAGGCGCCGGCGGATCATCGGGCGAAGGCGCACCGCCATCGCTTCCGCCGCAGGCAGCTACCAATACGGCCGCCGCACCTACCGCCCATGCCCACCTCGCCAGTCCATACCCTCCCTGGCGAAGGCGACTAGTACGCATCTGTCGCATGAAAATCTCCTCATTTAGTCTTGTCGTTAGCTGCCGCCCCGACGGCACGCACGATGTCCTTTGCGCACGCGTCGCCACCCCCGCCCGGGAGACGGGGCCTGGCCATTCGATGTGTTGCAGCAGAAGCGGTCTCGTGAACCGCCGTGCCCCCCGGACTCGTAGCACAGCTGAGGCAAGGCCTCTTTCTCGTCTTCTTGTCGTTACGGCAAGGCCGATATTGCAAAGCTCGTGCCAGCGGGGAGCCCCTCTTCGCCCTCCGGCTAACTCATTGTTTCTATGTATTTTTTGCATGCTCCCTTGCGCCGGACGACACAGGGGATGGGCAGATTCCCGCAATAAACGGACACGGCCATTCCGGAAAACCGGAATGGCCGTGTCCAATGCTCGCGGGCCCCGCGAGCTATGCGCCGGTCGCCGGTGGCGGCTCCTCGACGGAAGAGAACAAATCCCAGACCGCGATGAACAGCGCGGCGATCAACGGACCAATCACGAAGCCATTAATGCCGAACAAGGCCATCCCGCCCAGCGTGGAAATGAGCACGACGTAGTCGGGCATGCGGGTGTCCTTCCCGACGAGGACGGGCCGCAGCACGTTGTCCACGAGCCCGATGACCAGGATGCCGTACAGCGTAAGCACCACGCCCTGCCAAATGGAGCCCGTCAGAATGAAGTACACGGCCACCGGCCCCCAGATGAGACCCGCGCCGACTGCGGGCAAGAGCGAGAGGAAAGCCATGACCACGCTCCAGAGCAAGGCCGCCTTGATGCCCAGCAGCCAAAATATGATGCCGCCCAGCATCCCCTGGGTGACCGCGACCACGATGTTGCCTTTTACCGTCGCCCGCACCACGGCAATGAATTTCCGGAATAGGTGGCGCTTGTGCTCCTCGGTCAACGGCAGGGCTTGGCGGATGCGCGCGGAAAGCCCTGGCCCGTCGCGCAACAGGAAAAACAAGAGATACAGCATGACGCCGAGGCCGACCACGAACTGAAAGGTGTTCTGGCCAATGTTCAGCGCCTGCGTGGCAAAGAACTGGCTGCCTTTGGCGGCGACTTCGGCCAGCTTGGCCTGGATGCTTGATACGTCGACCAGGCCGAACTTGTCCATCAGGCCGCGCACGCTCGGCGGCAATGCCGCCATCGCCCGCTCCATGTAGGCGCCGAAGTTGATGTCGCCCGCGCGGATTTGTTCGTACACTGCGGCGCCCTGGCTGATGATCGCCCCAGCAATGGCAGACACGGGAATAATGACGATCAGCACGCAGACGAGCAGCGTGGTCAGCGCCGCGAGATTCCTTCTCCCGCCGAACAGCGCACACAGTCGCCGCTGCAGCGGATAAAAAATGATGGCGAGGATGGCTCCCCAGAAGACCGCGCCGAAAAATGGCCATAGCAGCCAGCCGAACGCGACCGTAACCAAAACCAACAGCAACAAAAAGGTGCGGTACTGCAAAGAGGTCTGACTCATGGGCCGTCCTTCCGGGGAAACGGGGTCATCGCAGCATAGCCTAGGCGGCAGGCCGTGCCGCACGCATCCGGTCAATCTTCCAAATGCCGCTGCGCCTTGAACACGGGCAGCGCCAAACCCCACTTGATAGACGCCAAGCGGAACAGGAAACCCGTCACCAACGCGATGCCCGTCGCATGGTCGTGCCCGACGCCGTACCGTTGCAGCAAAACGTATAGCGTTCCGGTGGCGAGCGCCACCGAGGCGTACATGTCGCGGCGCAGGACGAGCGGCACCTGGTTGCACAAAACGTCGCGCAGCAGCCCCCCGCAAATGCCCGTGACCATGCCCATCAGCACGACGATGCTGGGATGCACCCCGACCGAAGCGGCGACGTCACACCCGATGATGGCAAACGCCACCAGCCCGAGGGCGTCGAGCAGCAGGAAGGCCATGCGGACGCGATGCATGAAACGCACGAGGTAGGCGGCGGACAGCGCCGCCCCCACCGTGAAGAACAGGTATTCGGGGTGAGCCACCCAGCCGAGCGGGTAATGGCCAAGGAGCATGTCGCGGATGGAACCGCCCCCCAGGGCAGTCACGGTCCCGACGACGCAGACGCCGAACACGTCCATGCGGCGGCGCATGCCCATGATGGCGCCCGACGCGGCCTCCGCGGTAATGGCCAGGAGGTAGATGACTTGCAACAACATGGTGTCTCTCGTTGATCTCGTCCGGCGCCCGGCCGGGCGCGGATCAGCCGCATTATCGCAGGCGCGGTAAAGCCTGGCGGGCCGGCCGGCCCCCCGCCCCTCAGCCGCCCACCGCGGGAAGAGCCTCCATCAAGGCACGCCGGAAGGCCTCCATGACCTCCGGCGCCTTGAAGCCGCGCCGCGTGACCTGATACAAGTCCAGGCTCACCGCGGGCTTGACCAGCAGATCGGCCGCCACCCGGTGACGGTGGCAGGCGACGAGGGCGAAAGTCGGCATGACTGCCGTGCCCATTCCGGCCTCGACCATAGAGATCAGCGTCTCGAAGAAATTGAAAGTCGGCCGGTCTTCGTTTCCCCGCCCGATTTTCTCCAAGTGCGGCTCGATTAGCCGTTGAATCGGATTGCTGGCAGGCAGGCTGATCAAGGTTGCGGTCCGCAAGTTGCTCCACGGCGTCGTTCCCACGGGGCGGCCCGGCGCCTGCTGCCCCGGCTCGACCCGCATGAGCCGGAACTTGCCCACCGGTGCCCGTTCCAGGCCGGCCGGGGGCTTGAAAAAAAACCCCAGGCCGAGGTCCGCCTCTCCGCCGGCAACCAGGGCTTCGACCTGATGCAGGTCGGCGTCGGCCAGCCGCAGTTCCACATGGGGATATGCGGCCTTGAATTGCTGGAAAACGTGCGGCAGGATGTTGGCAGAGATCATGGGTGGGGCGGCGATGCGAAGCGTCTGGCGTGCCCGCTTCCCCTCTACGCCAAGCTTGGCCACGACGGCCTCGAGATCGCCCACCACGCGCTGCGCAACCGGCAGCAGGTCGCGGCCGGCCGGCGTCAGCACGACCATCCTCGTCGTGCGGTCGAACAGTCGGCAATCGAGCTGTTTCTCCATCTCGCGGATCATGATGCTCAGGCCGGCCTGCGTCATGTGCACCTTCTCTGCAGCGCGAGTGAAGTTGCCGATACGCGCGACGTGCAGGAATACCTGCAACTGGCGTAAAGAGAGATTCATAAGAACCTAATATGTATCCATATCACATCTAAATTTCCAAAATACCTCGATCTGTCGCCTAATACCACCCCGGCGGCCGGGCAAGGCCGGCAAGAGACAATCCAAAACAGGTGTGAAATGAGCCGCAAGGAAGACGTCGTCATCATCGGAGCAGGAATAGGAGGCTTGACCCTGGCCCTGAGCTTGCACCAGGCCGGCATTGCCTGCCGCATATACGAGGCCGTGCCGGAACTCAAGGCGCTGGGCGTCGGGATCAACATCCTGCCCCATGCAGCGCGCGAACTCAGCGAACTCGGACTGCTGCCGGAACTGGACAAAGTGGCGGTCCGCACCCGCGAATCCATCTTTTTCACCGAACATGGCCAGTTCGTGTTCCGCGAGCCGGCCGGGCTCGACGCCGGCTTCGACTGGCCGCAATACTCGATACACCGCGGCGACCTGCAAACCGTGCTGCTCGACGCCGTCAAGCAACGCCTGGGAGCGGACGCCGTCGTGTGCGGCGCGCGGTGCACCGGCGTTTCCCAAGACGATGACTCGATCACGGCCCATTTCGTATCGCCCGAAGGCGAGAAGCTGCCAAGCGTGCAAGCCGCCCTCGTCATCGGCTGCGACGGCGTGCACTCCGCATTGCGCAAGCAGCTCTACCCGGACGAAGGCGCGCCCCGCTACTCCGGGGTCAACATGTGGCGCGGCACCACCGTCTGGAAACCCTTCCTCAGCGAGGCCAGCATGGTGCGCGCAGGCTGGCTGGACGTGGGCAAGATGGTCATCTACCCCATCCGCAACAACGTGGATGGCAAAGGGAACCAGCTCATCAACTGGGTGGCGGAGATCACTGACCCGAATCCCGCCATCCGCGACTGGAGCCGCCCGGGGCGCCTGGAAGACTTCCTGCCCACGTTCGAAAACTGGCACTTCGACTGGCTGGATGTTCCCGCGCTGATCCGTGCCTCGGACGCCATACTGGAATATCCCATGGTCGACCAGGACCCCCTGCCGACCTGGACCCAGGGACGCCTCACACTGCTAGGCGATGCGGCGCACCCCATGGTGCCCCGCGGCTCGAACGGCGCCGGCCAAGCCATCATCGACGCGCGCTTCCTGGCAGGCCAGCTCAAGGAGAAAGGGCTGGTTCCGGAGGCCCTCCAGGTCTACGACAAGGTCCGCGTGGCGGCGACCACCCAGGTCGTCCTGACCAACCGCGCCAACCCGCCCGACACCATCCTGCGCGAAGTGTACGAACGCACGGGCGGCAAACCCTTCGAGCGCCTGGAAGACTTCGTTTCGCAGGAAGAATTGCAGGCCATTTCCGACAACTACAAGAAAATCGCCGGCTACAGCCCGGCCGCGCTCAAAGCCCGGCCTTCCTTCCTCTGACGCCACGCATTCGAACCACCTGGCAAGCCGCCCTTGGGGCGGCTTTTTTGTTGTCGCAAGTACCGAAATAGTTTGTGAAATTTATCGAAGAGAATTCGCGATAAACAAAATTAAAGTATCTGATATTGATACTTTTTGAAATTTCCGTAGAATTCGCTGCATGGATAACGGAAGTTCCTCCCCGGTCCGGCATCGGGGAGCGACTCAAGGAGACACACCATGGCAGCGCTCGTACCCATACACGGCTTGCACCATTACGCTTATCGGTGCCGGGACGCCGAGGAAACCCGCCGTTTCTATGAAGACATCCTCGGCCTTCCTCTCGTCCACGTCATCCGCGCAGAACGCGTGCCCAGCACGGGCGAATACTGTCCGTACGTGCACATCTTCTTCGAGATGCAGGATGGCTCCTACCTGGCGTTCTTCGACCTCGGCGACGGACAGGCCGCCGCGCCATCCCCCAACACGCCGGACTGGGTCAACCACATTGCCCTGCAGGTTGGCTCCGAAGCCGAACTGCACGAAGCCAAGGCCAAGTTGGAACAAGCCGGCATCGAGGTGGTCGGCGTCACCGACCACGGCTTCGTCAAATCCATTTATTTCTTCGATCCCAATGGCATCCGGCTCGAGTTGACGACCCGGACAGTGCCTGACGAACAGCTCGAAACCTACAAGCAACGGGCCCACGCGCAATTGGCCGACTGGGTTCGGGAAAAAGCCGCAGCCGCTGCATAAGCCCACGCATAAGCCACGCACGCATGCTCGCGCCCGCCCGGGCCCTCCCCCAGCGGGCGGCCCGGGCGCGCGTCAAGCATCATGATTCTTTCCGGAGACCGCAACATGTCCATGCCCCCCAAGCACGAATTCGACCGCATTCCCGTCATTCTCCAGTTCAGAGAAACGGTCGAGATGGTCGAGACCTACGGCTTCAATGGAAGCCAGGGCTACACCGTCCTCGAAGGGCAGCGCCTCGTGCCGAAAAACGCGCCGTCCAAGGTCGTGTTCCTCTTCATGCATCCCGCCACGACGCTACAACTGTTGCCCATGCCTGTCGCGCTGGCCGAAGCTGGCCTGCACGTGCTGTGCGGCGGCAGCCGTTATGCCAAGAACGACTCGGCGTTGATCATGGAAAAAGTGGCGGCGGACATGGGCGCCTATGTGCGCTATGCGCGCGAAGAGCTCGGCTACGAGAAAGTCGTGTTAGTCGGTTGGTCGGGCGGCGGGGCGCTCTCCCTGTTCTACCAAGCCCAGGCCGAAGAGCCGACGATTACGCATACGCCTGCCGGCGACCCCTACGACCTGACACAGGCCGGGCTCACTCCCGCGGACGGCATCATCTTCATCGCGGCGCACCTGAGCCGCCCCGAGACGCTGACCGAGTGGATGGATCCTTCGCTGCGCAACGAGCTCGACCCGGACGACCGGGATCCCGAACTCGATATCTATTCGCCCGATTGCCCGAACAAGCCTCCTTTCGACCCGGCCTTCGTCGCACACTTCCGCGCGGCCCAGCTGGCGCGGAACCGCCGCATCAGCAACTGGGCGCTGGAGATGCTGGACAAACTCAAGCGTTCTCCGCAAGGTGAACGCGAACGGGGCTTCGTCGTGCACCGCACGATGTGCGACGTGCGCTGGATAGACCCCACGATAGACCCCAACGGCCGCAAGCCCGGCTGGTGCTACCTGGGCGACCCGCGCGTGGTCAACTCCGGCCCGGTCGGCCTGGCTCGCTTCAGCACCCTGCGCAGCTGGCTTTCGCAATGGTCTTACGATCATTCCAACATCAAGGGACCGGTCAATGCAGCCCGCATCCGGCGCGTTCCGGTGCTGCAGATCGAAAACGAGGCCGATGACGCGGTGCCCGCCACCCACAACCCGATCATCCACAAGGCACTGGGCACGCCCGACAAGGAGTTCGTGCAGATCCATGGCGCCACCCACTACTATCTCGGCCAGCCCAAGCAGCTTGCGGAGTGCATTTCGACCATCATCGATTGGACCCGCCGCAAGATCACGCCGGATTTCGCAGTGTCGAGCGCGGCGCCGGTCGAGGCGAAATGAGCCATCGCCCGGACGGGGATTGATTACCATTGAGGCGCCGAACGCCCCCTTGGGGGCGCCGGCGCTTCATTTTCCGTGAGCATCGATCCCGCCCTTCCATGTCACAGTTCGCAAAAGTGCTCAAGGTCCTGGATTTGTTCTCCGAGGACCGAACCACCCTGGCCGCCGAGGAAATCGCCGACTTACTCAACGTATCGCGGCCCACCGCCTTCCGCTACGTCAAGCAGCTCTGCGAGACCGGGCTGTTGGCCAAGCTCGCCGGCCGCTACGCGCTCGGCGCGAAAATCATCGAACTGGACTACCGAATCCGGCGCTCCGAGCCCATCCTGCAGGCCAGCCGGCCTAGCATGAAGGAGCTCGCCCAGCGCACCGCGATGACCGTCGTGCTATGCAACATCTACGGCGATGAGATCGTGCACAGCCACCACGAGCTCGGCGGCGAGCTGGCCCCCATGAGCTTGGACCGGGGCCATACCATGCCTCTTTTCAAGGGGGCTTCGTCCGCCGTCATCCTCGCCAATCTTCCCGCCTCGCGCCTCAAGCGCCTCTACGAACGCAACGCGACGCATCCCGACTTGCCCGAAGGCATCCGGGACTGGGCGTCATTCGCCAAGCATTACAGGCGCATCCGCAAGGAGGGGCATTACATCTCGCGCGAAGAAATCGACCCCGGGCTCGTTGGCATCGCTGCCCCGATTTTCAACGACGGACAGCACGTCGTGGGGGCGATTACGCTCGTCTACGAGAAAGGACGGGAAAAACTGGTCAACGAAGAAGGCTACGCGGAACTCGTGCGCAGCTGTGCGGCGACGATCACCGAAAAAATCGCCGCCGCAGCGGAACGGACTAGTTGAGGCGGCCGGACTGCCGGCCGCCTCCCCTTTGCCTCACTTGAAATCGAGAGTCGGATCACGCCCGTCCTGGCCCGGACCATAGGCGCCGCCGCTGCCATAGCCGTCGCCGTAGGGATTTTCGACTTCGATCTTGACGGTGTTGGGGTCCACGCCGGTATGGTCGGCCTTGTAGTGCGTGACCAATGACGGGAAGACCATGACCGCCGCCACCATCAACAGCTGGATGACGATGAAGGGTATCGAGCCCCAATAGATCTGGCCGGTCGTGACCTTGGCGACGCGCTTGCCGGTCACCTTGTCGGTATAGTCATCCTTCGGCGCCACCGACCGCAGGTAGAACAGGGCAAAGCCGAACGGCGGATGCATGAACGAAGTCTGCATGTTGACCGCGAGCAGCACGCCGAACCAAATGAGATCGATGCCCATTTTTTCCGCCACCGGCCCCAGCAGCGGCACGATGATGAATGCCAACTCGAAGAAGTCGAGGAAGAAGGCCAGCAGGAACGTCAGGATGCTGACCACGATCAGGAAGCCCCATTGACCGCCCGGCACGGAGGTCAGCAGGTGCTCGACCCACAAATCGCCGCTCACGGCACGGAAGGTCAGGCCGAACACGGTGGAGCCGATCAGGATGAACACGACGAAGCATGACAGCTTGGTCGTGGTGTCCATGGCCTGCTTGAGCAGGTTCAAAGTCAACCGCTTGCGGACCAGGGCCATGGCGATGGCCCCCACTGCCCCCATGGCGCCCCCTTCGGTCGGCGTGGCGACGCCGATGAAGATGGTTCCCAGCACGAGGAAGATCAGGAACAGCGGCGGGATCATCACGAACGTGACCCGCTCGGCGAGCGCGGAGAGCCATCCGAGGCGCAGCCACTTATTGGCCAGTGCGATGACGAAGGCGGAAAGCCCCCAAATCAGCAAGGTAACGACGATGCGCTCATCCACCGGCGCGGTCTCGTGCTCGAGATACCGGCCGGCAACGACCGCGATCACAGCCGAGATCACCATCAACACCAGCAGCGACCGCCCGCCCCGCGTGCCGTTGGGCTCCTGGAACCGGCGGGCTTCTTCCGGCAGGGCCGGGGCGCTCGACGGCTTGATGAGCGAAACCAGGACGACATAGAGAATATAGACGGCGGCCAATAAAAAGCCCGGCAGGATGGCGCCGCGATACATGTCGCCGATGGAGCGCCCGAGCTGGTCGGCCAGGATGATGAGCACTAGCGACGGGGGGATGATCTGCGACAACGTGCCCGAGGCGGCAATGACGCCAGTCGCGAGCGGCCGGTTGTATCCGTAGCGCAGCATGATGGGCAGAGAAATCAGCCCCATGGAAATGACCGAGGCCGACACGACGCCGGTCGTGGCCGCCAGCATGGCGCCAACCACCACGACCGCGATCGCCAGTCCGCCCCGGATGGAACCGAACAATTGCCCGATGGTCTCGAGCAAGTCCTCGGCCATGCCGGATCGCTCCAGCACCAGCCCCATCAATGTAAAGAAAGGTATGGCTAGCAGTGAGTCATTGGCGATGATGCCGAACACCCGTTGGGGCAAAGCCTGGAAGAGAACCGGGGTAAGCAACCCCAGCTCGATGCCGATCAGCCCAAACAGCATGCCGTTTGCAGCCAGTGCGAACGCCACCGGAAATCCCAGCAGTAGGAAGATCACCAGGTTGGCGAACATGATGGGCGCCAAATTGGCAGTCAGGAACTCAGCCATTAGCGCGCCTCCCCAGCAGCCGCGCGTGCCGCGGCCGCTTCGCGGGCTTGCGCTTCACGGGCGATTTGTTCGGCCAGCTCCTCTTCGGCAGTCTTGGCCCGGTCGCGCTCCCGTGGATCCGGCCCCTTGCCCAAGAGGAACGCGATGCACTTGATCAGGTGCGACAGCCCGGCCAGCACCAGCAGGAAGAATCCGACCGGAATCAGCAACTTGACCGGCCAGCGTATCAACCCCCCGGAATTCGACGACATCTCGTTCGTGACGTAGGAGTCGACGAACACTGGCCAGGAGAGCCACATGATCAACACGCACGCGGGCATCAGGAAGAAAATGACGCCGAGGATTTCTATCCAAATCTGCGCGCGCTGCGAGAGCTTCTGTGCGAGGATGTCCACCCGCACGTGCTCATTCTTCAATAGCGTATAGCCAGACGCCAAGAGAAAGATGGCGCCGAACAAATACCACTGCAATTCCAGCCATGCGTTGGAACTGGTATGGAGAACCTTGCGCACGGTGGCGTTGCCCGCACTGACCAATACCACCACGAGGGTGAGCCACGTGACGGACTTGCCGACAAACGTGTTGAGCTTGTCGACCAGGCGGGAAAAGGCTAGTAGAGCATTCATGGTTGTGCCTGATGCTGAACAAAAAACGCCCGGCACCGGGGCCAGGCGAACGATTCCGGCTTCCGGGGCGTGACAGGCATTTGTGGACTGTCACGCTACCCTGGGATTAGCTGCGAATCGTGGACATGTAACCGTCGAAATTGCCTTCGGCCACGCGGAACCACGGCAGTACGTCGCCACGGAAAGCGACCATGCTGTCGTAGACCCGCTTGAACTCGGGGCTCTTCGCGCTCATTTCCGCATACAGCTTCGTGGCCTCGTTGTAGCAGGCGTCCATCACGGACTTGGGGAAGGCCCTCAACTGGGCGCCCTGGGAAACCAGGCGGCGCAGCGCGGCAGGGTTCTCCGCGTCGTACTTGGCGATCATGTCGTTGGTCGCCGCGGCGCAGGCTTGCTCCAGGACCGCCTGGTAGTGCTTGGGCAGCTTGTTGTAGGCATCCTGGTTGACATAGAGGGAAACCTGCAACGTGCCTTCCCACCAGCCCGGGTAGTAGTAATGCTTGGCAACCTTGTGGAACCCGAGCTTTTCATCGTCATAGGGGCCGATCCATTCCGCGGCATCGATGGTGCCCTTCTCGAGCGAAGGATAGATGTCGCCTCCCGCGATCTGCTGCGGCACGACGCCCAGGCGTGACAGCACCGCCCCGGCAAATGCGCTGACCCGGAACTTCAGGCCCTTGAGGTCGTCGACCGACTTGATCTCCTTGCGGAACCAGCCCCCCATCTGCGTTCCCGTATAGCCGCACGGAAAGTTGACGATGTTGTACTTCTTGAAGACCTCGCGCAGCAGCTTCAGGCCGTCCCCGTGGCGCATCCAGGCATTCATCTGCCGCGTGTTCAAGCCGAACGGCACGGCGGCATCGAAGCTGAGGACAGGGTCTTTGCCGTAGTAGTAATACGAAGCTGTGTGGCCGCACTCGATCGTCCCGTTTTGGACGCTGTCGAGCACCTGCAGGGCGGGAACGATCTCACCTGCGGGAAATACGCGAATGGTGAACTTTCCTCCGGTTGCCTCCGAGACGTACTTGGCCACGGCCTCCCCACCGCTGTAGATGGCGTCGGCGCTGCGAGGGAAACTCGAGGCAAGCCGCCACGTAACGGTAGGCGAATCCTGGGCGAATACCGGTGCAGAGAGCGTCGCCCCGCCCACGGCGGCGCCCACGGTTGCCTTGGTCAAGAAGGAACGGCGATGCATATGCAGTTCTCCTGGGATTTTGCTAGGGAATCCCCCGAGTGGCACCATGCAAAAGGTGCAACCAAAAGTGCCACCCTTGGGTAAGGCGAACACATAATACTGGCCGGATAGAGTCATCCGGCCCTGCGGTAAACCCTAATTCACCGGAAAGTGAATCCGCAGACGCACGACGTCGACGGCCCGCCTTTTCCCTATGCCCCGGTATTACCGCAACAGCCGGCTCCCGGTTCGATTCGACCCGGATCGATCTCCCGTCCCCGAAGCGTCGGTGCCCGTCGACCGATCCCTGCCGGTAGCGGGCGGCTGGCCGGCAGAGGGATCCTTGGTGCCCGGAGCGATCCCTCCCTGGTCGGCGGGACGGTCGCCGGTGCGTCCCTGCGCCGTGCCGGGCGACCGGTCGGCTCCGTCGCCGCGCGGGCCGGGCTTGCCTTCGGTCGATCCGCTTTGACGCGCATTGCCCGACGCGCCGGACGGCCCTGCGTTCGAGATGCCGCGGGTCGGGCCCTCGGCACTCGTTCCGCTAGGCTGGTGACTGCCGCCGCTTTGGCCCGGGCTGGCGCCGGAGCCGGCCTGCGCGAGGGCAGCCGGCACGGCCAGGATGACGGAGGACAAGAAAACGATTTGCAGCATCGGTTTGCGCATGGCGTACTCCCTGGTGACACCTGCACACAGCAGAATCCGTTCCCGAGACGAGGCTCCACGCCGCGACACCGCGCGATCGAGGTGGCAGCCTAAACCACCAGGCCATTTGCTCACCTCGCGTTTTTCGAGTCCAATGGCCGCCGGCACCCTGGCGGCAACCGCCGCCTCCCGCGCATGGCGCCCGGACGTCCCCGAACCACGATGATTCGCAAGCGCATCGAAGCACAAATACTCGGCCTGACCGGCCTCGCCCTTGGCGGCGTCGATTTCGAGAATCCGCCCGGAGATCCCGGGCTCTTCGGCCCAAACTCGATCAGTTGGCAGGTACACAGCGATTTCACGTCCATGCTCATCGGCGGCGTCGCGGCGCTGCTGATACAGATGCTGCACCCGCTCGCGCTCGCCGGCGTCTGGGATCACTCCAATTTCCGGCGCGACATGCTAGGCAGGCTGCGCCGCACCGGGCAATTCATATCCGGCACCACTTATGGCAGCACGGCCGATGCCGAACGGCTCATCGCGCGCGTGCGCGACATCCACGAGAATGTGCGCGGCGTGGCGCCTGACGGACGGCCTTATCACGCGAACGATCCCGATCTGCTCACCTGGGTGCACGTAGCAGAAGTCAGCTGCTTCCTGGCCTCGCATCTGCGCTACCGCAACCCGCATCTACCGGAAGCCGACCAAGACCGCTATTACGACGAGATCGCTCTGATCGCTTATCGGCTCGGGGCGCGCGACGTGCCGCGGTCGAGGAAGGAAGTCGCAGCCTATCTCGAGCGGATGAAGCCCCAGCTGGTCTGCGACGAACGTACCCGCGAGATTGCCGACATCCTGTTATCGAATCCTCCCGCGGTGAGCCCATGGGCCCAGCCTGTCAGCAAACTCATGCTGCATGCGGGCGTAGCACTTTTGCCCGATTGGGCCGCCGACATGCTGGCGCTACAAAAACCTGTTTGGCAGCGGCGGGCGATCGAATTGGCGGTCGGCCGCGTGGCACCCGTGCTACGGTGGGCGGTCCGCAATGGCTCGGCCCATCGGGCCAAGCGCAGGATGGGCCTGCTTCCGCCCAATCCCGACCTTTGACGCCGGTGCGCCGAGCACATAACATATTCTTCTAGAGAATTAGCTTATTTCTTATTGAAATATGATTTTCCGCCAGTTCTTTGACGACGCATCGAGCACCTATACCTACCTGCTCGCCTCCAGGGCAGGCGGCGAGGCATTGATCATCGATCCTGTCAAAGAACGCCTGGACCATTACCTGCAGGCAATCCGGGAGCTGGAGCTGCGCTTGGTGCACGCCATCGACACCCACACGCACGCCGACCACATTACGGCGTTGGGAGACCTGCGGGACGCCACCGCGTGCACGACGCTCATGGGCGAGCGCTCGCGCGCCGAATGCGTTTCCCGGCGCGTCCAGGACGGAGAAATCCTGCGGATAGATGGCATCGAGCTCCAGGCGGTTTACACGCCGGGCCACACGGACGAGTCCTTTAGCTTCGTGCTGGATCCCCAAGCGCCGAAAGCCGTTTTCACGGGAGACGTGCTGCTCATCCGCAGCACGGGCCGGACGGACTTCCAGGGGGGCGACGCCGAGCGCTCGTGGGAGTCCATCGTCGGCCGCCTGTTTGCCCTGCCGGACTCCACCATCGTCTATCCGGCTCATGACTACAAAGGTTGGACGGCATCGAGCATCGGAGAAGAAAAACGCCACAACCCCCGCATCGCGGGCAAGACCAAGTCTGAATACGTGGCGATCATGCGCAACCTGAAGCTTCCGCACCCCCGCCTGATGGATGTCGCCATTCCTGCCAACCTCGCCTGCGGTCAGCCCGAGGGCCCGTCCAGGCCAAGCGTGCACTGAGGCCGTCGACCAAACCCGGGCGGGGACAAGCGCAGCGCAGGCGTGCCGCACACCGCGCTTGGTCTCTTGCCATCGCCCCCCGATTCCCACTCGCGGGCATATGCGCGAGCCAGCGAGAGAGGACAGGCATATCATTGTGATGTCCAGGGGTTCGGTGCAGCTTCCCCATGTCCGCCTATCTCGTCCGCTTTGCCCGTAATGATTGCGGCCGCGATTTCGCGGTTGGAGACATCCACGGCCATTTCACCCGCCTGCTGGCAGCCCTCGAAAGCGTGGGGTTCGATCCGCGCGTGGATAGGCTCTTCAGCGTGGGCGACTTGGTCGACCGCGGCCCCGAATGCGAACAGGCGCTGATGTGGCTGGGGCAGCCGTGGTTCCATGCCGTCCGGGGTAATCACGAAGACTTCGCCATCCGCTATGCCGCGGGTCATCCGGTAGACGTCGGGATTTACTTGGCCAACGGCGGGGAGTGGTTCATCGCGCTGGATCCCGCCCTGCGTTCCGACTATGCACGGAGTTTTGCGCAACTGCCCTTTGCCGTGGAGGTCGAGACTTCTCGGGGCCCCGTAGGCATCGTTCACGCAGACTGCCCCGTCCGCGACTGGCGCCACCTCCCCCTGGCGCTTCGATTGCGGCGCACGGCACGGGACCACACCATCTGGGCCCGCGAGCGGCTGCAGCGGAAAGATGCGAGCAGCGTTGCCGGCTTGCGCGCATTGGTGGTGGGGCATACGCCCGTCGCCTCGCCCACGGTATTGGGCAACGTTTTCCACATCGATACTGGCGGGTGGACGCCCGACGGACGTTTCACGCTGCTGAACCTCGAAACGCTGGAGGTGGAAAATGATGCGCACTGAAACCTCCGCCCAGCCCTTCGCCGCGCTGCGATCTCAAGTCCTTGAGCAATCGGGTGCGCGGGCGGCAATCACGGCCGACTATCGACGCGCCGAACCGGAAATGGTGCAGGAGCTGCTGGACGAAGTCGGCGACCTGCGTGCAACGCCGTCCGTCCAGGACCTCGCGCACCGGCTCGCATCCCGGCTTCGTCCCAGCGAGGAAACCCCAGCCCCGGCCGGCATCGCGCAAATGCTACTGCAGGAGTTCTCGCTCTCTTCGGACGAGGGCGTGGCGCTGATGTGCCTGGCCGAATCCATTCTCCGCATCCCGGACGCGGCCACCCGGGACGCGTTGATACAGGACAAAATCCGGCGCGGGCGCTGGTCCGCCCACCTCGGCCACAGCCCCTCCCTATTCGTCAATGCCGCGGCCTGGGGGTTGTTGATAACGGGCCGCGTATACGAGGCCCGCCACAGCTCGGGCCTGCACGCCGCGCTCGCCCGGCTCATCGGCAAGGGCGGCGAGCCTCTCCTGCGGGCCGCAGTCAACGGGGCCATGCGCCTGCTCGGAGAGCAGTTCGTGGCCGGCCACACTATCGAAGAAGCACTCGAACTGGCGCGCGAACGGGAAAAACGGGGCTACCTGCACTCCTACGACATGCTGGGCGAAGCGGCCGTGACCGAAGAGGACGCGTACCGCTACACGCGGTCCTACGCACAAGCCATCCATCGCATCGGCCAGCAATCGCAAGGGGGAACACCCTACGACGGCCCGGGCATTTCGATCAAGCTCTCCGCACTCCACTCTCGCTATGCGCGCAGCCAGCGGGGCCGCGTCATGGACGAACTCTACCCCCGGCTCCTTGCGCTCGCGCGCAGCGCGTGCACTTACGACATGGGGCTGAACATCGATGCCGAAAAGGCGGCGCGGCTGGACGTATCCCTGGACCTGCTCGAGCGGCTCTGCACCGAGCCCGACCTCGCCGGCTGGAACGGCCTCGGCTTCGTAGTGCAGGCTTATCAGAAACGCAGCCTGCGCCTCGTCGAGCATCTCATCGCCCTGGCCCGCGCCCATGGGCGGCGACTGATGGTGCGCCTTGTCAAAGGCGCGTATTGGGACGCCGAAATCAAGCAGGCGCAACTTCACGGCCTGGACGACTACCCCGTCTATACCCGCAAGCCCCATACAGACCTCGCCTATCTCGCCTGCGCCCGGAGACTGCTGGCAGCGCCCGATGCGGTGTTTCCGCAATTCGCCACGCACAATGCGCTCACGTTGGCCAGCATCTATCACCTCGCGCGCCCGGAGCGATTCCGCCCCGGCCAATACGAGTTCCAGTGCCTGTACGGCATGGGTGAAGCGCTCTACGACCAGGTAGTCGCCCCCTCGCACCGGGGAGGGTTGGAACGGCCTTGCCGCATTTACGCACCCGTCGGACCGCACCACACGCTGCTCGCCTATCTCGTGCGCCGGCTGCTCGAGAACGGTGCCAACACCTCGTTCGTCCATAGGATCGCCAATCCCGGCCTGCCCCTGGACACCGTGCTAGAGGATCCCCTGGATGCGCTGCACGAAACCGATGGCGGGGTCGGCGCTCTCCACCCCGGCCTGCCGTTGCCCCGTCACCTCTACGGCCCCGCACGGCTGAATTCCCGCGGCGTGGACTGGTCGAACGAAGCCTGTTTATCCGCGCTCGCGCACCAGCTGGCCGGCGGGCCGCCTGGCCCCTTCATCGCCGCGCCCATGCAGCAAGGCGGCGTCCCACACCGTACCGCGCGCGAGATACGTAATCCCGCCCTGGCGACAGACCTGGTTGGACACGTGTATGAGGCGACGCCCGCCGAGGTCGACGCGGCGCTCGAAGGCGCAACCCACGCCTCGCGGCCATGGCAAGACGTCTCCGCGGCGGCACGAGCGGCGCTGCTGGAGGGCGCAGCCGATCGGATCGAGCGCGACATGGCCGACTGGATGGCTGTGCTGGTGCGCGAGGCCGGCAAAACGCTGCCTGCTGCGGCTGCGGAAGTGCGCGAAACCGTCGATTTCCTCCGCTACTACGCTGCCGAGGCGCGCACGGCCCTTCATGGTGTTCCCCACCGCCCGTGGGGCGTGGTGGCCTGCATCAGCCCCTGGAACTTCCCGCTGTCGATCTTTATCGGCCAGATTGCTGCGGCGCTCGTGGCAGGCAACGCGGTCGTGGCCAAACCGGCAGAGCAAACGCCCTTGATCGCGGCGCGTGCGGTAGCAGAGCTTCGGAAAGCGGGAATCCCCCGCGGTGCGCTGCAACTGCTGCCCGGCCCCGGTGAAACCGTGGGTGCGCAGCTGGTGTCCGACCCGCGGGTGCAAGCCGTGCTATTCACCGGCTCGCTGGAAGTTGCCGGGAGAATACGCGCCAAGCTCGCGGAACGTCTCGCCGAGGGCGGCCACGCCATTGCCTTCGTCGCGGAAACGGGCGGCCTGAACGCCATGATCGTCGATTCGTCGGCCCTACCAGAACAAGTCGTGGCCGACGTGATGGAATCCGCCTTCGATGGAGCTGGACAACGATGCTCGGCGCTGCGGCTGCTCTGCGTGCAAGAAGACGTGGCGGACGCAGTGCTCGCCATGTTGCGCGGAGCCATGAGCGAATGGCGCGTCGGCCGCCCCGACCGGCTCGACACCGATGCCGGGCCGGTGATCGATCGCAACGCGCGTGAAGCGATCGAAGCCTACATCGCCGCCATGCAGGCTGCCGGGCACCGGGTGTTCAGGCGATGCAGCATGGACGCCTCCGAATGCCAGGCCGGCCACTTCGTCGTGCCTACCTTGATCGAGCTCGACCATCCTGGTCAACTGGCCCGGGAAGTCTTCGGACCGGTGCTCCACGTGGTGCGGTATGCAGCGCAGGCGCTCGACACCCTGCTCGACGAAATCAACGCTTTCGGGTACGGCCTGACGCTGGGGGTGCACACGCGCATCGATGACACCATCGAACGCGTAGTGGCTCGCGCACGAGTCGGCAACATCTACGTCAACCGCAATATGATCGGCGCGGTCGTCGGCGTGCAGCCTTTTGGGGGGGAAAATCGCTCGGGCACGGGTCCCAAAGCGGGTGGACCGCTATACGTCCCGCGCTTATTGGCATCCGCGCCGCGGGATGCCGGCCTGCGGATCTTTCATGAGCAACCGCGGGCGCCGGCGTGGCTTTTTCCGCGACTGGCAGAAAATCCCGCGCTGGCTGCGCTGAAAGGGTGGGCCGTACAACGCGGCATGCCGGAGCTGGCGGCTTGCTGCGAGGCGTTCGAAGCCCGTGCAGCCTCCTTGGCCGCCGTCAGGCTTCCCGGCCCCACTGGCCAGTTGGACGTCTACGCACTTTGCCCCCGGGAGACCATCCTATGCATGGCAGACGACGAGTCCGACAGGCTGTGCCAGCTGGCTGCCGTGCTCGCGACCGGGGCCTTCGCACTCTGGCCCAGCGAAACCCGCGCCCGATCGATGCACGCTGCGCTGCCTGCTCCCGTCTCCGGGCGGATCCGGCTCGGCGATCCCGCGTCGTCCCGTTTCGAAGCCGCACTAGTACATGCCCTGGGCGAACGGCTACGTTCCATCCTGCTCAAACTCGGCGAGTCGCAAAACGCCGTAGTGCCCCTCGTAGACCTCTCCCCGGGCGAAGCGAACATTCCGCTCGAGCGCTTGTTCGTGGAGCGGGCTGTCAGCATCAACACCGCCGCCGCAGGAGGCGACGCTGGACTGCTGGCCTCAGCGTAAACGACGCCCCCGGGCTGCGACCGAGCCCCACGGCCGCAGGATGCCCCGCTCCCGACCGATGCGGCTTGCACTTTGTTGCAGCTCGCGCTTGCGCGAGCCGCCCGCCAGAGCAAGATAAGTAAATACTGCCAAGGAGCCGTCATGGGCTATGAATTCTGGTACTGGAACGGCATCCCCGGGCGCGGAGAATTCGTCCGGCTCGCCTTGGAAGCCGGCGGCATTCCTTACCGGGATTGCGCGCGCGAGGAAGCCGCCGGACCATCGGGCCTGGTCGCGGACATGATTGCGGACCGCACCCATCCGCCGTTCGCGCCGCCCTATCTCGTCGCCGACGGCATGACAATCGCGCAAACCGCCAATATCCTGCTGTTCCTCGGCGAACGCCACGGCCTTGCGCCCGCGGACCTTTCAGGGCGCCTGTGGGTAAACCAAATCCAGCTCACCATCGCGGACATGGTGGCTGAAGCGCACGACGTGCACCATCCGATCGCCTCCGAGCTCTACTACGAGGAACAAAAAACCGAAGCCCGACGCCGGGCCGAGCATTTCCGCGGTCACAGGATGCCTAAGTTCCTGGGGTACTTCGAGCGCGTGCTGACGAACGATGACGGCTGGGTCGGCGCGCCACGGTGGACTTACGCCGACCTCTCTCTCTACCACCTGGTCGACGGACTGCTCTATGCATTCCCCAAGCGCATGTCCACCCTCGCCCATCATTATCCCCGGGTCATGGCCCTGCACGAGCGCGTAAGCAAACTGCCCGAACTGCAAGCGTATCTATCAAGCGGTCGCCGGCTCCCCTGGGGAGATGGGGTGTTTCGCCATTATCAGGAACTGGACGCCAAATAACGGGTTTGCACGAGGTCCGCCACGACGCTACGCTTGGGCCATTGTCATCGTTATGCGCGCCCATGTCGTTTGCAATTTCCCTCATGCTGTTCGCCGCCGCGGCGCTTGCATCGATCCCGGCGCAAGCCGGGGGCTTCATCCAGCGCCTGCTCGATAAACCCGTTCCCGGCGGCGTAGCCGTGATCCCCCTGGGAAACGCCCCGACCGCACCGACAGTGACCTACCGCGGACACCGGACCATGGTGTTGCGTGACGAGGCGGGAGACTGGCTCGCGATCGTTGGCATCCCCCTCGACGTCAAGCCTGGCGTCCAGGCGATCTCCGTGCGCACCCCGGAAGGCACCCGCACCCTGGACTTCTCCGTACGCGACAAGACCTACGAGGCGCAGCACATCCGCCTCAGGAACAAGCGCCAAGTAAATCCCACACCGGCGGACCTGGCGCGCATCGAAAAAGAACTCGCGGAACAAACCGCCGCGTATCGCAGCTACCGGGAGCGCATCCCGAGCAACGTGCTTTTCGACAAACCGGTAGACGGCGGCCACTTGTCCAGCCCGTTTGGATTACGGCGGTTCTTCAACGGGGAACCGCGCAACCCGCATTCCGGCCTGGACTTCGCCGTCCCGGCGGGTACGCCCGTCAAGGCTCCGGCCGACGGCAAAGTGATCCTGGTGGGCGATTACTTCTTCAACGGCAAGACCATCTTCCTGGACCACGGCCAAGGCCTCATCAGCATGTTTTGCCACCTATCGTCAATCGACGTCAAACCTGGTCAGGACGTGGCGCGCGGCGGCATCGTCGGCCGGGTCGGCGCCACGGGCCGCGCCACCGGCCCCCATCTGCATTGGAACGTAAGCCTGAACGACGCCCGTGTCGATCCTGCAATCTTCATCGGCGCGTTCAAGCCCTGACTGCCTGCCGCGATACCGCCGCGACTACTTGGCCATTTCCCGGGCACGCTGGGCAAGCGCCGGGTTGCGCTCCAAGGCCTGCCCAATGCCGTTGAACTCGTCCACCGTCAAGCCCTCCGCATGCACGGCCTCGACCATTTTGTCGTCGGCTTCCTTGTGTACCTGCTGCTGGGCTGCGGCGTCCGGTGCCGCCTGCAACTTGGGCGTGTATTCCTGAGAGATGAGCCCGACCTTCTGCGCAGCGTTGACGAACTTACGCAGTTGGTCGTCGGAAACACTTTGCGCGGGCGCGGACGGCGGCGTCGGCGCAGCGCCCGGAGCTGGCGCCTGGCCGGCCGGCTGCGCAAAAGCCGCCGACGCCGCCGCGAGCAGCAAGGCGCCTGCGGCTGGAACGAAAACCCGCTTCAAGCCGGTCATGGATTTCATGAACTACTCCCTGTTCGTTTCTACACGCGCCCATGGTGCCAAGAGCGCGACGAACCGGAGGTAGCGATATGTATGCAATGCGACCATCTACCCGCTCACGCATCGTTACAACTGCTGAACCAAGCGCCCTCGGACTTGGCCCGCGGGTGGCGCAGCGCGCGCCATGCGGCGCGCTCCCCGCAGGACAGCCCCGCGGCCCCCGGCAAGCGTATTGAGCGCGCGGCTGCGAGGGCAGTTACATCTCGTGTCGAAACGAAGGACCCACGGACTAATGCGTGCCGTTGGATGGACCCGATACCTCCGCCTGCCGCCGGCGGCCGATCGTAGTCGGCGGAATGCATACGGTCGCTATCATGACGAGCAGCGACATGAGCAGCACGCCCCAGAACGTCCCATGCAGCGATTGCTGCATCGCGTGTTCGATGGCCGGGCTGACCCCCGCCCCGGACTGCAGTGCAGCCGTCAATTGCTCAGAACTGACCGGCGTGCCGTTCATCGCGCGCGACAATCCGAAATTGAACACGGCCCCCAAGGCCGCGGCGCCCAAGGTGCTGCCAAGATTGCGCGCGAAGATATTCGACGCGGTCGCACTCCCTCGTTCCGCAAGCCCCACGATTTCCTGGATCAGGACAAGCGAACACACTCCCATGAACCCCATGCCCAGGCCGACGACCAGCGAACCGGCGCCGGCCAGCACGGGCGAGTTGTCCGGTCCAAGCAGCAAGAATGCGCACGCGCCGATAGGCACGAGGATGCTGCCGGCAATCATCATGGGACGCAGGCCGTAACGCGGAAACACTTTCGCCGCGAAGGTCGAGCCCACCGGCCATCCCACCATGATCATGGTCAACGCGAGACCGGCCACCACCGGCGTGCGGTGCTGGACACCCTGCACGTACATGGGCAGGAAGGTCGTCAAGCCCATGATGACCATGCTGCCCAACAACATCGCGGCGTTGGCGGCAGCAATGGGACGCCGCCCCCATAGCGAGAACGAAACCATGGGGTCAGCCGCCCGCCGCTCCTGCGCAATGAACAGCACCAGCAAGACGAGGAACGCGCCCGTCGCGATCCACGCCCTCGTCGCGCGCCCGTCTCCGGCATCGGTCAGCGCGACCATCAACGCCGCAACCGCCCCCGTGAACAGTATGGCCCCGGGCACGTCGATCGAAAGCTGCCGACGCTCGCGGCGCTCATGGAGAAAGTAAATGAACCCCGCGCTGGCGAGCAATGCCACGGGAACGTTCATCCAGAATATCCACGCCCACGAAAAATGGTGAATGATCAAAGCCCCGAGCATGGGCCCCATGACGCCGGATACGGCCCAGACACTCGCGAGATAGCCTTGTATCTTGCCCCGCTCATGCATCGGATAGAGGTCCGCGATGATGGTCATTCCCACCGGCTGGATCGCCCCGGCGCCTATGCCCTGGATCAGGCGGAAAACGATCATCGATGGCATGGACCATGCGAAGCCCGCCAGGATCGACCCCAGCAGGAATGCCGCGATGCCTGCCAGCATCACCGGCTTGCGGCCATAGACGTCTGACAGCTTTCCGAACACGACCGTCATGGCCGTCTGGGTCAGGAGGAACGACGCGAAGACCCAGCTGTAGAGCTTGAGCCCGCCCAAGTCGGCAGCGATTTGCGGCATGGCGGTCGCGACGATGGTCGCCTCAATCGCGATCATGAACATCGAGGCCATGACGGAGGCGATGACCAACGGGCGAGACGAGCGTGCGGAGGCAGCGGACACGGTGCGGGTACCTAGCGGAGAACGAGTTGTAACCTTCGCGAGTGTATCTTGGTATACGCTGGATGCGGCGACGCTGGCGCTCGAAGGGATCGAACGGACCAGCAGCCTGAACGATTGCATGACGGCCGGGAGCTTTTCATGAAACATCACGACGCCAGCAAATTGACGCAACGTTGGAATACCCCGGCGGACAGCGTGCCGGCCGAGCCACTCACCCTGGCGGACTCACTTCCGGATGCGGAAGACCGAATGGGCAGCCGGGCTTGCTTGCGCAGCGCCGCGGATCCGAACGTGCTCGTCTACGCCAAACTGAAAAACCGGGTTTCGCTTGCATTCAATGCGGAGATCACAGGCTTCAGCCACGGCGCGCCGCAATTCGACGGGATGGAGATAGGCGACGAGATTTCGTTCGACGAAAGCTACATCGTCCGGTTCGAGCCAGGACGCTGATCCCATGGCGACTCAGGGAATGTATTGGCCGAGGACCGGAACCGCGTCGCCAGTGGCGGCCGCATGCGTTACCCGGACTCGAGCTGGCACGCTGGGCAGCCGCCCACATGAACCAGGAAGAGCGCGCGCGAGGGGCGCGAGCGATAGGCTTGCACCCCTCTAGCTTATAAGCTTATTAGTAACAATACGTTGATGTTTTATCGATGAAAGAATAACGTTGTCGCACTTGCAGCACCGCCGCGGGCGGTGCCGGTTTCTCCAACCATCGCTCGGGAACTGCTGTGCTGACGCGTACTTCAATCCGCCGCCTGCTGGCGGCCGCGGCCCTGTCCGGCCTATTGTCTGCCCCCTCCTTGGCCGCGGAACCGCCGATCACCATAGGCCTGTTTGCCCACCTGTCCGGCAATTTCGCCGAGTACGGCGCGAGCTTCAAGAACGCGGTGGAGCTCTACCTCGATAAGCTCAATGCCGAGGGTGGCATCAACGGCCGTCCGGTCAAGCTGGTGGTGGAAGACGACCGCAACTCCCCGCAGGAAGCGGCGACGGTCGCGCGCAAGATCGTTGCCACGCCGGGGGTGGTCTTGGCTATCGGATCCTGGTCCACCACGGCCTCGCTGGCTGCGGCCCCCATCTTCACCGAAGCGAAGATCCCGCAGATCAGCCCGACCTCCTCGCACCCCGACTTCAGCAAGCAAAGCCCGTATCAGTTCCGCCAGAACAATACCGACGACGTGCTGGCGCAGTACAACGCCGACACCATCCACAAGCAGCTCAAGGCCACTCGCATCGTCATCCCCTACTCGCAGGACGATTGGGGGTTATTCACCGTCAAGGCCACCGCGGAAGCCCTTGAGAAGGACGGTGCCCAAGTACTGTTGAGGGAAGCTGTCATGCCGGGCAGCAAGGACTTCCGCCCGCTGGTGAGCAAGATCAAGTCCCTCAGGCCCGACGGCGTTTTCCTGGCCCTGCCCTATCAGGAAGCGTCGATCTTCATCCAGCAGCTGCGCCAGGCGGGGGTGAATATCCCGGCGGGCGGCGGCGTACCGCTTACCTCGCCGAAGTTCATTGAATTGGCCGGCAAGGCGGCCGAAGGCGTGGTCGTACACAGCATCTTCTTCGCAGGGGATCCGTCCAAGAAAGCCTTCGTGGACGCATACCGCAGCAAGTACAACAAGACCCCGGACCAATTCGCCGCCCTGGCCTATGACGCAGCCGGCGTCGGGGTCGCCGCCATCCGGCGCGTGCTGGCATCCGGCAAACCCCTGACGGGACAAGCCGTTCGCGACGAGTTGGCCAACGGCCCGGCCTACGAGGGGGTAACCGGCGTGACCAAATACGAGAACGGCAACGTGCGCAAGGCTCCCACCTTCCTGGTCATCCGCGATGGCCAGTTCCAACTGAACCAATAATTCCATTCGAGGCTGTCGCCGGCCCGCCTTCCAGCGCGGCCGGCGACGGCCATTTGCAGCCTGCGCAGCTTACTCATGCTCGAGCTTTTCGCCAGTCAGATTCTCAACGGCCTTGCCATCGGCCAAGTCTATGCGTTGATCGCGCTTGGATTCTCGCTGGTGTTCGGCGTATCCAATCTCATCAATTTCGCCCAGGGTGCCCTCTTCATGGTGGGCGCCTTCCTCGCCTTTACTGGCGTCACTGCCTTCGGCCTCCCCCTGCCCGCGGCAGCTACGCTGTCCGTCGCCGGTGTCGCGCTGCTCGGCATGCTGCTCGAGCGCGTGGCGCTGCGGCCGCTGGAGAATGCTCCCTATATCGCGCCGGTGCTTTCCACGCTGGCCATCAGCCTCATCATCGAACAACTCGCCGAAATCCTCTGGTCGCCCGAGAGCCAGGCTTTCCCCGTCACCTTCGAGGAAACCACCTACTATTTCGGCAGCGCCTACGTCACCAGCACCGATCTCTTGATCTTCGGCTTCGGGGCGCTCGCCACCCTGGCACTGTCTGTGTTTCTGTCCCGCTCATGGTGGGGCCGGGCGCTACGTGCCACGGCGCAAGACCGCGATGCCGCCGCGCAACTCGGGATTCGCACCGGAACCGTCAAGAGCCTGGCTTTTGGCCTGGCCGGTGCGCTGGGGGCACTGAGCGGTATCCTGGTGGCGCTCTATTTCAAGAGCGTGTTTCCGCAAATGGGCCTGCCCTTCGGGCTCAAGGGTTTTGCCGCAGCGCTGCTGGGCGGCCTGACCAGCACGCCTGGCGCCGTGCTCGGCGGCTTGCTGCTCGGTGTGGTGGAAACGCTGGCGAGCGCTTATCTGGGCGAGGGCTCGCGCGATCTCGTGGCCTTTTGCCTGGTGCTGGTGTTCCTGGTTTTCCGTCCGCATGGAATATTGGGAGACCGCAGGCTCGATGCGCTCGGCGGGGCGAGCGGGGCGGCGGGCGCCATGCCGACCTCCAGCGTTCTGGCTTCGTCATCCAGCCAGCGTGGCACCGTACGCGCCTGGGAGCTTCCGCCCTGGGGATTTCTCGCCGTGGGCTGCCTGCTGGCGCTGCTGCCCCTCGTCACGCAAAGTGCCTACCTGCTGCAGGCCGTGGTCTACGGCATACTCTTCGCAGTGCTCGTGGCCAGCGTCAGCCTGGTCTCGGGTGCACTGGGCCTGCTGTCCATCGGACACGCAGCGTTCTACGGAGTCGGTGCCTACGCGGTGGGATTGTTGGCGCGCAATATGGGATGGCCCGCCGAAGCCGCCCTCGCCGGCGCCGCGCTGGTCACGGGGCTCGTTGCCGTCGTCGCGGCGCTGCCCTTGCTCAAACTGAGCGGCCATACCGCTGCGCTCGGCACGCTTGCAGTGGGGCAGATCGGCTACCTGGTGTTCATGAGCTGGCTCGACGTCACGCGCGGGCCCATGGGCTTCATCGGCATCCCGGCCCCTCGCCTCGCCCTCCTCGGCGGCCACGCATTGACCGGGCTGGCCGAAAAATTCTGGCTGGTGGCTGCCGTCGCCGGGCTCGCGCTTTTCGTTGCCCAGCGGGTGCTGGACTCCGGCATCGGCCGGGCGTGGCGCGGGATACGGGAAGATCGGCTGGCAGCGCATACCGCCGGCCTTCCGGTACATCGCTACATACTCCTGGCATTCGCATTGTCCGGTGCGCTTGCCGGTACTGCGGGAGGTCTCTTTGCCTATGTGCAGAGCGTCGTCAGTCCGGAAAGCTTCACTGTCAGCGCCTCCATCCTGATCCTCACCATTGCCGTGCTGGGAGGATTGGGCAATCTCACGGGGGCAGCGCTGGCCGGTTTCGCGCTGACGTTGTTGCCGGAACTACTCAGGCCATTCGCGGAGTGGCGCATGGTGGCCTATGGCATCGCGCTGCTCGTCATGCTGCGCGTCCGGCCGCACGGCTTGCTGGGAGCACGCTGAGCATGACTTACCCTTCCGAACGCGGTTTGCGCGTTGAACGCCTGAGCCGGCACTTCCGGGGCGTGAAGGCCGTGGATGACGTCAGCTTCACCGTAGCGCCGGGAGAAACCGTGGCGCTGGTCGGCCCCAACGGCGCGGGCAAGTCTACGCTCATCCAGCTGTTGAGTGGCGTGGAGCGGCCAACCAGCGGCCACGTGTACCTGGACGGCAAGCGCATCGACGGCCTGGCGCCAGAGCGGATCGCGCGGCTGGGGCTGGGCCGCAGTTTCCAGACGTCGCGGGTGTTCCCCATGCTCAGCGTCTGGGACAGTGCCATGCTCGGAACCCAGGCCAGCCTGCTCGCCCGGTCCCCTTCGGGAGGGTTGATCAATCCGCTGGCCGAGGTCGCAGGCGAGCTCTTCGGCTTGGCCGGATGGCGGCGCCGGCGCGAACGTGCGGAACGAGACGCGCGCGAGGCGCTGCAGCGTTTCGGCGACCGCCTCTGGCCGCGCCGCGGCCAGCCTGCCTACAGCCTGTCCTATGCCAATCGGAGGCGGTTGGAGCTGGCGCGCGTGCTTGCGGCTCGTCCGCGCTTCGTCCTGTTCGATGAACCCGCGGCCGGCATGAACCCGAGCGAAACCGCGGAGCTCACCGATTTACTGCTGGCGCTACGAGCCTCACAGCCCGAGCTCGGCATGGTCGTGGTCGAGCACAAGCTCTCGCTGGTACGCCGGATCGCGGACCGGGTGATCGTGCTCAACCAAGGGCGCATCCTCGCCTCCGGCGAACCTGGGGAAGCGCTGGGCCACCCTGAAGTCATCGAAGCTTATCTCGGCCGGGCACGCAAGCGGCCCGTCAATTCGGATGCACACCTTGGCTGATTCGTCTATCCGCCCCCTCCTCCACATCGATGCCGTAGACGTGCACTACGGCGCGGTCCAAGCCTTGTTCGGCGTCAGCATCGAGGTGCGTGCCGGAGAGGTGGTGTCGGTGCTCGGCGGCAATGCCTCGGGCAAGTCCACCACGCTCAAGTCCGTACTCGGGCTGGTGCGTCCGTCGAAAGGCCGCATCGTACTCGACGGGAAAGAAATCCAGGGCCTGCGCCCGGCAGACGTCATTGACCTGGGGGTAGCGAGCGTGCCGGAGGGCCGCCGCGTGTTCCCCGACATGTCGGTGCGCGAGAATCTGCTCCTGGGTGCCTATCCCCGGCGCCGCGACAAAGCGGCCGTCGCCGCAGACCTCGACGAGGTATTCCAAGCCTTTCCGCGGCTGGCAGAACGGCGCTCCCAGTTAGCCGGCACCCTGTCCGGGGGAGAACAGCAAATGCTGGCTCTCGGGCGCGCGTGGCTGCGCCGGGCCAGGCTCGTGTGCATCGACGAGCCGTCCATGGGCTTGTCGCCGAAGTTCGTGGACGCGGTTTACGAGGTGTTGTTCCGCTGGAAGGATGCCGGACAAACGATATTGCTGGTCGAGCAAAACGCGCGCATCGCGCTCGAACTGGCAGACCGGGCCTATGTGCTCCAACATGGGCACGTGGTGCTGCACGGCCGGGCCGCCGACCTTGCCGCGGACCCCGCTGTACAAGAAGCCTATCTGGGCGGAGAAGGCCCGGAAATGGTCCCCGCCCCCAACGGGCAAGACGCATGACGTCACGGAGCAAGATATGTCTGATTCCACCCTGCATACCCTCGAAACCGACGTGCTGGTGATCGGTGCCGGCGGTGCGGGCATGAGTGCGGCGATCGCCGTTTCCCAAGCCGGCAGGCTGGCGCTACTGGCCGACCGCAGCCTGATCGGTCGCGGCGGCGCGACGATCATGGCGCAGATGACGGTGGCCGCAGCCCTCGGCGAACAGGGGCCGGACCACTGGGAATACCATTTGCGGGACACCCTCGCGGCGGGACGGGGCCTGTGCAACGAACCGCTCGCCCGGCTGCTGTGCGAGGAGGGCGTGCAAGCCATTCGCCTGCTCGACCGCTGGGGAGTGGGCTGGGCGCGCAACGGCGAACGCCTGGCGCAGACCCGCGCGCCCGGCCACGATCGTCCTCGCTGCGTCTACGTGGACTATCTCAACACCGGGCCGGCCGTGGCGAAAACCTTGCGGGCCCAGGTCGCGCGCGAACCGGGCGTGCGACGCGTCGGGGACCTGCTGATAGTCGACTTGCTGCGCAAGGACGATCGCGTGGTCGGCGCCGTCGCACTGCACCTCGCGACGGGCGACCCCGTCCTGGTCCGCGCGTCGGCGACCATCATCGCGACCGGCGGACTGACCCGCCTGTATCGGCGCAACAGCGCGTCGCTGAACATGGGAGGCGACGGCTTTGCGTTGGCGCTGCGCGCCGGCGCACGGCTCATCGACATGGAATTCGTGCAGTTCTTCCCTATCGGTCATTTGGCGCCGCGCTTGGTCGGCTTCGACCCCATCATGTGGGATCCCTTCCGGTACAAGCTAGGCGGCAAGCTGCTCAACAGCGAGGGGGAGGAGTTCGTCGAACGCTACGGCAACCCAGCCGAGGAACAAGGCTATACCACCACGCGCGACGCCGCGACCTATGCCATCCTGAAAGAAGTCGAGGCCGGTCGCGGCTCGCCCTCAGGCGGGGCGTGGCTAAGCTTTGAGCACGTACCGGAACCGAAGCTGCGGGCTGCGTTCGGCCCCATCATCGACAAGCTCGCCAAGGCCGGCATCGACCTGACCAAACAGGCGATCGAAGTCGCCCCAATCGCCCACTATCACATGGGCGGCATACGCGTCGACACCGACATGGCTACCGACGTCCCAGGCCTCTACGCCGCCGGCGAAGCCGTGGGCGGCGCCAATGGCGCGAACCGGCTGTCCGGCAATGCCATCACCGAGGCCGTCACGTTCGGGCTGAGGGCCGGACGCTCGGCGGCCACGGCCGCCGAAGGGGCTTCCGCCCCGACATTGGCCGAGCTCAAGAAGCTGGCCGCCCCGACATTGGCAGCACTGGTCCCGCGCCCATCCGGACGAAGCGAACCGAATTCCGCCGCACTGATCAACACCTTGCAGGACGTGATGCAAACGCATGTCGGACCGTTCCGCACCGAGGCCGGCCTGCAGCACGCGCTGTCGGCGCTGGCTGAACTGCGGGACCGCGCCGGCGAGACGATACCGGGAGGCGGGCCGCAAGACCCCGTGCGCCTGGACTTCCTCGACCTGCGAAACATGCTGCTGGCAGCCGAAGCTGTGACACGCTGCGCGATTGCGCGCCGCGAAAGCCGGGGCGCCCATCAGCGAGAGGATTTTCCCGCGCAGGACGACGCCTGGACCCTGAACCAGATCATCGCCTGGCACGACGGCGCCTGGACCCTGGCCACGCAGCCGGTCCAGCGCCTCGCGGCCGGGCAGGAGGAAATCGCATGACCTCATCCCCCGCCCCCATCCGCCTGCGCATACAGCGGGCCAGCGCGGGTTCGCCCGCCCGTGAAGAGGAGTTCGAAGTTCCGCCCGAAGGGGCTGCTTCCTTGCTGGACGCCCTGCGCTGGATACGCATTCATCGCGACGACACGCTGGCTTTCCGTTACGCGTGCATCAACGCCAACGCCTGTAAAGAATGCATGATGCGGCTCGACGGAAAGGTAGTCTACGCGTGTCTCGCCAAACTCCAGCCGGGCGCCGTGCATACCGTCGCCCCCCTGCCCAACAAGCCGCTGGTGCGTGACCTCATCACCGAAATCGCGCCGCCCAAGGAACGGCTGTTCGCCGGAGATGACGAGGAGGAGGAATGATCGGCACCGGTCCCGAACTGGCGCGCCGCATCCCGGAGCGAGGCGCGGCATGAATGATCGCAAGCGCGAACCGGGCAAAGGGGTGGGCGAACGCCTGCGCATCCTGTCCTCGGCCCACCTGGCCACCGGCCCGCACGCAGAGCTTTCCGAACTGGAATTCGGCCTGATCATCGCGCACAACGCGTTCAGCCGTTGGGTGGTACGCTGCATGGCTGCGGCGGGCGAAGCCGAACTGGCGATCACGGACGTCCTGGTGCTGCATCACGTGCATCACCGCCAGCGAGGCAAGAAGCTCGCCGATATCTGCTTTACGCTCAACTACGAAGACACCCACGTCATCAATTATTCGTTGAAAAAACTGGCCGGCATGGGCTTGGTACGCGGAGAGAAAATCGGCAAGGAAGTCTTCTACGCCACCACGAACGAAGGCGCCGCGCTGATCGAGCGCTTTCGCGACATACGAGGACGCTGCCTGCTCCCCAGCATCGAAGGGGAACTGGCGGACGACGCCTCGCTATCAGACGTCGCGCGACGTTTGCGCATGCTCTCCGGGCTCTACGACCAAGCCGCGCGTGCGGCCTCATCGCTATGACCGCATCCTCCCGCCCTACTTCCTCCGACGATGCCCGCTGGGAATTCTGGATCGACCGAGGTGGCACCTTCACCGACGTGATCGGGCGCAGGCCCGACGGATCGCTGGTGACGGCCAAGCTGCTCTCCGAGAACCCGGGCCGCTATGAAGACGCCGCCGTGGAAGGCATCCGCCGGCTTCTCGGCCTCGCCCCCGGCGACCTCATACCCTCCGATCGCATCGAAGTGGTCCGCATGGGCACCACCGTGGCCACCAATGCCCTGCTCGAGCGCAAAGGCGAACGCGTGCTGCTGGCCGTTACCCGGGGTTTTCGCGATGCGCTGCGCATCGCCTACCAGAACCGCCCCCGCCTGTTCGATCGAGAAATCGTACTGCCTGAACAGCTTGCCAGCCTCGTGGTGGAAATCGACGAGCGCATGGCAGCCGACGGCAGCATCGTCGCCCCGCTCGACGAAGAACAAGCCCGAGCGGAATTGACCCGCGGGCGGGAACAGGGCTATCAGTCCGTCGCCATCGCGCTGATGCACGGTTACCGCAATCCCGCCCACGAACTGCGCCTGGCCGCGATTGCGCGCGAACTCGGTTACGTGCAGGTCTCCGTCTCACACGAGGTATCGCCGTTGATCCGTTTCGTGGCGCGTGGCGACACCACCGTGGTCGACGCCTACCTCTCTCCCGTCCTGCGCCGCTACGTCGATCGCGTCTCTGCAGCCCTGCCGGGCGTGCGCCTGCAGTTCATGCAATCGAGCGGGGGCCTGACCGACGCCCGTACCTTCCAGGGCAAGGACTCCGTCCTGTCCGGGCCGGCGGGCGGCATCGTCGGCATGGCCGGCGTTTCGGCCGCCGCGGGCTTCGACCGGGTGATCGGCTTCGACATGGGCGGCACGTCAACCGACGTCTCCCACTACGCCGGCGAATACGAGCGGACCTTCGACACCTTGGTGGCGGGTGTCAGGCTCCGCGCCCCCATGATGAGCATTCATACCGTTGCGGCGGGCGGGGGCTCCATCTTGCGCTTCGACGGCTCCCGGCTGAGAGTGGGCCCCGAATCGGCGGGTGCCGACCCTGGCCCGGCCTGCTATCGGCGCGGCGGACCGCTGACCGTGACCGATGCGAACGTGATGCTCGGCCGGATCCAGCCCGCCCACTTCCCGGCCGTCTTCGGTCCCGACGGCAATCAGCCGCTCGACGCCGACATCGTCCGGGCGCGTTTCGCCGAAATGGCCGAGGAGGTCTCGCGCGCGACGGGTCGCCTGGTCACGCCGGAAGCGCTTGCGCACGGCTTCCTTGAAATTGCCGTCACCAACATGGCCAACGCGATCAAGCTCATCTCGGTACAGCGCGGCTACGACATCACGCGCTATACCCTGACGACCTTCGGCGGTGCCGGCGGCCAGCACGCCTGCGCCGTGGCAGACGCCCTAGCCATGCCCCGCGTGCTGATACACCCCCTGGCCGGCGTGCTCTCGGCCTACGGCATGGGCCTGGCAGTGGCCACCGCGGTGCGCGAACGATCCGTCGAGCGGCGCTTCGATGCCGACGGCCTGGCCGAACTCAGCCGCGTGCTCGACGATCTCGGCGCCGCAGCATGCAATGAGCTGGTCGGGCAAGGCTCCAAGCCCGAAGAAATACGCATCGCGCAGCGCGTCTACCTGCGCTATGAAGGCACCGACACCGCGCTGCCGGTGCCCTTCGGGCAAGCGGATGCGATGCTGGGCGAGTTCGAGCGCGCCTATCGCCAGCGGTTCGCCTTCCTGATGCCGGATCGGGCCCTCGTGATCGACTCTGCGGTCGCCGAAGCGACGGCTTGCGGCGGTTTGCACGGCTCGAGGGCGGCGAATTTTTCCCGTCCTGCACGCCAAGCGGGCACCCGGCTCGAACCTCTCGGGCACGTTGCCATGCATGCCGACGAGGAATGGCGGGACGTGCCGCTCTATGCCGCATCAGACCTCCGCGCGGGCGACGAAGTCACCGGCCCCGCGATCATCTCCGACGCCAACGCCACGACTGTCGTCGACCCGGGATGGAGCGCAAAGGCCCTGGCCAGCGGCGACATCGTGCTCGAGCGGGCGCGCCCCCGGGCCCAACGCCGCGCGGTGGGCACCGAAGCCGACCCCGTCATGCTGGAGATCTTCAACAATCTGTTCATGTCCATCGCCGAGCAGATGGGGTGGCGGCTCCAGAACACGGCGCATTCGGTCAACATCAAGGAGCGGCTCGATTTCTCCTGCGCCATTTTCGACGCCCAGGGCGACCTCGTCGCCAACGCGCCGCACATCCCGGTGCACCTCGGATCCATGGGCGCCAGCGTGCGCGCAATCATCGACAGTGCGGGCGAGACGATGCGGCCGGGAGATGTCTACGTCCTCAACGATCCGTACGCCGGGGGCACCCATCTTCCTGACGTCACCGTCATCACGCCCATCTTCGACGAAAGCGGCTCCCAGGTGCTGTTTTACGTCGGTTCGCGCGGCCATCACGCCGACATCGGCGGGCTGACGCCGGGCTCCATGCCCCCCAACTCGCGCACCATCGAAGACGAAGGCGTGCTGATTACGAACTTCCTGCTCGTGCGCGACGGCAGGATGCGGGAAGCCGAGATGCGGGAATTACTGGCGAGCGCCCGCTATCCCGCGCGCAACATTGACCAGAACATTGCCGACTTGCGCGCCCAGGTAGCGGCCAACGAGAAGGGCCGGGAAGAGCTCATGGCCATGGTGCGCTACTTCGGCCTGGACGTGGTACAGGCGTACATGAAGCACGTCCAGGACAACGCCGAAGAGTCCGTGCGGCGGGCGATCAGCCGCTTGCGTGACGGCAGCTTCACCGTCACGCTGGACAACGGCGCGCAGGTCTGCGTGAAAGTCACCGTCGATCACGCCGCGCGTAGCGCGACGCTCGACTTCACCGGCACATCGGCGCAACTGCCCAACAACTTCAACGCGCCCCGCGCGGTGACCTCCGCCGCGGTGCTCTATGTCTTCCGCACGCTGCTCGACGAGGACATTCCGATGAACGCCGGAGGCCTGAAGCCGCTCACCATCGTGGTGCCGGAAGGCTCCATGCTCAATCCGCGCTATCCGGCAGCGGTCGTGGCCGGCAACGTCGAGACCTCGACTTGCGTCACCAATGCCTTGTACGGGGCCCTGGGCATCATGGCGAGCAGCCAGCCGACCATGACCAACCTGACCTTCGGCAACGCCCGGCACCAGTACTACGAAACCATCTCCGGCGGCTCCGGCGCGGGTGGCCGGTTCAACGAAGCGGGCGAGCTGATCGGCGGCTTCGACGGTACGTCGGTGGTGCAGACCCACATGACCAACTCGCGACTGACCGATCCGGAAGTGTTGGAATTACGGTTCCCGGTGCGACTGGAGCGCTATGAAATCCGCCGTGGATCCGGGGGCGCCGGCCGGTGGCGCGGAGGAGACGGCGGCCTGCGCACGCTGAGATTTCTCGAGCCCATGACAGTGTCCCTGCTCGCCAATGGTTGGCGCCACCCTGCCTTCGGGCTGGCCGGCGGAGAAGCCGGCGCGCCGGGCAAGGCGCGCATCTTGAGGACGGACGGCAGCGTCGAACCCCTCGACCATGCCGATCAGGCCGAGCTGCAAGCTGGCGACAGGGTGGAGATCGAAACGCCGGGTGGCGGGGGTTACGGGCGGATGTGATGGGGAAGGTGCGCCGCTGCGAATGCGCGGCGCGCCTTACAAGCAACCCACGGCAAAGCTGGAGAGGAGGCGCGATTCGGGTACGCCACCCGAATGGCAGGCCAGCCGTAGGATTGCCGCGTTGAGGAAACAGACGATCAGGAATGCGACGAGGACACGGACGAACCGCTTGAGCAATGGCCGGCCGGACGCGTCGTAAGAACTTTCCATGGGACGTTGCACTTAATTCTAATTGCTAAATACGTTACAACAATCCGCATTTAATCGCAATTTTGGCACTTTCCGACTTGTGGTAGTGCATCAGCCTTGCTCCCGCCGGCCTCGTTATTCCTCGAGCACCGCTCCTCGCTCGCGGCCACGTGTTCATCGCCCCGCGGCTGGCGGGTCACGACCAAGATCCCTCCCGCAGCAATGAGGCCCGCGCCCACGTACGTCCAGGCGTCGAGCGCCTCTCCCCAAAATATCCACCCGAACAACGCACCCCAAATCAGCCCCGAATAATCGAAGGGAGCCACCACCGCGGGCGGCGCCAGCCGGAACGCCTGCGTGACGAAGGTCAAGCCGAGCGTGCTGAATACAGCCAGGGCGGCCATGCCCGCGAATTGGGAGGCATCGATCGGTCGCCATACCCACGGCTGCAGTAGCGCGCTGGCAGCCACCTGGGCCACGACGATGTAAAACGCCGTCGTGGTCAGCCGCTCCTCAGCCCGGATGCGCCGCGCCGTCAGCATCATCACTGCATAGCCCACGGCTGCCGTCAGCGGAAGCAGCGCCGCAGGATGAAACCCGCCCCACCCTGGCCGCACCGTGACCAACACACCCGCAAAACCCATCCACACTGCGCACCACGCCCACGCGCCGACGCGCTCCCTGAGCACCACCACGGACAAGAGCGTCACGAACAAAGGGGCCGAAAAAGCAATGGCCGTCGCCTCGGCCAGCGGAATGTAGGTCAAGCTCAGATAGAAGCAAAACGCGGCAGCCACATTGATGGCGCCGCGGGCCAGGTGGAGAAAGGGATGAACGGTAACCAGGGATTGCAAGCCATTCGCACGTATCGCGACCAAGGCCACGAGTGGGGCGGCGATGACTCCGCGCATGAAAACCAGCTGCAAAGGCGAGAAATACTCGCCCAGCCACTTGGCAAAGCTATCGCTGACACTCAGGCAGAAACAGCCGAACAGGACGCACGCAATGCCCCGCGCGGCGGCGGGCGACCTCGTGGGGAATGCTGTGGCAGACAATAGGGGCTCCGCTGGGATGAAGATGAGAACCCCTATCATAGTGGCGGCGGGGACGCGCCTCCTCCGTGCGGAGGAAACCGGCGGCCTCCCCGCAACCCCGCGTTTTGCGTACCGGAAAGATTCGCAGCAATGGTCCTCTTTACGTCAGCAACCCGCACCGGCGCACGGAGGAAAGCATGGAAGCATCCAACAAGAACCGTCGCTGCGCGTCCTTGTCCCGCTCGAGTTCTTGCCAGCGTGCGACCAATGCCTCCCGCGAAACATTGACGCCCTTGAGTGCGTTGTAGTTGGCTTGCGTGTGTTTATGGATGGCTTGGATTGCCTCCGGCCGGCGCTGGGCCTCATACAGGCTGAGCACCATGGCCGGATCGTCCCAGTGGCCCGTCAGGTGCCGGAATAGGCTAACCGCGTCGTGCAGGCCTCCGTTCAGGCCCATGCCTCCCTTGGGGTTATTGAGGTGCGCAGCGTCGCCGACCAGCAAGGCGCGCCCCCTGCCGTAGGCGGCAGCCACGCGCTGGTGAACGGCATAGACCTTCTTTACCGCAATGTCGCGCGCATCGAAGCCAGCGATGAGCGGTTCCACCCGCGACCGGATATAGTCGCTCTCGAGGGCCTGCACATCATCGACCTGTTCCGGCAAAGGCAGGCTCAAGCGCCACATGTCCGGAATTCGCAAAATATGCGCGTAGTGCTCCGGGTCGGCGACGTAATTGACCGATGCCAGCCCCGGAATCAGCTGTGAGAGATCCGCCCGCGTCCCCAGGACCAAAATGCGCTCGGGATACGTGAATCCTTCGAAGGCAATGTCCAGGATGCGACGAGTCACTCCTCTCCCACCGTCCGCGCCGAACAGGTAGGAATAGGTCTCCTGCCGGGGGCTGCGCCCGTCGGTGACGGTCGCGGTGACGGCATCGTCGGCCATGGTAAAGCCCGTCAATTCCCAACCATATCGGACTTCGACGTTCGGAATCTTCTCTAGGGCACCCAGCAACCACTCTGACAACTTGAATTGCTCGCATTGCAGGCGATACGGGTGGCGCGTTTCATCCTCGATCAATGCATGGTCCAGCGTCGCGATAACGCCGTCGGACCATGTGCGGTATTGGACGATGGGGCACTTTATGCCACGTTCGATCAATGGCTGGGAAATGCCATAGGGCTCGAGCAGGTCGAGCGTGGCGGCATGGAAAGTGGAAGCCCTGTAGTCCTTCTGCAAGGCGGGATCCTTTTCCACGATCGTTACCCTGACACCGCTTGTTCCCAACAAGTATGCCAGGGTAAGCCCGACCGGGCCGGCGCCCGCAATCAGGCAGTTGGCTTGAGAACTTGACGACATGAATCAGACTCCAGTTGAAATGTAGGGACGCGAACTCGCGCTGACGGGCTTAATCGCGAACCGTCGCATCGAGCCGTTTTACGATGGCGCGAATCTTCTCGAACTCCTCGCGCACGAAGCCTTGGAATTGGTCGGCGTCCAGCGCTTCGACCTCGTACCCTTGCTTCTCCAAATCACTGCGGACCGCCGGGTCGCTGATGGTCTGGTTCACCGCACGGTTCAAGACGGCAATGACACTCTTGGGCGTGCCGCTGGGCGCCACGATGCCGTTCCACGAGCTAAACGAAAGATGGGCCACGCCCGCCTCCGTCGCGCTGGGAACGTCGGGCACTCGCGCAACGCGATTGCTTCGCGCCTGACGATCTCGAAGACGCGGCTTACGGCTGCACCGCCTTCGGACCTCAGGCTATGTGCAAGGTGAAGCTTCCAGCTCACGAGCGGGGACGAAAAAGGAATGGCCACCAACCTCCCCTGCTCGACCGAATAGTTCCAGGAGGTACTCAAACTCAAGAGGGCCATGCCCTGCCCGTACTCCACCATGCCCCTGATCGTCGATAGGCCATCGGCCTCGAACACCACGTTGGGCTTGAAGCCGTGGCCCGCCGCCAGTCGCTCCACGAGGACCCTGACGACATCCGGCTTGCGCGGCAGAATCAAGGGCACGCGGGAGAGGTCCTGTACTGCGCAAACCCGCGGCGGCCCCTCGATGCCGAAGTGCTGGAGCGCCAATCCCGGAGAAGAGAAGAGCACCAACCGCTCCGACATGAAAGGGAGCACACGGAAGCCTGCGCCGAGATCGGCGTTGTACGTCAACGCAACGTCGGCCTCGCCCCGAACCATCCAGCCATGTACGTTCGCAGCAGTTCCCTCCAACAGGTTCAGGCGCACGCGCGGTATCTCGAGCCGGCATCGCTCGACGATCCTCGGAGCGATCAGTCCCGCGGAGCGGCGCGGCAAGGCAATGCTGACCTCGCCGGCGGGGACCTGGATGGCGGAACTCAGATGCCGCTCCAGATAGTTGGCTTCCTCTACCAGCGCAAGTGCCCTTTGGAGAAATGCCTCGCCGACCGGCGTCAGCACCACTCCACGGGCGCGTCTTTCGAGTAGCACCGCACCGGTACGCTGCTCGAGCCGCCTGACCCGCTTGCTCAGGGCGGATTGAGCAATGCACAACTCCACGGCCGCGCGCGAAAAACTGCCCCGCTCGGCGACGGCGATAAAAGCGGACAAATCCTCGAGAAACAAGTGGCAGCCCCAGATGGCGTGAAGAACAGCCTTTGCATTGCGTACGCGTCAGCGTCGGCTCGTCCGGAAGCATCCCGCCTCTTCAAGAACGGGTTTGCCGGAAACCTCCAGGACCTGTGAACCGGCCTGGGCTGACACCCAGATCAGAAATCTCTACCGCGGGAATGTGTGCCGGGGTATCGAGCACGAACCGGCGCATCCCGTAGCGGCGCAATCCTTCATGGCACTACCCCGCCCGGACGAACTCATACGGCTTGTCGAACACCAGGTTTGCACCTTTCGTGCCCTGGATCACCTTTAGGGACATCCTACCGACATGCTGGACTTCGATCGTCACCTCATCCCCGGGCAGGACCTTGTCCACGCCCGCCGGCGTTCCCGTGGCAATGATGCGCATCCTCGGGCGCAATCTGGCGCCCCTGCTTGCCAATGATCAGCGCGATCTCGCATTCGTGATGGACTTCCCGCCCCGGCAAAGCCGGCAGCTCAATTTCATCCTGCGGGCCGACCAACGACGAATTTGCCTTCAGGAAATAGCCTTGCACGCTGGCAAGCCCCTTGGAGGCCATTTCCTTGGCATGGTCGTGATAATTGACGGGGTACGCCATCAACTTGTTCGGCCACGGAACCGGGGTCTCCAGGCGAACGGCCTCTAGCGGCACGCCCGCCTCGGAAGCCAGCATTTCCTCGAACCTGGCACGATGCTGGGCAAAATCGCGAATCAAGCGATTGACGCCAACGGGAGGCCATTGTTCGCCGCCGAACTGCTCGGTCACGTCGATGACCTTGGCGCCATCCGAGATTCCCAGGCGCCCATGGTTGAACCGCAGCACTTTCATGACGAAGTCATCCTCGCAACGTAATTATTTTCGATGCGTGGATTTAATCAGTGCCGCCCCCCCTTCACAAGGCAGGAGATATGAGCTATCTCGAAAAGAGAACCTTCGGGCTACACCCCTTTCCGCCGAGAGCACGACCGTAGCGAGGTCCTCCGGCGATGGGGCCGGCCAATTCGCAGGCCAACTCAGTCGGCTGGACCCCTGTCGACGTTTTGGTAAATAACGGATCACCGAAGTGGCGGCGCAGCTTTGCGAGGTCGTAGCTCACCATGGATTGGCTGCGCCCCAGCTTTTCTGCGGCCTTGCTGACGCTGCGGCAGTCGAAAACATGCTTGAAAACGAGTAGTAGATTCAGGTCGATGTTTTCGATGCCGGATTTCATGGCTGTCTCTATTCTTCTTTCTTGGGTAACGTGGCAAGCCGGAAGGCGAGTAACGCCGACACCGTCAGGAAGACCTGAACCACGCCGCAGGAGATAGCAGGATCCGCGCCATACCCGACCAGCATGGTTCCGATCGCCCCCGCCCCCATCTGGCCGAAACCGTACAGCCCCGCAGCCGACCCGATCAAGCCCGGGGCCACGGACAGCGCCCGCGACAAGGCGGCGGGACTGGACAGCCCGCAACCGACGGTGAGCGTGAAAGTGATGGCGATCAACCACGGAATGTTCAGCCAGCCCAGGGATTGCACGATCAGCAGCAGGCAGGCCATCGTCAAACTCAAGCCGGCGCCCGCGTATAAAAAGCGCTCGACTTTGATGCGGCCCACCAGGCGCCGGGTGAGCGCCGACCCCATGCTGGCGCCTACGATGGTGACTGCAGCGAACCAGCCAATGTGCGAGATGGGCAAGTGCAACTGCTCGTGCACGATGTAGGGCGCTGAGGCGAGATACGGATAAAGCGCAGTGCTGGAGCACGCACCGCCCACCGCGAATCCGACAAAGCGCCGGTTGCTCACCAATCGGGCGTAGTCCTTGGCAATGGTGCCGAAGGCCAACGAGGCCCGGTTCAGGTTGGTTTCCGGCAGGAGCTTCCAAGCACACAGCACCATCACGCTGGCGATGCTCACCAGGAATACGTACACGGCGCGCCAGCCGAAGCTGTCGGCTAGGAAGGATCCGACGATGGGAGAAAGGCCCGGCCCGACCAGCGTGAGCAGATTGAGCAGCGCGAGGTCTTTCGTGGCGCGTTCGGGCGTGGAGATGTCTCGCACGATCGAACGCCCGAGCGTGATGCCAGCAGCGCCCCCGAGCGCCTGCACGAGCCGTGCCGCCAGTAGCCACTCCAGCGACGTCGCGAACAAGGCGAAAACGCTTGCGGCGAAGTACAGCCCCAATCCGGCCAACAGCGTCGGGCGGCGACCGATCGTGTCGGAAATGGGACCGTAGATCAATTGGCCGAATGCCAGGCCGAGGACGTACAGGGTAATGGTCTGCTGCATCCCCGAAGGGCTCGCGCCCAGGTCGGCTCCCGCCAGCGGCAAGGCAGGCATGAAAATGTGCATGGCCATCGTGCCGCTCAACGTGACCAGCACTAGCAGCCACAGCGGCGCCCGGACGGCGGGGGCGAAGGGTTGGCCCGCGGCGCTCATTCCTGCACCTCGAAACGGCGCACGATCTTGCCCAGCACCTCACGGGTAGTCTGGAGCTCCTCGGCCGTCAGCCCCTCCAGGATGCGGGCTTCGATCTCCATGCTCTTGGCCACGATGCGCTCAGCCAGGCGCCGGCCCTGTAGCGTGAGGCGGATGGATTTCGCACGACGGTCATCCTCAGCGGTTTCCCATTCCACCAACCCCATGTCGCGCAATTGCGTCAGGATCCGCACGAGCGACGATTTCTCCAGCGACAGGCGTTCGGCCAAATCCTTTTGGCGAACGGCTTGGACCGGCCACTCGACGAGCGCAAGCAATGGGGCGCACGTGGCATCCGTGAGCCCCATGGCCTTGAAATCCTGGGTCACCTCGCGGCGCCATTTACGAAACACCGCGCCGATCAGGCTGCCGAAACGCGCATGGGCATGCGGCTCGCCTGGCGATGAAATGGAAGAATTAGGTTGCATGCGAACCATTTTTCCTCAAAATTAGTTCGCATGCAACCTATTAGGGCAGCAGCCTGGCTAGCCCGCGAGATGGGCCACATTCGCCATGCGCGACACTCGACCGTCACCTCAACGAGAGCGATGACGCCTTGCGCTAGTTCAGTTGGGCTGCAATCCGATCTGGCGGATGATCCTGCCCCACGTCTCCGTCTCGCTCTTGAGCTGCTCTCGCAACACCTGCGGCGAACCGGGGCTCGGACGGGCATTCATGCGATGCAAGCGGGCAACGGTTTCCGGATCCGAGATGGCCTGGATACTGGCTTCGTTCAGGCGGGCCACCACATCGGTAGCCAGCCCTGCCGGACCGAAGACGCCCCACCATGACCCGAGGTTCAGCTCGGGGAGCGGCAACCCGGTCGCCTCGGACAAAGTGGGAATTTGCGGATATTGCTGCGACCGCTCGGTCCCCGTGATCGCCAGGGCGCGCAAATGGCCCGATTCCAGATAGCCCTCCGTGCCGCTGAGCCCCGTCATGACCATGGAAATTTGCCCTCCTGCCAAATCGGTGACGGCGGGCCCGGAGCCTTTGTAAGGCACCTGGCGGATCTCTACCTTGGCGGCGAGCTTGAACACCTCGAATCCCAAATGCCCAAGATTGCCGTTCCCCGCCGTCCCGTTGGTCAGTTCGCCGGGATGGGCATGCGCAAAGTCGATCAAATCGCGTACCGACTTGAACGGCGTTTTGTTGGGATTGACCAGCAAAGCGAGCGGCGCATGGCCAACGGGAACGATGGGAGTCAGATCCCGCATGGGCTGGAACGGCATGTCGCGGACCAAGCTGGGGTTAGTGGCCAGCGTCAAATCGCCGAACAAGAGCGTGTAGCCGTCGGGCTTGGCGCGCACGACCTCCATCCCGCCAATATTGCCGTTCGCCCCCGGCTTGTTGTGGACGGCAATGGTCTGCCCCAGGCGGCGCCCCAAGGCCTGGGCATACTGGCGCGCGAGCAGATCCGTGGAGCCGCCGGGCGCATAGGGAACGACCAGGTTAATCGTGCGCGAGGGATAGGGGTCGGCTGCCCACGCACCAGGGACGGCATTCAGGCTCAGCAGCGCGCCGGCGAGCGCAAGGACGCGACGCCGAATAGGAGGACGGGGGTTCATGGTCTCGGAGCAGGGTTGTTGTTTGCGCCGATTCTAAGGAAGCGTCACCCCCGCGCCATTCCGAAATGAGATGGGTCATATCACGCTTACCAGGCCATCAGGCCTGGCCGCAGGCCCAATAATAGGAGACTGAATCCGTCCACTGATGTGCCATGCCTCGTCTCAAACTCACCTTTGCATGTGGTCGCTTCGACCGAATGGAAGCTTTACGCAGCGGCGAAGTCCAACCCGAAGGCATCGAGTTGAATTACATCCCCATCGAAGACTCGCGCGAGACCTTCGATCGCATGGTAGGTGGCCTTGAGTTCGACGTGTCGGAACTCTCGAGTTCCGAATTCATCACCATGACGGCACGCAAGCAGTGCCCGTTCGTCGCCCTGCCGGTATTCCCGTCGCGCGCCTTCCGGCACGGCCACATCTACATCAACCGACGAGCCGGGATCCAGGCGCCACGGGACCTGGCCGGGAAACGCATCGGCGTCACGCTGTACACGCAAACCGCCGCAATCTGGATACGCGGCCACCTCATGCACCAATATGGCATTGACCTGGGCGGGGTTCACTGGGTACAAGGTGCCGTCGAGAAAGCCGGCCCCCATGGCCAGCCGCCCGTTGTCCCCCTGCCGCCCGGCGTATCCATCGAGCAGAACGAAACGCCCTATTCGCTGAGCGAGCTATTGGCGCGTGGAGACATCGACGCGCTGATCGGCTCACGCAAACCGGAATCGCTCGACACCAGTCCGGACGTCGCACGCCTCTTTCCCAACTATCGCGACGTAGAGCGCGAATTCTACGAAGAAACGGGCATATTCCCGATCATGCATCTCGTTGCCATGCGCCGCGAACTCTACGAGGCGCATCCCTGGGTGGCCAGCAGCCTGTACAAAGCGTTCGTGCAATCGAAACGATTGGCGATGCGCCGGCTGCGCTTCTCCGGCACGCTGGCAACCATGTTGCCATGGCAATGGAATGACGTGGAGGAGATCGACGAGGTTTTCCACGGCGATGCCTTTCCCTACGGCGTAGACGCCAACCGCACCACGCTGCAAGCGCTTGTCCAGTACATGCACGAGCAGCGTTTCATTCCCGAGCCTGTGGCCATTGACGATCTCTTCGTCCGCCTACCCCACGACCTCGGTACCTGATTCATACCGTTTTTCTGGAGACATCCATGGACAAATTCAAGACAACGATGCTGCGCATGATAGGCGCCATCGGCGGTCTGGCCGCATTGACGCCGGCCTACGCCCAAGCTTCCTTCCCTGACCGGGCCGTCACCCTCGTCGTCCCATACGCCCCCGGCGGGCCGACGGACATCCTCGCCCGGCAGCTGTCTGCCGAGCTGAGCAAGACCCTTGGTCAACCCATCGTGGTCCTGAACAAGCCGGGCGCCAATGGGAATATCGGCGGCATGGAAGTCGTACGTGCGAATGCGGACGGCTATACGCTCTTGTTCGGCGACCTGACCCTCGCGACCAACCCGAGCTTGATGCGGGAAATGCCCTTCGATCCGCTCAAGGACTTGCGCGCCGTCGCATCGGTAGGCATTGCGCCCCTTGCCCTGGTGGTGCACCCTCGCGTTCCCGCCAAGAGCCTGCCCGAGCTCGTCGCCTACGCCCAGGCCAATCCTGACAAGCTGACCAATGGCACCGCAGGAAACGGCAACCTGACCCACCTGGCAGGCGAAGTCCTGAAAAAAGCCGCCGGCATCACCATGCAGCAGATTCCCTACAAGGGCTCGGGCCCGGCCTTGACCGACCTGCTGGGCGGGCAGATTTCCATGGTCATCACCGGGCTGAGCAGCTCAATCGGTTACATCAAGGAAAATCGCGTACGTCCCCTCGCCATCACGGGCACGAAGCGATCCCCCCTGCTCCCTGACGTGCCGACCTTCTCCGAAGCGCTGGGCAAGCCGATGCCCGAATTGGCCCTCGGTTCTTGGTGGGGCGTTTTCGCACCGGCAAAAACCCCCGACACCGTGGTACAAAAGCTCAATGATGCGATAAACGCAACATTGCGCTCCCCCGCGCTCACCCAGCGCCTGGCTGACCCGGTGCGCGACAAGCCCCGCCGTTCAGGGCGGGGAAGGATAGCGCGGACGGCGCAGCCGTCCTTGTCTTT